>NC_020156.1:1361666-1702083 GCF_000332115.1 Nonlabens dokdonensis DSW-6
TTTTTGTTGATAAATCTAACTTATAAATGGAACCTATTTTGGGTGTAACATCTATCATTATTTTGGGAGATGCGTGGCTTTTTACAAGCTGATGCATATAAATAACTTGATGGATGGCTGCATTTTCTGGTGAGTTCTTTTTTTCAATAATTATAATGGGAAAAGGAACACCTACCACATATTCATTTTTACCTTTTACAGCAATGTAGTTGTTTTTTTGATCAATAATCGCATGAATTTCTTTAAGTACATGACCATCTCTAGGAAGGTAGGACAAGTTGTAAACATCAAATTCCTCAATAGAAAAATGCAATTCAAAAGAAAAGGCACCTGAAGAAGATGCCTGACCTTGAACCGTCCAAGAGTAAAAAAATAGTGCTGATAAAAGAAAAAGATATTTCACTTATATATTTTAAATATGGTTCCTGATTTAGTTTATAAAACAAATCGCTCAGTGTCCTTAAAAAGTAACACTATTTCACTGTTTAATCCCACGTATATTCTTTTGAGCTAGACTGTTTTTTAATCGCTTGAAACATGGCAGACTCTAAACCGTTAGACTCACTTAGTGATTGTGTTTTAATATAGTTATCTCTCTTTTTATTAAGTTCTTGAATCTTGTTCTGTATTAAGGTTCGTTCTTGTTTTTTTGCTTTCGCGAAAGCGGTAATCTCCTTCATACTTTTATTACGCAAACTATCTGGTAACGTAGCTAGATTCTCTGATTTGAAAAAGCCTTCTCTCATTTCCTCATCTTCCATAGCATCTACAAGATCCCAAGTGGAGTTGCGGTAGTTTGAAGAAGATTTTGCTACGCTGCGTTTCACATTTGCCTGAATAGAAGCTTCCTGAACCATTTCATCCATTTCTACTTGAGCCATTTTTTTATCTTCACCTTGACGGCCGTAATACACATAGGTATTATTTAGTTTTTTATTCCATTCTAGAATTTCGTCGTCATAAGGAGTTGCTACATAGGTCGATTTTTGATTGTGATCTAGATTCATATATTCACCTTTTCCTAGAACGGCTCCTTCTTTCCAGCGTAATTGCGTTCCTGTATTCCAGTCGCCACAAAAAATGGTGTTTACGGTGACGTCTTTTTCAATTGCTTGTGCGATACTGGAAGAAAACGGCACAGAGCCTTGATTAAAACCTTCGTTACCTGCTATAAAAATCATTTTTAAGTCGTTTTTTCCATCCTTCCATTCTAATTTTTTCAACGACTTATCGATAACAGTACCGCAGTATTCCTCGCCGCCATTAGTTCTCAAACTAAACAGCTCTTTACTGATCAAGTCTAGGTCTGTAGAAAAGGAAAGCACCTCGCGTACAAAACCGTCGTTAGCACTTAAACGGCTGTTCCCATATTCGTAAATAGCAATTTCTAATAATGCTTGTTGATCGTTGCATTGTGCACTCGACATTTTATTGACGATATCCCATAACTGAGTTTTAGCCTGATCGATGAGTCCGTCCATACTATTGCTGGTATCTAGCAATAAAGCTATTTGTATAGTTGCAGGTTTTGTGTTCGCTATAATTACCGGCGCCTCAATGAATTCATCAATTATTGCGACTTGGTTTTGCGGAGTATTTCCTTTGCAAGAAAGAAATGCTGCGATGCTCAATGATAGAGCTAGAGTTTTTAAATTTTTCATGATGTTTTATTTAATACAACCGTAAAACCCTTTTGGTTGCTCGATCAGCTTTGCTGACCTCGTCGCCAACCTGTTTTCCCTTTAAAAAAGGGAAAGGCTTTTACTTTGTATAATTCTTGATTTATTTTTAATTATTAGGTATTTGTTTGATATCTATAGGGCCATTTGGACTTACTACATACACTTTAGGATCAGGAGTTTTTACTGGAGCAGGTTTTGGTTCTGGTTTTTTCTCAATTGGTTTTAAGTTGTATTGTAAGCTTAGATCCATTCCTAACTGAATAACAGGCTTTGTGATTGCTGCGTTTACTACGATGTCATAACCGTTGTACGGGATAGGGTCATAATAATATGATGTGGGCTTTCTAACAGAGGTTACATTTTTCTGATTTTTAAGAGATTCCATGCTTATGTTTTCTGCAGCGAGGTAGCTTTTGTAAAAATCTTTAGGTGTGTGGTAATATTTTTTGTCGGCCATCATGACATTGTAGTCTTCCATTTTAAAACCTAGTTTCTCGTAGTAGGCTTTCTTTTTAGATACTTCTTCAAGAAGTTTATTTTGAAGATTTTCATAAATAGCTTCTAGGTTTTTTACATAATAATCCACTTTTACCAGGTTGTAAACCTCGGCTTTACCACAAGCGGTAAGGATTTTTTGAAAATCACTGTCTTTCTTGTAACTGATCAAGAGGTTTTGCTGCAATTCAAAACCTACAGGAACTTCGGTATATGTTTTAGAGAATAGCTTTTTAGTAACTTCTATTTCATATTGCGGGACAAAGGATATCATGTCTAAAGAGAACTGTCCTTGAAAACCGTTGCTTTTCAGGTCTTTCTTTACGATCTCGATTTTATCGTTCATCAGTTTTGTAGTTTCCTCAGCAGTTTTACCTACTTGAACGATATTAAAAACAGCCGTATAATCTGTTGCGTCTACATTGTACAAAGACCTCAGCTTTATTTGTAGCACATTGCTAGGTTGTAGATTAACGTATTGTTGCGCATATTGATTTCCATAAGCAGCGCCGTTTCCCATGCTGGTCGCAATATTTGCTCTAGAAATATCCATATCGGCAACCTTACTATTAAAGTTACCCATGTGTTGTGCGCTCATTACTAGAGCTGTGCACATTAAAATTGACGTGATGATCTTTTTCATTTTTCTTGATTTTGATCCAAATCTATCTGGAATAAAAACGTATTGATAATAGAAATGAGTGAAACACAGTTTTGAATGAGTGAAAGAAGTGTGCTGGTGAGTCCGCTTTCGCGAAAGCGGAAAAAACACCATCTTAAATGCCTAAAACAAGCTATTTACAAACAGTCATATATTTTTTAATGACTAAGTTTACACCGAAATGAAACATCTATTCTTATTTATTTTCCTACTGTTTTGTGTGCAAATCAATTTTGCTCAAAACACTTCCAATCAAAAGTCTCGTACTTCTAGTACTAGTATGGTGCTAGAAGGTCAAGTACTTACTGAAAATGGCTCACCTATTTCTGGTATTAACGTTGAAGGCGCAATGGGTAGATATACCACTACTGATGTATTAGGGAGATTTAGTTTGCCTGCAAATATGGGTGAAGAAGTCATCATAAGAGGACTTGATTTTGAGACGGTTTATTATCGTATTAATAGTGACGATGACATTATAATACGTGTTCAAAATCAAGAAAAAGATGCCAAAGAGTTGAGCGCCCTAAGCTATCAAGTGGCGATGGACAGTGCTCAAGAATACCTAAGAATAGACGCAAAAAAAACTGCCGATTTCCTTATCGCAGCTCTTTCAAATAATCCCAAATCATTAACTAAAACTCAAGAGAGCGCAGCTTATGAAAAGTTAGGTGATTTGTACTTTTTTAATAAACAATACGATCTTGCTGTTTCCAATTACCATCAAGCTGCTCAGCTTGTTTCTAATACAGAGCTTGTTGTAAAAAAGGCAGATGCTTTGCGATTAAATGGTAATTATCAAGAAGCGATCACCGCATATTTAAACGTAGATTCTTCTTCCATAGGAAGGTCAAAATCATCAGGTAATAATAATTCTGTTGACTTGAAAATAAGGCGATGGACCGGTTTAGGAGATGCTTATGCAAAAACCAATCAGGGCGATCTAGCATTAGAAACTTATAAGAACGTCTTACTACTTGCTCAAAAAGAGAAACGTACTCAACAGGTAACATCTATCAATTCTAAAATTGCTAAACTCTTAAATGATCTCGGTAGAGAAGATGATGCTGAGGTTTATTTTGACCAGGCAATAATTGAATCAAAGAAGGAAAGTCCTATTGTTAACGCACAAATACAATCTCAAACAGCAGATTTTTATAACAGCAACTCTAGATTTGATGAAGAAATCGCCTTACGTAAGAATAATATCAAGTTGTTGGACAGCATAAATTCTAAAGATAAACGCCTTCAAAATAGTACGAGTAAGCCATCAAGTACTTCAGGTTTCTTAAATAATACTGATATAGATCTGTCAGAGTCAGAAATTGCAGTAAGCGACCTAGATGAAGAAGTCGTTTCAGAAGATACTGTCGTTGCAGCGCCAACTATGGCAGTAGATGACAATATGCTAATAGAAGGCCTTTCTAAACAAAAAGAACAACTCAAAATTGCCGAAGCTTTTAAAGCTCAAAACAAAATTAGTGATGCCATAACTTATTACGAGTCCAGTCTAGAAGAAGCAACCACAAACAATGATCTTGAAGTAAAAAAAGATGCTGCAAAAAACCTTTATGAGCTCAATAAAAAAGCTGGGAATACTAAAAAAGCATTGGACTATAATGAGTTATACATCAATACAGTCGATGCACTTTATCTGGAAAAAGAAAACGAGTTAGAAGCTACAGCAAGAAGAGCAAAAGAACTTGTAGCTAAACAGACTAGAATTTTAACTTTAGAAAAGGACCGCGAGCTTACAGAAAATAAGCTGGCATTAGTAAACACAGAGCGCGAGCTCACACAAGAAATGAATCAGCGCCAGCGCTGGATCATTTATTCACTTGTAGCGCTTAGTTTGTTGCTTCTTACCCTTGCCTATTTTATGTATCGCAATAATAAACAGCAAAAGATCAACAACCATTTGCTAGCTTTAAAATCATTGCGCAGCCAGATGAATCCGCATTTTATATTTAATGCCTTGAATTCTGTAAATAATTATATCGCTCAAAATGATGAACGTGCAGCAAATAAATACCTTGCCGATTTCTCAAAACTCATGCGTAGTGTTTTAGAGAATAGTGAGCTGGACTTTATTCCGCTAGAGAAAGAGATTGATCTTTTAGGTTTGTATTTAAAACTAGAACACGAGCGATTCAAGGATAAATTTGATTATACCTTAGAAATCGATCCTTCATTGCGAGATACTAAATTGCAAGTACCGCCTATGTTGTTGCAACCTATCATTGAAAATGCGGTATGGCATGGATTGCGTTATAAAGAAGAAAAAGGCTTTTTAGATGTTGCTTTCGCGAAAGCGGAAAAAGGAATCCAAGTGACCATAACAGATAACGGTATCGGGAGAGAAAAGTCCAAAGCCATAAAAACGGAACATCAAAAGAAACGCGATTCTAAAGGTTTGGGTAATATTAAAAATAGGGTTGCCTTATTAAACGAGTTGCACGATTGCGAGATTGATATTAAGGTAACCGACGCCGGATTGAGTCCTGATGTGGGAACTACTGTAGTTGTGACCATCAAAAGTTAATAGAATTCTTAAGCAGCTTATAAATTCAAAATATGAAATTAAACGCCATAATTGTAGAAGACGAGCAAATATCAAGAGATATTTTGAAGAACTATATTGCCAAATATTGCAAGGACGTTAGCGTGTTGAATGAAGCGACTAACGTAGATGAGGCTTTTAAAATTCTTGAACATACTGAGGTAGATTTGGTTTTTCTAGATGTAGAAATGCCTTTTGGGACTGCGTTTGATTTGCTAGACAAATTACCTAATAGAACCTTTGAAACCGTTTTTGTAACTGCTTATGATCAGTATGCAAAAGATGCTCTGAATCAGCAGGCGGCTTATTACTTGACTAAACCTATTGATATAGATGAGTTGATCAAAGCAGTAGAAATAGTACAAGCCATAAAAACACGAGAAAGTGAGGTGAACGTAGATTTAAGTATCAAAGAAGAAAACAGCTCACAACTTACCGATAAAATCACCATTCCTACTCAAGAAGGTTTTGAAGTCTTGCCTATTAAAGACATCATCTATTGCAGTGCAGACGATAATTACACGCACATTTATCTAGAAAACGCCACAAAACTGGTTTCTAAAACCTTGAAACATTTTGATGATATGTTATCTGATAAAGGTTTTGCGCGTATTCATAAATCTCATTTGATTAATGTTTCTCATGTCACGGCTTATAAGAAAGGAAAAGGTGGTAGTGTGCTGTTAGGAAAAGTAGAGTTGCCCGTAAGTCCAAGTAAAAAGCTGGGGTTGTTTGAGTATTTTAGTTAGAAGATTAGTTAGAAAGATCTTTTAAATAAAGTTTCACGAATAACAATTACGATATCTAAAAATCCAGCAAATACACTTTTCTATTAGCAATCTCACTAGTTAAAGAGTTTAGTGTTTGTACTTGTAAGTTAGAATAAAGCACATGATCGCCAGGTTTTTCACTTTCATTCAGCATGTTTTTTGCTTTTAAAATGTTGAGCATTTGTCTTGCTACCGCTGCTCCAGAGTCTATAATTCGCACTCTGTTGGGTAACAATTCTTGTAATCGATCTTTAATGTAGGGATAATGACTGCATCCCAAAACCAAATAATCTATTCCAGAAATCATGAACGGTTCTGTGATTTTAATAAGCAGGTCATACATCTCTTCAGAATCTTTTTTACCAGCTTCAATGAGTTCAACGATGCCTGTACCTACTATTTCAATGGTGTTAACGTCTTGAGCAAACTCTTTTTGGGTTTTATTAAATAACTCACTAGATAATGTTCCTTTGGTAGCAAGAATTCCTATTTTTTTTGTGTCGCTTTTAAGCGCCGCAGGCTTTATAGCTGGTTCTATCCCTATAAATGGCATATCATAATGCGATCGTAAGTAACTTATCGCATTTGTAGTTGCAGTATTACATGGCACTGCAATGATTTTACAGTTTTGGCTCAATAAATACTCCGTATTTTTAATGCATAAAGCAATGATTTCTTCTCGAGACTTACGACCATAAGGCGCGTGTTTTGAATCGGCTAGGTAGATGGTATTCTCGTGAGGTAATAATTCTATTACTTCTTTCCACACGCTTGTGCCGCCTACTCCAGAGTCAAAAAAGCCTATCGGATTCTTATTCATTTTCTTAGTATCAAATACAAGATACAAAGTATTATAATGGTTCTAAAAAATAATTTGCTAGTTAGGATATTTTTGATGATTCCGCTTTCGTACTGAAACAAGTTCAGCATAAACTTCTATTTTCAAAAAATAAAATAGAAAGCGAGATCAACACCTACTTTAATGACAGCCACAATCTCCATCGCCACAGTTTGACGAGTTGTATTTATTAGGAAATATAAATTTTCTAAGCAACCAAACCAATGCTATTACAGCTATTAAAACAACTAATATGGTTTGTGCGATATACATTATTTCAAAATTTGAAAAGCACCTAGTGCGGCAAAATAGGCAGCTGCGGTCATGAAGAAAAATTGAATTGCTGGCCATTTCCAGCTATTGGTTTCTCGTTTTACAATAGCAAGCGTACTCATACACTGCATGGCAAAGGCATAGAAAAGAAGCAAGGAAATACCGCTAGCAAAATTAAATAACGGACCACCTAAAATAGGATTAGTCTCGGCTGCCATACGGTTTTTAATAGTTTGCTCTTCTTCTCCATCGCTTTCTACACTATAAATAGTAGCTAGGGTACCTACAAAAACTTCACGAGCGGCAAAGGAACTTACAATAGCGATTCCTATTTTCCAGTCATAACCTAGAGGTCTTACAGCAGGTTCAATACCTTTTCCAATGTAACCTATAAAACTGTATTCTAGTTCATGAGAAGCGATTTTTTGAGCAAGCTCTTCTTCGCTCAAATTTTGATCAGCATATTTTTCTGTAACGATTTGCTCAGCTCCGTTGAACTGGTCGCCTACTCCGTAACTAGCAAGAATCCACAAAACGATGGAGATCGCCATGATTATTTTTCCTGCTCCTACGACAAAGCTTTTGGTTTTTTCTATAACCGTAATGGCTACGTTTTTAAACATAGGCAACTTATAAGCTGGCATTTCCATAACAAAAAATGCTTTACGTTTTATAGGCAACACTTTATTCAATACCCATGCTGAGAATATTGCAGCTCCAAAACCTAGTAGATACAACAGCATTAATGTAAGTCCTTGCAAGTTAAATGCGCCACCTAAAATGCGCTCATCTGGAATTACTAATGCGATAATGATCAAGTAAACGGGCAATCGAGCAGAACATGTTGTAAAAGGAACTACCAGAATAGTAATCAATCGCTCTTTCCAGTCTTCAATATTTCTAGTTGCCATAACGGCTGGAATAGCACAAGCTGTCCCTGATACCAGTGGTACAACACTTTTACCACTCAAACCAAATCGTTTCATAATATGATCCATGAGAAAAACCACTCGACTCATATAGCCACTTTCTTCGAGTATAGCAATAAATAAAAATAAGAAAGCTATTTGCGGAATGAAAATTACAATACCACCTAAGCCTGGTATAATACCTTCGGCAAACAAGTCTGTAAATGGTCCTGCTGGAAAAGTAGTGTTGATCCAAGAACTTATACTAGCAAAAGTCCCATCAATCCAGTCCATAGGGTATGTACTCCAGTCATAAATAGCCTGGAAAATAAGCAAGAGAACCAAAAGGAAAATCAAATAACCCCAAACTTTATGAAGTAAAATACGATCTAGTCTTGACCTGAGATCTTTTGCATTTGCTGTGTCAACAGTAAGAACTTTTTTAAGTAAACCGTTTATAAACTGATAGCGCACAACTGTTTCTTTGTGTTGCATTTTCTTGAGATCGGCCTCAGACTTCACATCAAATTTATGCATCTTTAAATCTTCAATATCTCTATTGCGATCTAGTTTTCCGAAGTTTACATCTTGTGTAATGACCAGCCATAATTTGTAAACCAGCTGTTTAGGATATGTATTTCTAAGTGTGTTGAAATACTCCTTGTCAATTACCGAAGCATTCATGCAAGGCTCTGTTGTAAGCTGTTTGTAATTTGCAATCGCTTTTTTTAACTCATCAATTCCTTGGTTTTTGCGAGCACTTACTAGAACAACACTTGTATTGAGTTCTTTTTGCATCAAATCAATGTCAAGAGAAATCGCTTTGCGCTCCATACGATCTGCCATATTGATGACAAGAATGGTAGGAATTTCAAGATCTTTAATCTGAGTAAAAACGAGAAGATTTCTTTTAAGATTTTCAATGTCAGACACCACTACAGCAACATCTGGAAAGTCTTTAGAATTTCTATTGAGAAGTGTTTCTACCACTATACTCTCATCTATCGAGGTAGTATTTAAACTATACGTACCTGGCAAATCTAGAATATGAGCTTTAAGACCACGATCTATTTTACAGATTCCTTCCTTTTTCTCTACGGTAATACCAGGGTAGTTTCCTACTTGTTGATTTAAACCAGTAAGTCTATTAAAAAGCGATGTTTTACCAGTATTGGGATTACCTATAAGGGAAACATTAATTGATTTACCCATATCGTTCTACGCTTATTTTTACTGCCGTTTCTCTTCTTATGGCTAGATGTGTCCCGTTTATATCAAGGTAAATAGGATCTTTAAATGGAGCAGATTGCATCATGGTAACACGATTACCAGGTAAACATCCCATTTCTAGTAATTTTAAAGGAACGTCAATTTCATCAAATTCTTTGATAATAGCTGTTTCTCCACGTTTAAGATGTGCAATGGTGTTACTCATTCTTATTTAGAATAAATTTGAATAAGCAAAAGTAAGCCATGATTATGGTTTGGTAAAATATATGTTGTTAAAGAAGTATGAAGGTGTTAATACAGACGAAAAATCCGTATTCAAAATACCTATAGGTACTATATTTTGAGCTTCTTGTTCTAGTTGCCCGTCCAGTTGATCTAGATTAACAAATAAATTTTTGTTACTTGCGTTATGCATTTCCAGTAATGCCTGTTTGAAATATTTATAATTAGCGACATTAAAACCTTCTTCTCTATTGAAATTATAAAGATTGGCAAGTTGCATCGTACGCTCATAAATAATCCCACTGCTTACCGCAGATTGATTAACATTATTTAGAGCAACATCCAAAGTAGGATCTTGATTTTGAGCAACACCATTGCATAATGATAGTACTAATCCTACTATAAGAATTATTTTTTTCATAGATTTAATATGTTAAGTGATAAGGTTTCGTTAGTTGTTAAGCCTTCAAGGGCAGCCATTATTATGAGCAGCCTTTTAGTTAAAAGTGGTTTGTAATATTGTTATTGAGTTAATGTCAAATCGTCCTTTGTTAATTAAAACAGTGTCTTGTGGATTTAGAATGTTAGTCAACTTAGCATTAAAGGTTCCAGAGATGATATTACCGTTTACTGAATCTAAAAGCAGTTCCTCAATATAAATGTTTCCAGAATTGTCATAAGATGTGTAAAACGCCTGCTCATCAGTAAGAGGACTTTTGGTTGTACAATGAATGTAAGAATTGTTGTTACCATCTAAACTTCGTAAACCATTTGATGTGTTTACTTCATAAATACCTTCACCAGATAATAGTAAATCCTCAACATGAATTATGAAGGTTCTAGCAACATTAGTTTTGAAATCATGGCTTTCAAACTCTATATTATTTGTTTCAGATCGCAAAACCCTCAAACCTCTATTTGCTACATTAATTGAGGTGTCCCCATCCCTAGGTCTAAAAAACTTGCCATCGATTAAACAACCAAATGTGTTTTCTCCTGTCATGGTAATGGGTGGTAATAAACTTTCTTGAGATGGTGCGTCGTCGCTGTCGCAGGCGATTAAAAAACATAGCGATAGGATTATAGCGAAACCGCAATAAATGCGGTTTGACAAATCCTTAAAGGGATTTTTCATAAGAGTACATTTGATATAATTGCTCAGGGAAGGGAAGTTGCAATTATTTGATCTTAAAGATATATTTATTTGTAAGAAAACAACACCTTACAAAAAATAAATTACTCAACTTCAATTTATAAGAAGTTGTAACTAATTACAATTCTCACAAAAACTACTTCTCAAATAAGTGTTTTTCAATAATTGAAAGGTTACACCTTCTTTTGTGCTAGCATTAAACAATTGACAAAACCGCTCTGGATTCTGACCGTAGGCATTACTTAAGATAACTCGGTAATCATTTTGTGCTACCATGGTATTACTTACAATGGTTTGATTGATGTAGTAAAAAAGAAGATCCTCATTTGCATCTACCTTACTTACAACCGGATAAAGCAAGGCTTTTGAGCTTTCTACATTATCATAATAAGTAAGAAACTGGGCTAGACTTAAATAATCTGAATTAGATAGTTCAATCAATTTGTAGGTATATTTTATTGATTTTACCGCAGCATCCTTTTCTTTGTATTTCTTCTCTCTACGTTTCTTTTCTGCTTTTATAATATCCATGTTAGTGAGCATGCGCAGTATCAATTTATTATTGATTCCATACATTTTTAAACCTCTTATTTGAACCTTAAGGTCTCTTTCTTTTAATCCTTCAAAATCGTATCTATACAAATAGATGTCAATTGCGGTGATGTTATACCTTACTTTTTTATTTTTAGGAGCTACTTCAAGTACTTCTTCTAATTCTCGCTTTGCTGTAAGCGCCTGACTGGCATCTTGATAATATCCAAATACAGCTTTATTATTATTAAAATCTGCATATTTTTTTTGTTGCGGAATTTCCATTTTTGCCAGCAAACTAGGGTCAGAAGCTTTTAACGCTCGGTCAAAAAGGGCCTTTTGAAGTATCATAGCATTTTCAAAATCTCCTTTCTTCAATGTAGAATTAAACGTTGATACTAACTCTTGATTACTCATTCCTTTATAACGCACGATTTTAGAGAGTTCGATAGTTACAATTCCTTTTCTATGTTGAGCTAGGACAGGCTCTAATTCTGCACTCAAAGTCCCGACCAGCTTTTCTTTTATTTCTTGCTTAGAAAGTTGAGCAAGATTTGCGTTTTCTGTGCCTTGTATGGATTCAAAAAATTCTGCCCAATTCTCAGAAGTCACGACTTCGGTAATAACGTCGTTTTTGGTATATGATTTTAAGGAATTCACGATACTGTTTCCTCTTTCTTTTTGAAGTCTTTCATTTATTTCCTTACTTCCTTCTACAGATGCGTAAGCATTGATCTTTATTTTAGAAATTTTGTAATCTGTCAGATTTAAAGAATCATAGATAGGCTTTACATCTTCTGGATAATATTGAGACTTATTCTTTTCAAAAGGAATCGTAAAATTTAAAGTTTTAAACTTTTTTTCAGTGGTTTCTTTTTCAGCTATTGCACCGTCATTTTTATATTTTAATTCGTCTAGATAGATTCCCATGTCTAATAAATTCCATGGAAAAGATTCTAGATTATAAATATTATAATAACCGCACATGGTTTTGTTTCCTAAAAATAGAATGTTGAATTCTAGATCTTTGTCTTTCAAATTTTCAGGAACTCTTCCTACTAGAGTTAGCCAGGAGTTAGAGCCTTTTTTCTTTAATCCTTGAAGGAGTTTTGCTTTGTAAACAGGCTTTAATAAAGTCCCTCGTATTTGAGTATCTGGCAACTCTACACCACATAAATAATTATCTCTCGGGATAACATCTACGGCAATTCCATCGGTTTTATTTTTAAGAACAGATTCAAACCATTCTTTATCAGTTACTCTTAAGAAAAGAGAATTTCCTTTACGTTCTATATTAAAGCCTATTTCTTTTGCTTTGGTGCTCATCATACGATTGTAATTAGAGCAATTATCTGGGTTTTCATCTTTGTCAAAAGTGACACCGTAGTTGTTTTGAGCATCGATAAATAATGTGTTTACCAAAAAGAAGAGTAGGAATAGTAGAAACTTATTTTTCATGTAATTTTTTTAAAGTAGTATGTTGATTTTGAAAAATTTCTTTTTTTGAAATTATTCAGATTAGCTAGTTGGAATATGCGGTCATAAATTATGCCACTTGTAACGGTGCATTAATTTACATCTTGCAATTTATCATCAAGGATTTTAGAGATATTAGTGTTTAATGGTATTTCTTTAATTAAAACTTGTAGTTGACAATGTCACTGTATCAATATCAAACCTCCCCAAAGTTATTTTGATTGTATCTAATCGATTATTGAAATTCACAAGTTTTCCTTTAAAAGTTCCAGAATAAATAAAACCTATGCTTGGAGCAGGTTCAGATTTTAATATTTCTATTTCTCCAGAATTATCGTAGGACACATAGCCTTCGTAACTGTCAGTCTTATTACTCCAAATACGGCAATGCATATATGTATTGTTTTCACCATCAAGACCTCTCAATGAATTTGAGCGGTCTATTTGATAAATACCAGTACCATTAAGTCTTAAATTCTCAAGATCAAGAATTAGATTCCCTATTTTTTCACTTTTAAAATCATTGACTTCAATTTCTGTGTTTACAAGTTCTGAGACACGAGTTCTCATTCCTTTATTACCACTACTGATAAGATTACTACCATCTCTAGGCTTAAAGAATTTCCCATCGATCAAACAACCAAAGGTGTTTTCTCCTGTCATGGTTATGGGTGGTAATAAACTTTCTTGAGATGGTGTGTCGTCGCTGTCGCAGGCGATTAAAAGTATTGAGAATAGTATCAAACAGATTCCGCATCGAGTGCGGAATGACAAGTGATCAAGGAGGTTTTTCATAATTATATGATTTAGAACTTTACAAAGATCTTCTGTCAAAATAAGTCTTTTGAATATAATAAAACTAAAACAACCCTTTCTCTGCCGTTTCAAAACCTTCATCTACAAGATGTTTACTTTTATCCAGCGCTGCATTAACAGCAAGAGCATCACATCTTTCATTTATGGGGTGATCGTTATGACCTTTGATCCATTGCATTTTAGGCTGTGTACGATTGTAGATTTTAATGAATCTTTTCCACAAATCTGGATTTTTAACGTTTTTCCACTTGCGCTTGATCCATCCTGCAATCCAGTTTTTATTTACCGCATCACTTACGTAACGGCTGTCAGTAAAAACAGTGATAGCAACTTCATGATCTGGTTTAATTTTTTCTAGCGCTTCAATTACCGCTAGTAGTTCCATACGATTGTTAGTTGTTTTGCGATATCCTTGAGAAAATTCTTTTTTAAACTTCTTACCTACCGCGACCATAACTATGCCATAACCACCTGGTCCAGGATTACCTCGAGAAGAACCGTCTGTATAAATATGTACTTGATCCATTATTTTAAAAGTTCAGCAATGACTGTAGGATAATATTCATGTTCTAATTGATGGATTTTGCTCGCGAGATCTTCAGCAGTATCATTTTGATCAATTTGACAAGTAGCTTGCTTAATGATCGCGCCTTCATCATAATTTTCATTTACATAATGTATGGTAATACCGCTTTTTTGTTCTTTATTTTCAATAACCGAGCGATGAACATTCATACCGTACATTCCTTTGCCACCATATTGAGGTAATAAAGCAGGATGAATGTTAATAATTTTATTAGGATGGTCTTCGATTAAAAAACTTGGGATTTTCCATAAGAATCCTGCCAAAACGATCAAATCGGGCTGTTCTTGATTTAAAATAGATTGTATTTGTCCCGCTTTCGCGAAAGCGTACCTATTAAAACTCATTGCAGGTATACCAGCTAGTCGTGCTCTTTCTAACACATATGCTTGAGGTTTATTAGATAAAATCAAAGAAATTTGCACTTCATTAGAACTGTTATATCTATCTATAATAGCCTGAGCATTAGTACCATTACCGCTAGCTAAAATTACTATTTTCTTCATAAAAATTAATGGCAGGCTTGTTGTAAACCGTGAGTTGAGTTAGTTAATTGAATAAAAATAAATGAAATTGCAAGTTAACTCAAATGACTAAAACATTGTACGATACCATTTCCACCTCAAAATAATTACATAAAAAGCACTATTTCCCTTTCTACTTCATTTTTGAAAGAAACCGTAGCGATGGCTATGCTTGATTTCAATAACTCGTATAAAGACAAATATTATTTTTTTATTTTGTAGTTATTTTAAACTAGAAACGGTATTAACGCAAAGTTTGTTATTTTTGCGATTCATTTAAAATTAAAATTAGATTATTATGTCAGACATTGCATCAAGAGTAAAAGCAATTATCGTAGACAAATTAGGTGTTGACGAGAACGAAGTTGTTACAGAAGCAAGCTTCACAAATGACTTAGGCGCAGATTCACTCGATACAGTTGAGTTGATCATGGAATTTGAAAAGGAATTTGATATCCAGATCCCAGACGATCAAGCAGAGAACATCGCAACTGTAGGTCAAGCTGTTTCATACATCGAAGAAGCAAAAGCGTAATACTATTCTGAGCTTAAAAATATCTTAGGAGTCAATTTATTGATTTTTTAAAGGTATTTTTAAGCTCTTTAAGTAAAGTTACATTACATGGAATTAAAGCGAGTTGTCATTACAGGAATGGGTGCCCTTACTCCTATAGGGAATAACCTAGAGGAATATTGGGAAGCATTAAAAGCTGGTAAGAGCGGTTGTGCTCCTATCACATATTTTGATACAGAACATTTTAAGACAAAATTCGCTTGCGAGATCAAGAACTTTAACGTGACTGATTTCATCGACCGCAAGGAAGCTAGACGCATGGATCGATTTGCCCAGTATGCACTGGTAGCAGGTGATGAAGCTATAGCCGACTCTGGACTGGACATAGACGCTATCGATAAATTTAGGGTAGGTGTTATATGGGGTGCAGGAATAGGTGGTTTAGAAACTTTTCAGGAAGAGGTAAAATCGTTTGCAGCTGGAAATGGCGTGCCGCGTTTTAACCCTTTCTTTATACCAAAAATGATTGCAGATATAGCTCCGGCTCATATTTCTATAAAATATGGATTTATGGGACCTAACTATACTACAGTATCTGCTTGTGCTTCTAGTGCAAATGCAATGCTGGATGCAGTAAATTATATTAGACTAGGACATTGTGATGTCATAGTAACTGGTGGCTCTGAAGCTGCCGTTGCTCAAGCTGGAATGGGTGGTTTTAATGCCATGCATGCCTTATCTACTCGTAATGAAAGTCCAGAAACTGCAAGTCGCCCTTTTGATGCGACTCGTGACGGTTTTGTTCTAGGAGAAGGCGCTGGAGCCTTAGTCCTAGAAGATTATGAATATGCAAAGGCTCGTGGAGCAAAAATCTATGCTGAGGTGATAGGTGGAGGTTTTTCAAGTGATGCGTATCATATTACCGCTCCTGATCCTGAAGGTCGTGGTGTTATTGCAGTAATGAAAAATACATTACAAAACGCAGGAATCAATCCTGAAGATGTAGATCACATCAATACTCATGGAACGTCTACACCACTAGGTGACGTGGCAGAGTTAAAGGCTATTAAAGCTGTTTTTGGTGATCACGCACCTAACATTAGTATCAATTCTACGAAGTCCATGACAGGCCACCTTCTAGGTGCTGCTGGAGCAATTGAATCTATAGCAAGCGTTATGGCGATTAATGAAGGTATTGTGCCTCCTACAATCAACCATACTACAGTTGATGAGAATATTGATCCTTCTTTACGATTAATTCTTAATAAGCCTGAAAAGCGTGAGGTAAATGTTGCCTTGAGCAACACTTTCGGTTTTGGAGGTCATAACTGTTGCATTGCTTTCAGAAAGATCTAACCTGGTCTTTAAGTTCCTATGAATAGAATTCGCAAAATATTTAAATCTCGAAGTACTGTTCATACTAACGAGGAATTATCTAGTGCAATTAAAAACATAACTGGACTCAAACCTAAAGACATTTGTCTCTATGAGACCGCTTTCACCCATAAATCTATGGGTTTAAAAACTGATGTAGGATTCCCTCAAAGTTATGAGCGATTAGAATTTTTAGGTGATGCTATACTTGGAGCGGTCATTGCTGAATATATTTTTAATGAAGTACCTAGTGGCGACGAAGGTTATTTGACAAAAATGCGATCTAAAATTGTAAGTCGCGAGCATTTAAACGAATTAGGTCAGGACTTCGGTCTTATTAAATACGCCAAAACTCAGGTACCTACGCGCAATTTTGGTGCAAACATTCATGGCAATCTTTTTGAAGCCCTTGTAGGAGCAGTCTACCTGGATAGAGGTTACGTTACCTGTAAAAAGTTTATTTGTAAAAAAGTGGTAGTGCCTTATGTTGATATCGAGAAGCTAGAAGGAAAGGTAATTTCTTATAAAAGTCTACTGATCGAGTGGTGTCAAAAGCATAAAAAGAAATTTGACTACAATACTTACGAAGACTCTGGTGCAGACGATGTGAAACACTTCTCAGTAAAACTGACCATTGATAAAAAAGTAATTTCTAAAGCTAGAGCAACATCTAAAAAGAAAGCAGAGGAGAAAGCGAGTAAAAGAGCCTACTTTGCTCTTCAAGATAAATTCTAATATTTTATTCCCTCTATAAATCCTTTGCTTAGTAATTGTTCTCATCAGAGTAAGATATTACGACATTATAATATTATTGTACAAACTACCATCGTTTTCGTAAATATTTACCTTTATTTAAAGTTAATGCGCAATGAGTTTGCTCTTAGTCTTCTTAAATTAGCAAGGTTAAAGAGATAAGAAGTGGCGATTCACAAATTAGCAGACTGGGAATTAGAAGAAGAGCCTTATATCTTGATTGCTATACATTCTACTTTAGAGCCTTATAGGATGGCTTATTTATTAAACAAGTATTTGCATAAGAGCTTTAGTAGAAGCATTAAAGATCAAGATATTTCACAACTTGCGTATACGGCAAATTATCCTGTGTACAAACACTTTGACCAAGAGCAAAATGCACCTTTCTATTTAATTCCTAATAAATATTGGGGTATTGCAACTCAGCAACCAGCAATAACTGGCTTATTTGATAGTAATGAGTCCGTGCGAGTAAAAACAGTATTGATAAAAGAATATGGAACGGTAGATTTTTTACTTAAGATTGAAAAAGATGAAGAAATTTTTCCACTTAAAAAGTTACTAAATTCCATAGGGGAAATACCCCAAGTTATAAGTGTCTATCAAGTAGATACGTTTAAAATAAAACAACAAGATTATTTAATATTTGAATAATGCCAAACACTAAAAAAACTAAAATCGTCGCAACCCTTGGTCCAGCTACTTCTAAGAAAGAAGTATTACTAGACATGATGAAAGCTGGCGTAAATGTATTTAGAATCAACTTCTCCCATGCAGATCATGACGCTGTAAGAGAACGCGTGCAAATGATACGAGATTTAAATAAAGAACACGGTTTTGCTACTGGAATTTTAGGAGACCTTCAAGGTCCTAAATTGAGAGTAGGTGTGATGAAAGAAGAAGTAGTGGTAAATCCTGGAGATCGCATTACTATTTCTACTGGAGAGCCTTTCAAAGGAACTGCAGAGCGCGTTTACATGAATTACGAGCATTTTCCTCGCGATGTAAAAGCAGGAGAACGCATTCTTCTTGACGACGGTAAACTGATGTTTGAAGTAATTTCTACTGATGGAGTGAAAGACGTCGTTACTAAAGTTATTCAAGGAGGTCCTTTACGATCTAAAAAAGGAGTGAACTTACCTCAAACAGACATTTCTTTACCAGCATTAACTGAGAAAGATGTTGTTGATGCTAAATTTGCTTGTGAACTTCAGGTAGACTGGATGGCATTATCTTTTGTACGTCATAGTAGAGACCTTATTGAGTTGCAAGACCTTATTAAAGAGCACTCAGAAAATAAGATCCCGATTATTGCAAAAATTGAGAAGCCAGAAGCGGTAGAAAACATTGATAAAATCGTTGCTTATTGTGACGGGCTTATGGTAGCACGTGGAGATTTAGGTGTAGAAATTCCAGCACATGAAGTACCATTGATTCAAAAGCAACTAGTTCTTAAAGCTAAAAAAGCTCGTATTCCAGTGATCATCGCTACGCAAATGATGGAAACGATGATTACAAGTCTTACACCTACAAGAGCCGAAGTAAATGACGTTGCAAACTCCGTAATGGATGGAGCGGATGCTGTGATGCTTTCTGGTGAAACATCTGTAGGACAATATCCCGTTCAGGTGATAGAAAAAATGGCGAGTATTTGTAAAACGGTAGAAAATAGTAGTTTGATATCAGTACCTCATTCTGCGCCGCATATTAAAACTAAAAGATACATCACAAAATCTGTTTGTTATCACGCGGCAAAAATGGCTGACGAGATGAACGCAAAGGCCATTACAACCATGACTAATTCTGGTTATACTGCTTTTCAAATAAGCGCTTGGCGTCCAGATGCACATATCTTAACCTTTACTAGTAACGAGCGCATCTTAACTCAATTGAGTTTACTTTGGGGTGTAAAAGCCTTCTTATACGATCGCTATGTGAGTACAGATGAAACTATTGAAGATGTAAACAAATTTGCAAAAGATAAAAAGTTTGTAGAAAAAGGAGATTTTTTGATCAATCTAGTTTCTATGCCAGTTGCAAATCATGGTATGGTAAATACGCTTCGAGTATCTGAGGTAGAATAAATAGATTTTTTTTATAATATGAAGAACCACTTATGGAATGATAAGTGGTTTTTTTATGCCTTTTTAAACCGAATAAGCTTGTTTAAAAGCAATGTAGTGGCACAATTTTCCCGACTTATTAAATATAGGAAAGGCTCGTGTTTCACATCCATATACGTTACCATCTCGATCATAATTTACTAACCTGCTGTGAAAAGGAATTTCTTCATCGATAGCAATCTTAGAAAGGAACTTACAGTCGGAGTTTGTAGCTGCACCATGTGAAAAATAAACCGCTTTACCTATCATTTCATTGGATTCATATCCAGTTATCTTTTTAATATTAGGAGACGCTGCACAAATATTTAGCTCATGATCTACTAATACAATCGCATAGTTTTTAAAATGACTGTAACCGTCTATAAAATATTTGAAATACCAATTATTACTAATTGCGATTTTATCCAAATCATGAAAAATAGTAGCATCAAGATCCCATAATAGTAATTTCACAATATCCCATGATAACAAGGGTGTTGTGTTAATTTCGTTTTCGATAATAGTAAATTGGGAATATTGAAGTCGCATAACTACACAAAGATGTATAATTTAACAGTATCTTTATTATAAAGATCGTTAAACTTTTAGAACGAAAATCCTAACTGAACTTCAACAAAATCTTCTTCTTCCTCTTTTCCAGTATTTAAATTACTAAGTGTAATGCCCAGTAGGCGTACGCTTTCGCGAAAACTTTCTTGCTCCATAAGCTCTATTGCAGTATTTAAAATTGTCTGCTTATCGCGTATGAAATACGGCAATGTTTTACTCCTAGTCTGAGTTTTAAAGTCTCGATATTTGATCTTAAGCGTGACTGTTTTACCAGATACATCAGATTTTGCAATGCGTTTTTCAATCTCTTCAGCAATTTGAATCAATCGCTCTTTCATGAAAACTTCGCTCGATATATTCTCAGAAAAAGTTCGTTCTGCACCTAGTGATTTTCTAATTCGATCTGGTTTTACAGGACTTTTATGAATACCTCTCACTATTTTATAATAATGACTACCACTCTTACCAAAATTCTCTACTAAAAATTCTAGAGACTTTCTTTTGAGATCCTTTCCTGTAAAAATGCCAAATTGGTACATTTTCTCTGCAGTAACTTTTCCTATGCCATGAAATTTGCGGATTTCTAGCTCTTCTAAAAACTCAATAATTTCTTCGGGCACGATTGTTTTCTGGCCGTTAGGTTTGTTGTAATCGCTAGCTATTTTGGCAATAAATTTATTGACTGATATTCCTGCACTGGCAGTAATTCCTGTAGTCTCGTAAATGCGCCTTCTTATTTCATATGCAATAATCGTTGCGCTGGGGAAATCATACTTATTCTCTGTTACGTCTAGATAAGCTTCATCTAAGGAAAGCGGCTCTACAAGATCTGTATAATCATGAAAAATCTCTCTTATCTGCGCAGATACCTCTCGGTACCTATCAAATCTGGACTTGACAAAGATGAGATCTGGACACAAACGTTTTGCCGTGACGCTAGGCATCGCACTACGCACGCCATATTTACGTGCTTCATAACTAGCCGCTGCCACAACACCACGATCACTGCCGCCACCTACAGCAATTGGTTTACCGCGCAAGTCTGGATCATCATGCTGCTCTACAGATGCATAAAACGCATCCATATCTACATGTATAATTTTTCTGTCTGCCAGTTCGTGCATAACTCAAAATTACTACCTTTCACAAAGAAAACGATACACATTAACATACTTCTCAAATGGGTTTTACAGCAATTATAATTGGCGCAACAGGTTTAACCGGTGGAGTTCTACTAGATCAGTTATTAGAAGATTCTAGATATGATAAGGTAGTTACGCTTTCGCGAAAGCGAATTGAAAACAATCACCCAAAACATAAAAATCACCTAGCTGATTTATTTGATCCTACAACCTATCAAGAGCAATTAAAAGGCGATCATTTATTTATTTGTACAGGAACGACGCAAGCCAAAACACCTGATAAAGAAACCTATTATAAAATTGAACACGATTTACCGCTACAAGTTGCTGAAGTGGCTTTAAAAAATGGGGTAGAAAAAGTAGTTGCCATCTCTGCATTAGGTGCCAATCCAGATAGCCGCTTTATATACAATCGTGGCAAAGGAGCAATGGAACGAGACATAGAAGCATTAGGCTTTTCTGAATCCTATTTTGTACAGCCAGCTTTAATAGGTGGTGATCGAGAGGAAAAGAGAACCTTTGAAAGTGCTTGGAAAAAATTTCAAAAACTTATCGATCCATTACTAATAGGATTTCTGAAAAAATACCGTACTATAGAGCCAGAAACCATTGCACAAGCGATGATTTATATAGCTGTAAATGGATATGAGAAAGTAAGAATTGAAAGTGATGAGTTAAAAACAGTAGCCAGTCGCAGTTTTAAGTCTCAGTAGTCAGAATTCGTTTTTTGCTGACTCAAAACTTTAGTAGCTAGTTCTTTTAATAGTGCTATTAAAATTTAAAAACTCCTTTCCTTGGCAAAGGAAAGGTGGGCAAAGCGAACGGTAGAGAGCTTTGGTCGGAAAGGATCGGTGTGGTGCTTGAATAATATCAGAATCTTTTTTATAAATAACTTCCCGAACATATTTAAACAATGCCAACACAAATAGTTGGCATGTCAAATCTCAAAAACTTTATCAAATGAAACACTCATAAACTCCTTTCCTTGGCAAAGGAAAGGTGGGCAAAGCGAACGGTAGAGAGCTTTGGTCGGAAAGGATCGATACGATGTTAAAAACAAATCTAATTGACTCAAACATTCGACCAACAGATCCCAGATAAATTTGGAATAAACCGCTTGTACTTATTAAAATTATGAAACGCTAAATTTTCTGAGATGACAATCCATTCAAAATCTTACCTTGCAACCATGACAGAAATAGAACGTAAATTCCTTCTCAAAACAACCGATTTCCTAAAAGACAAAACAGGAAAACGCATCACGCAAGGTTATCTATCTACTGATCCTGAAAGAACCGTTCGCGTACGAGTAAAAGGTGATCAAGGTTTCTTAACCATAAAAGGAAAATCAAACGACAGCGGCCTGTCTCGTTATGAATGGGAAAAAGAAATTACTACTCAAGAAGCTGAGAAACTTCTACAACTCTGTTTACCAGGTGTGATCGATAAAACCAGATATGAAATTCAAATAGGACAACATACTTGGGAAATAGATATTTTTCACGGAGAAAACAACGGCCTTAACCTGGCCGAAATTGAACTACAATCAGAAACAGAAACCTTCTCAAAACCAGATTGGATCGGTCAAGAAGTAACAGGAGATAAACGTTATTATAATTCTTACTTAAGCAAAAACCCTTACGCCTTATGAAACAACTATCTTTAATCTTGCTTTCTTTTTTATTTATTTCTTGTAACAATGAATTAAATAAACCTGTAAAAGATGATACAATTATTACTGAAAAAATAGATATAACAGCACAGGCAGACTCATTGAAACAATTAGGTTATAACGTTTTTGTTTATAGTGAAGACGACACTGAATTTCTAATGCAAGAATATTTTATGGTGCAGCTTTTATCTGGTGATAATGACTCTATTCCTAAAGTAGAACGTGATCGTTTACAAAAGGAACATTTAAAACACCTGTCTAGAATGTATGATGAAGGCTACGCTAGTTTAATTGGCCCCATGAATAATGGCAATGAATGGCGCGGAATAGTAGTCTACAATACTAAAAATATTGCTATTGCAGATAGTCTCGCTAGGTTAGATCCATTTGTAAAAAGTGGTGCTTTGAAAGTAAAAACGACAGGTTGGTGGACACAAAAAGGAGGACAATTGCGATAGATATTTTAATAAAATAAAAAACTGAAATTCTTTTTCCTTTTATTATTTACTTTGATAAGCATTATAATTTCTAATTAGGTTTGTTTATTCCTGAACTGGAACTCAAAACAAAATAAATTTAAAACTTTATTCCTACACCGATTCTCAGTACGTTGCGTTTTGCATTTTCTAGCCCAAAGAAGTTTTCATTGAAATGTTCCGTAAAACCTACACCGTATCTCGCTTCTATAAAAAAGTCTTTTGGTAAATCATATTGTAAACCGAAGTCCAATCCGATTCCAAAGTTCTTGTCAACGGAATCAGCATAATCAAAAACGTACATCAAGTTGGGTCCAGCAAAAGCAGACCATTTTTCACTAAAACGTCTTTTTAAAAGCACTGGTGATTCAACATAAGTATACACATCTGTAAAAGAAAAAGTCAATTCATTTTGAATACTCCATTTACTAGCGATTTTAGTGTCTATAAAAAAGCTACCATAAGGGGCAGTACCAGCATATCCAGAATCTTCTTGTGTTTCGATATCTGTTGCTGGAACATCAGAGAAATTAACTCCAGCTTTAAAACCAAAACGGCTAGAACCAACTTCATTGTTTCTTTCCTTTTTAATTCTCGTTTCGTTGATCTTTTGTTCTTTTTTATTTGGATCTCCATTGTTAAAAGGGAAGAAAGCTACTGACAATCCTGCTCGATGACCTTACATTTCAAAATCACCTCGTTGTGATTCTCCGTTAAAAACATTTTCATATTGATACGTACCACTGTATTGATTTGTTAAACTATAAGAGAAAAAAGCTTGTGCCCTTACTGGTAAATTACCAAACCTAGTTTTATAACTTACAGCGAGTAATGCTGATGGTCTAAAAACTGTATTGTCAAATTCTACCTCGTCGTACCTCAAAACAGAATCTCCTAGTCCAAAACCACCACCTTCAAATACTTTTTGAAAATTAAAATTCAACTCGGGACCAAATGCGACTCCTAACTGACTATTATTTTTATTGACAAGATGATAATTAAATGGCAACGAAATTGTGTACTGTAAATCACTGTTAGAACTAAATTGAGAACCAACACCTACTGTTCTATCAAATCCTGTTGCTGATGGTTCTGCTCTATATTCATTAACACTTCTGATCCAATCCAATTCTAGAGCTGCTTGTAAGGTCCATTTTTCAGAAAACTCAAAGTCCTTTCCTAAACCTACTCTAAAGGTTCCGTTTGTAGGTGTGAAATATTCAAAGCCTGTAACATTTAAATCTGTTTTGTAGCCAAAATTGTTTCCATAACCTACTTTGATGTTTAGATCACTAGTCCAGTGCTTTTCTTCTTGAGAAAAAATAGAAATAGGAGAAATTAAAAAAACAATAAGAGTGAGAAATAATAGGTTCTTTTTCATTTTATAATGAGTTGGTTAGCTATTATAAACATACGATAACTAACCAATAAGAAAATGCATCATTCTATAACTTTAACTATAATTAGTACTAAAAAAAGTTATGTTAACACAATCTGAAAATGGATAAAACAATTCACTCAAAAATCACATAAATCCGCACATCATTACCATCTTCATCAACTGCAGTAATTAATCGTTTTCCTTTTTTACCAGAAATGGCTAGTTCATGAAAATTCTTGGTAGCTCCTAAAAACTCATCATCCATATACCAATAAACTTCTGTATCACTTTTTTTATGAGCGATTTCAAAAATGGCGCTGTTCAACTCGCCTTCCACATTTTTAGTTAAAGTAATTGTAGTATTGTGTTTTGGTTTTATAAAACGCATTACATCATCTGTGTAAGGCACACAATCTGCTCTGTAATCTGGTAATGGTTGGTAACTAGGGTTGGCTCTTGAATAATAGTAGGACATCACTGGCGGCAAAGTAAACCACGACTGTGTAATTATTTGTGATGCTGGCTCGCAGTCGGCATTTACTTGATAGGTTTTTGTAGCGTCTAGATTAATGGCTTTATGGTACGGACACGACGCATATTTCTCACCTACGACAGGAATATATTGGTTGATAGCTTCACATAATGGCGTGGCGAGATAACCAGACTGCTTACAAGTTTGTACTTCTAGCATATCGTCATAAGGTGGCGCAAACCATTGTTGTGCGGGCAATCGATTGAATAAATCAAAAAGTACCGGTGCTGCGCTGTCTATTCCAGTCATTTCTGCACGTCCTTCTCCGTCGGCATTTCCTGTCCAGACGCCTATGATGTATTTTGGTGTAACGCCTATCGCCCATGCATCTCGATTTCCAAAACTCGTTCCTGTTTTCCAGGCGATTTCTCTATCAGGATTAAAGAAGTGCCAGATTTCCTCGCCTTCTGGTCGGTTTACCTTTTTCATCGCTTCAAATGTGTGGTAAATGCTTCCTGCACCATAGATGGATGGTTCTAAAGACCAGCTTATTTCTTTATTGTTTGATGGTTGTTCCGCTTTCGCGAAAGCGAGATCCACACTATTATCGAGATAACTCAACCTATTCATAATCTCCGGATCGTACTGACTGCTGTTGTCTGTGTAAAGTTCTAAGGTTTTAGCCATTCCTAAATAGGCGCGGCTCATGTCCCAAAGGCTGCTCTCGCCACCGCCAATTATCAAACTCAATCCGTAAGTTCCTGCGCCGCGATTAAGATGAGAAAGTTTTAGATCTTGTAACTTATTATAAAATCGTGGTACCGTATGTTCTCGTAGCAGTCGCACCGCAGGAACATTTAAAGACCTGGATAAAGCTTGCGATGCAGGAATTGCTCCTGTGTATTTCTTATCATAATTTTCTGTAGAAAATCCGTCAATTATGGTAGGCGTATCTTTTACAAGACTGTGCGGCAACAATTCTCCATCTTCCAGCATCGCAGCATATAAGAAAGGCTTTAGAACACTGCCTGTAGACCGCGGTGCAGTGATAATATCTACATCTTTACTATGTTCTCTAGTAGTAGGTGCGTTTCCTACGTAAGCGGCAACGGTTTGGGATTCTACGTCCAGAACCAGCATGGCAAGGTTGTTCACACCGTTTTGCTGCAAGATTCTATGATGATTTTTTACAATACGATTCACCGTTTCTTGCATCTCATAATCAATACTGGTGCGTAGTTTTTTGGTACCGTATTCCTTGTTAGCTCTTTGTAATAAATGTGGCGCCAGTTGCGGTACTCTAAAATCTTGAGTCGGCACGTTTTCAGAAATAGCGAGTTCGTAATCCATTTCTGTAATAATGTTTTCTTCTTTTAATTTGAGTAAGACTTGATCACGTTTTTCTTTAAGTAGACTTTCTCGTTTTCCAGGATAGACCAATCCTGGCGCATTAGGTAAAACGGCAAGCGTAGCACTTTCTGCCCAACTTAATTCGTGAGGTTTTCTACCAAAATAACGCCACGCCGCCATATCCAGACCAATAACATTACCACCATAAGGAGCATGACTGGCATAGAGTTCAAGAATCTCTTCTTTAGAAAGCCGAAACTCCAATCGTGTCGCCCAAATCAGCTCTATAAATTTCTCGTAGTATTTACGTTCTTTCTTACGCGCTAGCCGGATCACTTGTTGTGTAATCGTACTTCCACCACGTACTACTTTCCCAGCCGAAATATTATCTGCCAGGGCTTTCCCTATAGAAACTGGATTGAATCCTGGATGACTGTAAAAATGTGCATCTTCATATTGCAACAGACTTTGTTTGTACCGGTAAGGAACAGAGTCTACTGCAGGGAAACGCCACTGTTCATCTCTAGCAATATGTGCATCGAGCAGCCTGCCATCCTTACTTTCTATTACTGTAGAATAAGGAACATCAAATAGTTTTTCTGGTAAACATACCACATACCAAACGAGTAGAACCGTTAAGACGCTGAGTTTGATCTTATGTTTAAAAAGAAATTTTTTCAAAGATTATTTTGAGAACATTGATAGTTTAAAGAACGTGAAAACCTCCAAATATTTCATCATAAGGGGCGGAATTAATTCCGCCACTTATGAAAGAATAGGGTTGATATAAATATCAAGAACAGATTTAGACAATGCCAACACAAATAAAAGAATTTCCCATCAGATGAAGGGAAAGAGATTTGGAAGCGACAGCGACAAACGAAAAGGGTTTTATGCGGTGCAGTTTTTTTATTTCAAGAATCTAGACCAGTTCAATCATCAAGAAAAGATTTAGACAATGCCGTCACAAATAGTTGGCATGTCAAATCTCTATAAAATCAAATAACCAAAGCTCCTTTCCTTACTTTCAAGGAAAGGTGGGCAAATTGGAGCTTGCGGAAGTTGGGTCGGAAAGGTTGCCGTGCTGGTTATTGCTTTGAATTTTTTGTTTTGATCCATTCAATCATCAAGAACAGATTTAGACAATGCCAACACAAATAGTTGGCATGTCAAATCTCTATAAAATCAAACAACTAGAACTCCTTTCCTTATTTTCAAGGAAAGGTCCCTATTTAAAAATAAATACCGTAAACACCCTTTGTCCTGCGGACGTTTCCCTCAAGGGAAAAACAATTTAAAAAGCTTCCTTTATTATAAGAGGCGGAATAAATTCCGCCTCTTATGATGATGAAATAGTTGAAACTATTCTCTTCCCAACACTACTTTCTTCTTTCTTAAAAACCGGCTTTTCTAGCCCAAATTCTTCTGCGGTTTTTTGATAATAAACTTCACGGCTAGCGTGAGGTTCACTGATGGCATGAATCACAGGAGCATCGAGCTCACCAACAATTACTTTAATGATTAAAGAATTCACATGATCTCGAGTAACTAGATTTACCGGAGCGTCTGAGTTTTTGATTCCGCTTTTACCAGCTAGCATTTTAATAGGATGACGATCTTCTCCTATCAAACCGCATGGTCTAACGATCGTGGATTTTTGTGCCATCTTTTGAATTCCTTCTTCGGCTGCGATGATTTTTTTACCACTATTGCTGGTAGCGTTAGGAATAGAATGTTCGTCATAAGATGGAATGTCTTCTCGATCTTCAAAAACAGAAGTGGAAGAAATAAAAATGACATGAGGTATTTCATAAACCTGTACAAATCGCATCAACATTCTCATGCGATAAGCAAAATCACTCTCTGGATTCTTGCGCAATCCTGGTGGGATATCAATAACGAGTTTATCCAGATGTTCTAGAAAACTTTGTAAATCGCCATAGATTTTATCTTCAGTAAGATCTATTTCAAAAGCTTGAATACCATTTTGCCTAAGCTGATCTAATTTTTCTTGGGATCGAGATGTGCCTCTTACCTGATAATTTTGCTCATGTAACTTTAACGCAAGGTCATAACCTAACCAGCCACAACCTAAGATACCGATTGTTTTCTTACTCTGCATTTGGCTCAACTAATTCGTAGGTTACGTCATCATTAGGTTGCTTGAAGTCTCTTGAAAGCTTTACAGTTCGTTTTCTCAATACTGCATCATTTAACACAAAAGGCATCGACATCTGGTCTAGCGGTCGTTGTGACACATTAAATTGTTCTTGTTCTAGTAAATCAAATGACGCTGCATAAATGATAATTTCAGGTTCCGTATCTGCGTTAAAGGTCAGTTCTAGTTCTAATGGTGCATTTTCCTTTACATAATAACTCAAAAATCGGTTGCCCCATCGGTTTGCAAAGGGTTTTTTAGATTTACCGCTAGGCTCGATTTCTAATCCGTTTACCATTGCTTTTTCAAATTGATATTTAGAATCTGCAAAAACTTCGTATCTATGCACATCGCTCACACTGGAGATCTTAAACCTAACTGTACGTAAATCATTTACTGTAGAATCTCCAACTAATTCCAGAGCTACTTCTGGTAAATCTTGATAGATGGTTTTTGCCGCGTAAGTGAATCCTGTTCCGTATTTTGAATCTATGGAGTTGGCATTTAATTCTTTGGCAAGTTGTGGTTTTTCGCCCAGTTTTTCCTTGGTCCAATCTGACAATGCACGATCGTAGGTTGCCCATTGTGCAGTCTGGTTGTCTTGATTTTGAACGTAGATCAAGCTGGTAGGTTTGGGTTGGGTTTGTGAGAATTCCGCTTTCGCGAAAGCGAAACACAAACAAACTATGGTAACCAATAAAGAACCAAAAGCCAGCAATCCTTTCTTGCGGTAATGTCCTAAAATTGGAATCAGTAATCCAAATAAAAGCGTACTTAAAACAGCAGCAACGAAAAGAATACTCATTCCCAAAGCCACTGGAAAAGCTTTAATAAATGGAGCGAAAACAAAAATCGCAGGAACAGCAAGGAGTAATAACAGAATATAACTAGGTCGTTTTTGATAAATATTGAGCCACAACATAATTAATCCAGCAAATAACGGAATCAAAAAGAAACCTGCGCCGCCTAAATAAACATCGGGAATTAAACCGCCATCGCCTACTGGAAAGGCTATCGCCACACTAATGACCCATAACAAGATCAAAGGCGCAACACTCAAACTAGCAATGCGATCGCGATGGTAATATTTATGATATAAGAAAAAACAAATGGTGACAGCTGCAAATGCAGATGCTGCAAGAAGCCAGTAACCGTTATAAGGAAAACCGTGCAGCTGATCTATGTAAAAGCTACCAGACCGGATGCCTTCCCAACCATATTTGCTCAATAAAAAACCGATAACTAAACTACCAAGGAATGGAATAAAACCACCGAATAAATGTTTTGCAGTAATACGTCTTTTACGGATTCCTAAAATGATCAAAAACAAAAGAAATATACCACTAACTATGATCATGGCTGCTAGCCAACTGAATGGAAAACTAACCATTTTTACAATAGGTAACGGAAAGTAAACCAGGTCATCACCTTGAGCTACCATCACACGATCTGTCATGTCAAGATCGCTAAAATGATTCAATAACGGCATTAAATAAGAACCTTGATGTGCAAGCGTATTACGGTCAAGTCTTTCATAAGAATCCAGCTCTGTATGGTAATCAAAATGATCTCCTATAAAAGCAAAGTTGAGACCGTTGATATCACCATCTTCTCTAAAAATAGTTAGGTCGGTATCATTTGGGATCATTTGGTAGATGCTATAAGCGAGCGAATTTGCCACAGGATAATCTGTTCCAGCCGCCATAAACTCTTCCATGATTTTGCGATTACCACCATTAGTTTCTACCAGAACATAACTAGGACCACCGCTACCACGAGCTTCAAAATTGAGTACAAAACCTATGTTTTTTGCCCAAGGGTGTTTATTTACAAAAAGGCTGGCGCCATTTAATCCTAATTCCTCACCATCTGTAATGCAAATAATTATATCGTTTTTTGGAGTTTTGTTTGCAGCAAGAAAAGCTCTTACTCCTTCTAGAATAGTTGCTACACCACTACCTGCATCGCTGGCTCCTTTACTAGAATGTGGATCGCTATCGTAATGAGTCAACAAAATCAATGCTTTATTTCCTGGTTCAGAACCTTTAATGCGAGCGAGAATATTTTCTGGTTGTGACATGTTTGCATTCCAGCTGATGTCGTAGCCTTTTTGAGTGGTGACACTCAATCCCATTTTTTTGAGCTCATCTATGACATAATCTCTTACTTCGTTATGCGCATTGCTTCCTACATAATGAGGTTTTAAAGACATGGCTTTTACATGTTCTAATGCACGAGCAGTAGACCATTCTGTTTCTGGTAAATTATCTTTCACATCAGAAGAAGGTGTCTGACTATGGAATGCGTACCAAATCATTGCTATTAAAACTAGAAAAGAGGCTGCAGAAGAAATGTGAGATTTAGGTCTCATGTTTGGAGGTTTTATGGGAGATGGGAAAGTTAAGGAAAAAAGGAGAAAGTGCTATTTTAATTACATTTAGATTGAACTGGCAAGCCCCATTGTCCTGCGGACATTTCCCCAAAGGGGAAAATTGTCGTGATTCGATTCGCTCTTGATCTGATTGACCATTGTCCAACGGACATATTCTTAAAAGGGAAAACAAGCCTTTTTTAAAAAGTTATAACAGATTCCGCATCGAGTGCGGAATAATCATTCCTTATTTAACAATACCACCATTCTCAACTTCTCAATTAAAATCTTACCTTTGTAACTTACAAAAAAAACGATTTGAAACTCAATCCAAAAGACATAGAAACGGCTCAACTTCATAGTATTATGCTAGGAGCAGTACAGCCGCGTCCTATTGCTTTTGCAAGTACAGTGGACGAGAATGGAAAGGTAAATTTATCGCCATACTCGTTTTTTAATGTGTTTAGTGCAAATCCTCCAGTGATGATATTTTCTCCTGCGCGACGTGTGAGAAACAATACCGTAAAACATACTTTGCTCAATGCAAAAGCTACTGGAGAAGTGGTGATCAATATTGTAAATTACGATATCGTTCAACAAATGTCGTTGTCTAGTACAGAGTATGCTGAAGGTGTGAATGAGTTTGAAAAAGCTGGTCTTACCGCGGTAAAAAGTGATATCGTCGTACCGCCGCGAGTAGGTGAAAGTCCGGTGCAGTTTGAGTGTAAAGTAAAAGAAATTGTAGAACTAGGCCAGGAAGGTGGCGCTGGTAACCTCATCATTTGTGAAGTGGTTATGGTGCATGTAAATGACGACGTTCTTGATGCCGATCATAAGATTGATCCTTTTAAGATCGATACGGTAGCAAGAATGGGTGGCAACTGGTATTGTCGTTCTAAAGATGCAATGTTTGAGGTAGCAAAACCGCTATCTACTTTAGGTGTAGGCGTTGATGCCTTACCAGAACATGCTAGAAATAGCGATATACTTACAGGAAATGATCTTGGTAAACTAGGAAATATTGAAAAGATCCCGGAGAAGGAAGAAGTGTTAGCTTTCGCGAAAGCGGAACAATTATTCAACCTCTCTACAACAGATAAACATAACGGAGCCAAAGAGCTCATCGCAAAGGGAGAAATCCTTAATGCGTGGAATTATTTATTATTATAGACTATGGAAGTACAAGGAAAAATTAAAGTAATCGGTGAAACAAAGTCCTTTGGGGCAAGCGGTTTTCAAAAAAGAGATTTAGTTGTAACGACTGAAGAACAATATCCACAACATTTAAACTTAGAGTTTTTACAAGACAAGGCTAGTTTATTAGATGCTTTTCAAGTAGGTGATTCGGTGAAAGTAGGAATCAACTTAAGAGGTAGAGAATGGACCAGCCCACAAAATGAGGTAAAATATTTCAACTCTATCGTAGGATGGAGAATTGAAAAAGTAGGTGCAATCGCACCAGCTGGTGCTCCAGAAGTACCACCATTTGATGAGTACGAACCAGTTCAAAACTCAAAGAATGAAGATCATGATGATTTGCCTTTTTAGAAGGAGTTGATATTTGAAATCTGAATGTCAGTCTGAGCACTTCGATAAACTCAGCACAAGCCAGTCGAAGACCGTATTTAGAACCTAAATAGCTTGATTCAAGTCGCACTTCGATACTTCGATACTTCGATAAACTTAGTACAAGCAAAGCTCAGTATGACACAAGCAATTGATAAAAGCAGCAGGTTTACTTGCTGCTTTTTATATTTACATCATTCATAGGTACGGACTTAAGTCCGCACCTATGAATGATTAAAAGCATTTTGATATTTTTTTTTAGTAAGCGATTGCGACTTTTGATGGTCACATTGATACTGTAAATTATTTTAAAAAAGCTTATAGATTTGACATGCCAACTATTTTTGTTGGCATTGTCAAAATCTTATCGAAAACTTAATTTTGAAGTTAAAAGTAGTTTTTAAAACCTATGCCTAAAATAATTAAAAGAGCTTTCATCATTATTATTTTTACGCTATTAGCTATAATGACGGCTGCTTTATATGGTGCACTACATGATCAAATTTCATATTCTATCTCTCCTGAGTATTTTACGAAATTAAAATTCCAGCAATTTGGATTAAATGAGTATGGTTTAGGTTCTGATAGGATGAATGCAGCTGTTGTTGGAATTTTATCGACATGGTGGACTGGTTTATTTGGCGGACTTATTCAAGGTTTAGTTGGTCTCATTCAACCTAAAGAGATGTTCTGGAAAAGTGTTTTTGGAGCAATCATTCGAACTTTTATTTTTGCAATTTGTTTAGGTCTTCTAGGTATTGTTTTAGGATGGTTTGTAATATCAGAGTTCAACACTCAATGGCTCATTCCTGAATCAGTAATAGATAGAAAAGCGTTTTTAACGGTAGGCACTATGCATACTTCTAGTTATGCTGGTGGGCTGATAGGTTTAATGATAGGAATAATATATCAAGTAAAACTAAAGATAAAATATAAATCAAACTCTTTGTGATAATTCTCAAACGCACCACATCAAAAAATAATGATTTCCAGCAACTGGTAAAAGATCTCGATGCCTTTCTAGCTGTGACGGATGGTGATGAGCATGATTTCTATAACCAGTTTAATAAAATTGAAGGATTACAGCACGTAATAGTTGCCTATCTAAATGATGTTGCTGTAGGTTGTGGCGCACTACGACCATTTGATAAAGAAACTATGGAAGTGAAACGCATGTTTACTTTAGTTGATTATCGAGGTAAAGGAATAGCATCACAAATTCTTACAGAACTAGAAAGCTGGTCTCAAGAGTTGGGTTATAAAAAGTGTGTTTTAGAAACTGGAATACGCCAAACTGAAGCGATTGCTCTTTACGAGAAAAATAGCTACAAATTGATTCCTTGTTATGGACAGTATTTGAATGTGGAGAATAGCAGGTGTTATGCTAAGGAGTTATAACGTACTTAAAGATGTGGACTTAAGTCCGCACCCTTAAATTACTAAAAATTTGAATCATAAAAAATCCCGACTTTCTCAAGATCGGGATTTTCGTTTTCAATAGGTTGGTCCTCAAACAAACTCAAAAAAAAAGCAATGATGAAATAAATTTAAATTTGAAGACCATTCAAATATTGTTAATTTTGAGGGCTTTTCCAAACATAATTCACTATTTCTCTTGTATTTACTTGACGAGTCTTTATTTTTTCCTGATCCTATTGTTGCTCCAGATCATGGACTTGCTGCAATAGGTGGTGATTTAAGCATAGAACGACTGTTACTTGCTTATCATTCAGGCTATTTCCCTTGGTATAATGATGGCGAGCCTATTTGCTGGTGGAGCCCAGATCCTCGAATGGTTTTTGACTTAAAATCTGAGAGACCTATGCGTATTACGAAGTCTATGAGACAAAGTAAACGCAATCGCGGCTACGAAATAAGAGAAAATACTTGTTTTACTGATGTTATGAAACATTGCGGCACGGTAAAACGCAACGATCAAGATGGTACCTGGATCAATGAAGACATGCTTGATGCCTATTCAAAGCTTCATGAATTAGGTCATGCAAAAAGTGTAGAAGTTTTTAAAGACAATCAATTGGTCGGAGGATTATACGGTATTGATGTTCCTGATAAAAAAATATTTTGCGGAGAAAGCATGTTTTCACTAGCTACAGATGCTAGTAAAATAGCCTTTATGCATCTGGTAGAAAAGCTGCAACAACTCGATTACCATCTTATAGACGCACAAGTTTATAACGATCATCTAGCAAGCTTAGGTGGCGTAGAGATGGATCGAGAGGTGTTTTTGAGTTATTTGAGGTAATGGTTCAATTTAAAACATTATCGAGCATAAAAAATCCCAACCATTACTGATTGGGATTATGCTCCTCTTCTTGGGCTCGAACCAAGGACCCTCTGATTAACAGTCAGATGCTCTAACCAACTGAGCTAAAGAGGACTGTGATATACACAAACTCAAGCTATTTGCTTAAGCGATGGCAAATTTAATACGTTTTTTATTTATGGCAAACTTTTAAGAGAGAAATATTACTTAAAAGCGTGAAATTATCCGAATAGGGCTTTAAATAAGTCGTTACCATTAGCATACAGCATCAGTGATAACAATATTACTATTCCTATAATTTGTGCTCGTTCTAAGAATTTATCTCCTGGTTTACGACCAGTGATTATTTCATATAACAAAAACATAACGTGTCCACCGTCCAAAGCAGGAATAGGCAGGATATTCATAATCGCTAGAATAAAAGAAATAAAAGCCGTCGTTGCCCAGAATGCTGTCCAGTCAAAAGTATCAGGATATAGCTTTGCAATAGTTCCAAAACCACCTAACTGGCTCGCACCTTTTGCTGTAAACACATACTTAAACTGCACAATATAATCGTGCATAGTCCAGTAGCCTCTTGAAATACCTGCAGAAATGCTTTCAGAAAAAGAGTATTGTTTACGAGTAACCTTAGCATATCCTTTTTCAGTAGGTTTTTTGATTATTCCTAAAACCTTAGGCTCGTCCACTTCTTTGGTAAAGAAAAAGAATGTCTTCTTTTCAATAGTAGTAAAAGTAACTTCTTTATTGTAACGCTCGCCGTTGTATTCCCATACCACTTCAAACGGTTCTTCATGCTTCACCTTATGATTCATCGCATAACTGTAGTCTGTATTGAATTCAATAGGATATCCAGCTACAGAGATAATTTTAGAACCATCTTTTATTCCTATTTTATATGCTTTGGAATCTACAACGACAGAATCTACAGTAAATGGTACTCGAGCTTCTAATGAAGTGGAAACTCCAGCCTCAAACATTCTACTACCTATATCTTCTGGAATCGCTACTTCTACTTTCTCACCGTTTCTTAAAACAGTCACAGTTTCAATGTCTCTAAAGATGAGTTTTTGATTTAATGTTGGCGCAAAGTCTATAGTATCTTGATCGATAAGCAATATTTGATCTCCTTTTCTAAAACCTACTTCCTCTAAAGTTTCTGGAAAACCAAAACCGTATTTAAAGTCGGCGCCGCTGGCTTCATTAGTCCCGTTATAGGCAATTAATCCTATGTAAATTACAAAACCTAGAACTACGTTCACAATTACACCACCTAACATAATAATCAAGCGTTGCCATGCTGGCTTAGATCTAAATTCCCATTCTTTAGGCTCTTGAGCCATTTGCTCTTTGTCCATGCTTTCATCGATCATTCCAGAGATCTTTACGTATCCTCCTAACGGTAACCATCCTATACCGTAAACGGTTTCTCCTATTTTCTTTTTGAAAAGAGAGTACTTAATATCAAAGAATAAATAAAACTTTTCTACTCGAGTTTTAAAAAGTCTAGCAGGAATAAAATGGCCCAGCTCATGAAGAACAATAAGCAAGGAAAGACTCATTAAGAAATTTATAATTAGAACAACCGTAGGGTGCATATATTTTTATTTTAAGAGCCGCAAAAATAGGTCATTCACGACAGTTTGCATAATAGGTTTTGAGATTTACAACACGATAAGCTTCTCCGTAAAAATCCCCATGTTAGTACTAAGTTGAATGAGGTATATACCACCCATTTCTGGAGTCGGCAAAATGTGGTCTGGATTATTTTGTAATTCGCTTTTGTAATTCTTAATTATCCTTCCATTTAAATCAAATATTTTGACTTGATTCACCTCTATATTTGAAGTGGTTATTTGAAAATAGTCTCGTGCAGGATTAGGAGCTATTTGAAATTCCGCTTTCGCGAAAGCGTCACTAGTACCCAAAGTAGTATTGTTATTCTTACTTATCGTCTCCACATCTGGATCGATCTCAATGGTTGCAGCAATAAACGGAATGCTCACATTAAAGTTCTCGTTATTATTATCAATAGCCAACATAAAGCGTTGCTCCTGACCGTTAATGCCAGTTATTTTTATGGGAAGTTGGACTTCAAATAAATTCACCGAAGGATGGCTGGTGAACTGCTGGTAAATAATATTCACGCCGTTAGGTTCTTGCCTCCATTCTATTTGATGTTCTGGATATCCTTCTCCATAGATCCAATCGTTAAAAAATTCGGTTAAATTCTCGCCACTTGTACTTTCGGCAATTGCTTTAAAATCGGTAGTTACAGCGTAATCAAATGCCAGTTGCGGATCATCAAGATAGTTTCTTAGTGTTTGATTGAAATTAGTCTCACCTATTTTCTTGCGCAACATATGCAATACCATCGCTCCTTTGTTATAGGAAAGATTGCCGTTAAAAACGCGTCCCACATTCAATGTGTCTTGAGCGGCTACATAAACACTACCGCTAGTAGGAGTTGTTGCCCGATTATTTGCATTTACGCGCCAGTTTTTAAAAGTAGCAGCACCGTCCAAATGTTCTACTGTCATTCCTGTCAGGTAGGTGGCAAAACTCTCATTGAGCCATATGTCTTGCCAGCTACCGCAAGTTACTTTATTTCCAAACCACTGGTGTCCTAACTCGTGAGCGATCAGCCCACGACTAAAACCTCCCATAAAGCTAATAGTCGTATGTTCCATGCCGCCGCCCCAACCGAATTGCGCATGACCATATTTCTCATTTCTAAACGGATAGGGTCCAAAGCTACTTTCAAAGAAATTCATGATAGGAACGGTAACGGCAGTACTTGCCTGCGCGGTAACAAGATCTTCTGGATATACATAATTATCTATAGGCAAGGCCGTTGCGCCACTACCTACGGTGTCTGTATATTTCACATAGTTAGTAACCGCGATAGCGATGAGGTATGCTGGAATAGGGTAATTGTGCATCCATCGGTAACGTTTTCCTGTCGTCGTTGAGGTCTCAGATATTAAAAGACCGTTAGAAACTCCAGTGTTTCCCGCTGGTGTGTTTAAAATGACCTCAGTCACATCAATTTTATCGTTGAGGTCTTGTTTACATGGCCACCAGGCTTTGGCACCATAAGGTTCAGAAAGAGTCCAGATAATTCCTGCATTGTTGTGTGTGGTTTGTGCAAAACTTCCAAAACCGCTCGCTATAGGATTACCACTATATGTAACACTAAGGCTATCTAAGACTCCGCTATTTTGTATTGAGGGAAGATCTATAACCAGCTCGTCATTTCCGTTATTCATGAAATTAAGAGCAACACCTCTTTGTGTTACCTGGCTGACTGTCATATTAGAAGCAAGTTCAAAAATCACCTCATCGATATCGCCTACTGCTTCAAAATGAGAGGTTACTGTTCCTGAGATTTGCGCTACATCAGGATCTGTGTCTAATTCTAAGCGTACGTATTTTAAATCATAGTTTGCAGTAGATTGATTGATGACGCGCATTTCTGGTTGTAGGATACTTGATTTTAATAAACAGGCGTCTACTCCAGGTTGTGTAGGTGGAGACTGTTGTGATTCCGCTCTGGTACCGTGTCGTTGCACAGCATAGACTTCATTGCTAAAAGGGGCAATGAAAGCGAGAACAAAACCCACAAATAATACCCATTTATTATGCTTCATTTAGAACTGATTTTTAGTAAGGAAAGTTACGAAAGCTTCACCAATATAATGTCAACCGATTATTAGGTCGTAATTTTGTAAAAAAGTATCACAAATGCTGCAATTCTTAGATAAAAACAAATGGCGTATTCTGTTCATGGTTATTTTGTGTGGTGGTATTTTGGCATCATTTCAATATGCACTTACACCAGAAAAAACGTTGCCAATAAGACAACCAGATGAATTTGATCCATCGCTGGTAGATGACTCTATGCTTTTTGTAAAAAAGTACCATAAGATCGCTCCATTTGAACTAGTTAATCAAAATGGTGATACCATAACGCAAGATGATTACACAGGTAAAATTTATGTAGCAGATTTCTTTTTTACTACTTGTCCTACTATTTGTCCTGTCATGACAAAGAATATGATGCTGGTTCAAGAAGAGTTTAAAGATGATCCAGAGATCCTGATTCTTTCCCACAGTGTGACTCCAGAAATAGACTCTGTAGAGGTTTTAAAAAAATATGCAGTTAAAAAAGGTGTGCTGGATCACAAATGGAATCTTGTTACCGGCGATCGCAAGCAAATTTATGATCTTGCTCGCAAATCATACCTTGCTGCAAAAGAGAATAAATACGGTGGTGAATACGCTCTAGTGCATACAGAAAATTTTTTATTAGTAGACAAAGAAGGTAGATTGCGCAGCCGCTCCTACGATGGTACAGATGCAGAAGATGTTGAAAAACTGATAGAAGATATCTACATTTTGAAAGATATGTACAAGAGGCAGCGCGATTGATCTTAATAATGGGTTATTGATCGGTATTAGCGCTAACTTTTTATTTCTTTCTTAGATTATAATAGGGTTAATTACCTTTGCTGCATTAATCGATTCTATTATGAAAAAAATATTACTATCTCTTGTGATACTATTCACTGCTAGTATTGCAATGGCACAAACTGAGGCTGAGTTAAAGGCCTTAAAGAAAACTAAAACAGATTCTATTGCACAAATTCAAGCTCGTGCAAACGCTATTCAATCTAAAATTGATGCACTTCCGGGCTGGAAGAAAGGTGCTTTTGGAACTGTAGGTGTCAATTTATCTGAATTTAGTAACTGGTATTCTCAAGGAAGTGCAGATGTTTCTTCCGGTAACATAGCGCTTATTGCAAATGCTTATGCTAATTTAAAGCAACCAAAGTATTTCTGGAGAAACTCTTTAAACATCAATTTAGGATGGGTAAAATTTGACGATAAAAATGACCCAACTGATGATGACAGCTTTCAAGAGGCTACTGATGTTTTCAATATTTCTTCTCTTTATGGTTACCGCTTGAATGAGAAGTTAGCCGTATCAGCTTTAGGAGAATACCGTACAACTCTATTAAACAACTTTAACGATCCTGGTTATCTTGATATAGGAGTCGGTGGTACCTGGACGCCTGACGATTATCTGGTTGTTGTCGTGCATCCATTGAACTACAACTTTGTATTTGCTGAGGACGATACTGTTTTCAATTCTTCTCTAGGAGCAAAGGTAGTTGCAGATTATACACGCAGCATAGGTAAAATCAGTTTTAAGTCCAATCTCTCAATGTTTTACAGCTATGAAAGTAGTGACCTTTCTAACTATACGTGGATCAACTCTTTTGGTTATACGTTATGGAAAAATATCGGTATCGGTTTTGAATTTGGTTTAAGAGGTAACAAGCAAGAAGCGCTTAATTTTGCTAATAACAACCTAGCACCTATGGCAGACCCTTTTACCTTTGAGAATGTAGATAATGAATTGCAGTCCTATTATTTAATAGGTGTGAATTATAAGTTTTAAAAAATACTTTTAGATAAATTTAAAAAAGGCTTCTCTTTATTGGGAAGCCTTTTTTGTTGTTTAATTGAAAAATTTAATTATAGAAAATAAAGATATACATTCACCTAACATTATAATTTAAAATTTGAACATATGAACAATTTAAAAAAGTTTACACTTCCATTATTTTTTGTGTTTGGGATTGCGTTAGCAGCTACAGCAACTCAAACTACTTATGAAAATGCACCTGAATCGACTAGTATTGATAAACATTTAGTTACATGTCAAAATTCAAGTTGTAGTTATAAAGGGCATCCTAGGAATAAAATAAAAGAACTTAAGCCATTTCAGAACATCGTAGAGTAAAAATTAATCGATGTAGAGTTTTAGCAAATCAAGTACTTATTGATTATTAAATTCTTTTAATCTCTAGAATCAATGAGGTTAAAAGAATTTTTTGATTGGTCATTATTGAAGCATCTTTATCTTAATAATTTTATTCATCACAGTAACTTATTCCTATTATGGAAACTAGCTCTTTCTGACCCAACGTTCATTGGAACTTTGATAAGTAGTGAATAAAATAAGTATTCACTTAAAATGATCCGTATTCTTAATTTTTCAAAAAACAGTTTTTTACCTCAGAAATATATGTAGTTGTAAAATGTTGTTCTTTAATTAAATAATTATTTTAAAGTTCTAGAACCCTTTTGTTTTTTTACCAGTACGCTCTTGTTCTTCTGGAGTCTCAGTGCTGCGATTTTCAAGCCTAAAGTTTCCAAATTTATAAGTGAATCCTAAACTGAATAATTGAGTTTCAAGTAAGCTCAACTCTATATTATCTTGATTTTGATACCTAGAAACAAACGGTTGATTTGCAGAAAGGAAAATATCACTATAACTAGCAGTAAACACAGCTCTTTTGTCCCATAAAGTTTTAGAGAACCCTATACGGCTAGTGAATAAGTTCTCGTATTTATAAGTACCGAAAAGTATGCTGGAAAGATAAGTGGCGCTTATCGTCATGTCTAAACTACCATCTTCTGATAAATTAATAAGGTTATTAGTATCAACATAATATCCTGTGGTGTTGGTTTGTTGCACCCTGCTGGCAGACTGTAGTGCATCAACTTCATTCTCCATATAAAATGCTCCAAACGTTGTGCTGGTGAGCCAGCTCTCATTTAAGTAATTATAAAATGTTGCATCTACACTATATTGAAATTCATAATTTAAGTTTATAGACCTTAAAATCAGTGTGTTGGTATCATTATTCTGGAACGATATACTATTTATCATATCATTTGTGTTGATATAATATACATCAACAAATAGCTGGTTTTTATAATTCCAGCCTAAGTTAATTTTGTCAGTAAAAGCAGGAACTAAATCTGGTGCTCCAGTGCTTACAATATTATCGTTTGTAAAATTGTTAAATGGATTCAAATCTCCAGAACCAGGTCTGTCTATGGATCTTTTATAACTTAAGGTCAAATCATTACTATCATTTAAAATATGATTGATAGATAAATTAGGAAAAACACCTAGGTAGTTTTGATTATTTACTAGACCTAAAGACTGACTATCACCTTTAACATCTGTCTGTTCTAATCGCAATCCTGCAATGAATCCCCATTTAGTCCAATCTCTTGAAACCTGCGTATAAGCTGCATAAATACGCTCATCGTACAAATATGTATCAGATAATGATGGGTCTATGATAGCACCCATGTCTGTATCTAAAAAATCTTGATCGCTTTTATTTGATATACTAGTAAACTTTAATCCTGAAACAAAATTATAAGAACCAAACACATCCTCATAATCTATTTTCCCTGTAAAAATATCGGCTTCTTGAATCCCATTAGTTCTAAAGCTGTTTGTTCCAGTAGTCGTTTGAGTGTCATCAAAAAATACACTTGAAAAGTTTTGATTATTGTCGGTATCAGTAAATATATAAGTTCCTTCAACACTTAAAAAGCCACCATTATCATTAAGAATTCTCTGCCAACTTAGGTTCATATGTCCACTTGAGTAATCTTGTTCTGTTTTAGAGTTTGTATCAAAACCACTGAAAGTTGTTGCTCCTTGAGGTAAAATTAATGTATTTACATCGTTATCTATTTTTTTGCCATTGTTTATTCCTAAATACCCCATGAAGGACAAAGTGTTTTTTTCATCGAGTGTAATATCTATAATACTGTTAAAGGCATGAGCATCACTTCTAGACACGGACTCTACATCTGTAAACCAACGAGAGTTTCTAGAACCATCACTATTAAAAAAACCTACCTCGGACTCTTGCAGCGTTAAATCTTTACGTGGATTATAATTGTAATTCGCATAAACATTAATCCAGTCGTTCTTATAGGAATGTCCAGTCCCTAATTGATATTTTGCAAATGTATCTACTGACCAATTACTAGTTACTAAGCCTTTATAACCTAAAGAGATGCTTTTACTTGTTATAATATTAATTACTGCGCCGCCATCTGCATCGTAGCGAGCTGGTGGATTAAAAATTACTTCAACGCTTTTTACATTATCGCCACTATAACCTCTTAGTAATTGTTGCAACTCTTCGTCACTTAAAAAAACTCTCTTATTGTTAATGTAAACCTGAGCGACACTACCTTTTACCATATAAGAGCCATTCATTTCAAAAACTCCTGGGGTAGATTGTAAAATTTGAGACGTGTTCCCTGTACTTAGCGAGCTGTTTTCAACGTTAAAAATTAATCTATCAGCTTTTCGCTGTATAGTAGGTCGTGCCGCATTTACTACAACAGCATCTAGTTCTTCTTGATTTGCATTTAAAACAACAGCTCCTATGTCTGTAGATTTATTAAGTGTTAGCTTTCGCGAAAGCGGAACATAACCAACTGATGATACTTGCAATGTATAATCACCAGCAGCACAATTTGCTATCTTAAACTTCCCTTTTTCATCAGAATAAGATGCTTTATAGAACACACTATCGGGCATTTTAAATAACACAACATTACTGTAAGCTAGTGGCTCTTCACTATTATTAATAATAGTTCCTGTAAGATCGTTTTGTGCAGTCGTACTAAGAGCTAGGATAAAGATAAAAAACTGTAAATATTTCATTATAAGAATTTAATGAAAAGCTAAAATACCAAAGATCGGGAAAACTAAACGCGATGTTTTAGATTATATTTGCACACCTATGGAAAGGAATATGAAGAACATACGTAATTTTTGTATCATTGCTCACATTGACCACGGTAAAAGTACTCTGGCAGACAGGCTTTTAGATGCGACACACACGGTTACTAAAAGAGAATCACAAGCACAACTTTTAGATAATATGGACCTGGAGCGAGAGCGTGGTATAACGATAAAATCACACGCTATCCAGATGGATTATACGGCTCCAGATGGTGAGCAATATATTCTCAATCTAATTGACACTCCTGGTCACGTAGACTTCTCTTATGAGGTATCTCGTTCTATTGCTGCATGTGAAGGTGCATTGCTTATAGTAGATGCAGCTCAAAGTATTCAAGCGCAAACTATTTCAAATTTATACTTAGCGCTAGAAAATGATCTAGAGATCATTCCAGTTCTCAATAAAGTAGACTTGCCTAGTGCAAATCCTGAAGAGGTAACCGACGATATTGTAGACCTTTTAGGTTGTGATCCTAGTGAAGTAATTCCTGCTAGTGCAAAAACTGGTTTAGGAATACAAGATATTCTTGATGCGATTGTAGAAAGAGTTCCTGCTCCTAAAGGAGATCCAGATGAGCCTTTACAAGCACTAGTTTTTGACTCACAGTACAATCAGTTCCGTGGTGTGGAGACTATTTTTAGAGTCATCAATGGTTCTATTAAAAAAGGTCAGCATATTAAATTTGTTGCCACAGGAGAAAGCTATTATGCAGACGAGATAGGAACTCTGAAATTGAATCAAGTTCCTAAAAAAGAAATAAGTGCAGGTGACGTAGGTTACCTAATTACTGGAATTAAAGAAGCCAAAGAAGTTAAAGTAGGTGATACAATTACTGACCATGCTAATCCTACTACAAATCCCATCGGTGGTTTTGAAGACGTGAAACCTATGGTATTTGCTGGTATTTATCCTGTAGATACTGAAGATTACGAAGACTTGCGATCTAGTATGGAAAAGCTACAGCTTAACGATGCTTCATTAGTGTTTACAGCAGAAAGTAGTGCAGCACTTGGTTTTGGTTTCCGATGTGGATTCTTAGGAATGTTGCATTTAGAGATCATTCAAGAGCGACTAGAACGCGAGTTTGATATGACTGTGATCACTACCGTACCTAACGTATCTTACTATGCTTACACTAATAAAGAACCGGATGAGCGCATCATTGTAAATAATCCAAGTGATTTACCAGAACCATCGACTTTAAACAGAGTAGAAGAGCCTTACATCAAGGCAACTATCATTACAAAATCTGAATTTGTAGGTAATGTAATGTCGCTTTGTATAGAAAAACGTGGGATTGTAACTAATCAAACGTATTTAACTACCGAAAGAGTAGAACTTACCTTTGATATGCCACTTGCCGAGATTGTATTTGATTTCTACGACAGGTTGAAAACGGTCTCCAAAGGTTATGCTTCTTTTGACTATGCTCCTATAGGAATGCGAGTTTCCAAATTAGTACGATTAGATGTTCTTCTAAATGCGCAAACTGTAGATGCTTTGAGCGCGTTGATTCACTTTGACAATGCCTATACCATAGGAAAGAAGATGGTAGAAAAGTTACGTGAGTTAATCCCTAGACAGCAATTTGATATTCCTGTTCAAGCGGCGATAGGTGCAAAAATTATTGCTCGTGAAACGATTAAAGCATTGCGTAAAGACGTTACTGCAAAATGTTACGGTGGAGATATTTCTCGTAAACGTAAACTTCTTGAAAAGCAAAAGAAAGGTAAAAAACGTATGCGTCAGGTAGGAAACGTAGAGATCCCACAACAAGCATTTATGGCGGTTCTTAAATTGAACGATTAATTAGTACCTCAAAAAATTAATCATACACTGCACGGCTTGTCTTAAATCTTCTGGCAACCGATCTTGATGCCATGGATGTGATGCGCCCAAAACATGGTTTGCATCCCTGATCAATTTCAGTTGAGAGTTAGGACTTGCCTTATGCAGTTTATGCGCATCATTTACATGAACTGCTTCGTCGTTATCTCCATGAAGAATTAAGTGTGGTTGAGTGATTTTTTGAGCTTGTTTCAAGATGGTTAAATCTTCTTCATTATTTTTAAAGTCTTCAAAAAACTGATATAAATGCGGCATATCCTGTCCGGTACGACCATTTTTAACGTGCATGACTCCTTTTTCTTTCCACTCTTCAAGTGCTTTCCCTGACGGGAAACGCTCTGCATAGTCAGCTACTCCTGCTAGGGTGATTAACTTAGAAACTCTGCTATCATTTGCAGTAACTATGGTGGTGATTCCGCCGGCTCTGGAATGGCCTATTAAATTAATTTTTGTTTTATCGATAGGTAATTGTGAGCTCTCGATCCAATCCAAAACTAATTTTGTTTCTCGTACTTCCATGCTGTAATTATTCTTTGAGAAAGCATCTAGATCTGGAAAATCGATAGGCTCTTCTACCGTACCACCATTGTGTGAATAGTTAAACTTTATGAATAGAAATCCCGCTTTCGCGAAAGCGGAACCCATTAAACTCCACGCACCCCAATCTTTAAATCCTTTATAACCATGGCAAAAAACCACAACTGGTAATTGCTGGTCAGATTCTAGATATTGATAATCAAGTAAAATAGCTCGATTATTTTCTCCTTTCAAAACATTGTTGTTACTCGTAATCATACTGGTTTTTCTATGAGGTCAATTTCTTTATTATATAATTCTTGAATCAAAGCAAAAAGCTCTTGTTCAAACTTTTCTAATACCGCTGCATCGATCATTTTTTCATTGTATCGATGCTTGCCGTAAGAAAACGGAATATAGCCTTGATCAAAGTTCTTAAAACTAATGATTCCTGCGCTAGCTTCTGTGAACGGATCGTTAAGACTGTGCAAATAAGTGTACATGAGCACTTGAAATGCTTTGGCCTTTTTGTAGTCTTCTCTAAGAATAGTAAAGTCATCTGGATCGATACCTACGTTACCTTTATCAGTCGCGCCTGATTTGTAATCAATGATACGCAATTTACCGTCCAGCTGGTCGATGCGATCTACCATACCGTGGATTTTCACCTTCCCTATTTGCGATACATCGATAACAGCCTCCAGCTTGCGCTCGACACTTTTGATGATTAATTCTTGATCGTTTTTAACGAGTTCTAAATCACTTTCTACCATTTTCTTTATGTAGTGTAAAGAAACTTCGTAAATGATCTTATTCTTACCTAATGGAGCAGAATCTGAGGTATAACATTCTTTATAAGCGATGTCTAATTCTGTCTTAATTTGCTTCTTTATCGTGTCAAAATCTTCTTTGATCAAAATCTTACCTACAAAAGGCTGATACAATTTATCAAGCGCCTCATGAATGATGGAACCCATAGTATTTGCAGCGATGTTTTCTTCTACATCTTCCATGTCTGAAATACGTAATATCTTGCTCGCGTAAAAATCGATTGGGTTGCGCACATAACTGGTCAATGCCGATGGACTAAAACCGCTTGCTGCTATTTGATCCAGTCGTTCAAAATAAGATGGTTCTTTTTTAATGATCATCAACTCGTCTTTAATGGCACTATTTTTAAAAATATAGTGTTTGTGAGTGACGATGTGATTACAATTTTGATCTGTTTCTAGTTGAGTCAAGAATCGGCTTTTCTCGCCGCCGCCTAATGTATCACCTTCTGTATTGTAAATAAAAGCAGCCTTCTCTACTCGATGCAACAATCTATAAAAGTGATAGGCATAAACGCTGTCTTTCTCTGAATAAGTAGGAAGCTCAAACTGATATTTCATATCATTTGAAATATAGGAAGCCGTAGATTTACCAGCAGGCAAAATACCTTCATTTACTGAAAGCATGATGGTATTTTTATAATCTAAAGCCCGCGTTTCTAGCAATCCCATAATTTGAAGACCGCGCACTGGTTCACCTATAAAATCAAGATTCTTAAGAGGCACAAGTTGTTTATATAAATAAGCTACAGTTTTTAAATCTTTAATTTCTTGATTATTATCAATAATGGTTGCTAGGTTTTGAACAACTTCAGTGATGCCTAGCAATTGCTCGATTTCTAATCGTCTATTTTCCTCATTAAAAAGAGCTTTTTTTAACTCATTAAGTAAATACTGAACTAACTCGATAAGCGCTCCTACCGTTTCCACTGGTTTTAAAATAGTGTTTAATAAATCGATTTCAGTCACTTCTTCAAAACTAGAAGGCGTGATATATATCAGGTTGTTTTCTCTTATAAACTTTATTAATTGACGTGATTTCTCTGCGATTAACAAGTGTGCAAAACTAGATTCTAAAATATTTACAACTCCTTTGTAATAATACTCTCTATCAATAGCGTCTGTATGCATTTTAATAACATCATAGATAAAAGCAGATAGCGGCAATTGATCGAGTGCCAGTCCCATGGTTACATTAAAATGCTGGATGTTTTGTGGAATAGCGTCTAGTAATGGTAATAGCAATCGCTCATCTGCAAGAATGACTGCGGTATCTTCTAATTCTTCTTGAGGTATTTGCGCCATTAATTGTGCAGCCACCTGTATCATACTCAAGTTACCTGCTGCACCGTGTATGTCTATTTTTTTCGCTGATTGATAGAAATTACTGTAAATATCTAATTCCCTATTGTTATAATATTTCCATTCTTTTTTAAACCTGCGTATAAACTTTCCAGATTCATGATAAGGTAATTCCATCAAATAGGAATCCATATCCCAGTAAACATGTCCTTTTTCTTCTTCAAGTAGCTTCTGTATGATCTTAGACTCCGCCGTATTGAGTGCATTTAGTCCCAAAAATATGGTGGTTTCCACTTGATTTGAAGTGAAGGATCGTTGTTCCGCTTTCGCGAAAGCGAGCCTATAAGCCATCCCTTGATACACCATTTTATTCTCCAAACATAATTTTTGAAAAGCGTCGTAATACAGATGGAGTTTCTTCCAAAACCTTAAGTATTTTGATACCATCAAGGTAGGATTTTGACTCAACGCCCAGTGATCCATTTCTTTGATACTTCCCAAATAATTGAAAAACTGTTCTGGATCTACTAAATAGCGATCCATTTCATTAAAGTCTTTAAGGATAGTAGTCGCCCAGCCTATAAACTCATCAAAGCTATCTAGATTTTCTCCATTTTCAACACTTTTATAGGCTTGATAAAATAAAGGCAAAAGGTCTAGATCGTTTACAATCTCTACTTGGGACAGATGTTCTATATATTCTTCTACACTATAAATTTTAGGTAAGAAAATAGGTTGATCAATACGTTGTGCAACATATCTACTTAGGAAAATTCCAACACGTCGCGATGGAACTACGTAGTTTACTTTAGTAATATCTATTTGCTTCTTCTCGAGATCAATTAGGATGTTTTCTAAAAATGAATTCATCTGGTTAAGATAATTAATAGTATGATTTTAAAACGTCTAATTAGGTCAGTTTTACCAATAAAAAAAGTCCATTTGCTAGTGCAAATGGACTTTATAAGCATTGGTTAGTTAATAATCTTGCTTATCTTTTTGTAATTGTAAACTCAGATCTACGAGATAATTCATATTCTGCAGGTGTACATTTTTTAGCCTTACAATCTACAACAGGATTTGCTTCTCCGCGTCCTGCAGCTGAAAGCCTAGAACCGTCAATTCCCTGAGATTTTACATACTCAATAATGCTATTAGCACGTCTTTCTGTAAGCGCTAAGTTGTAAGAATCAGAACCTCTAATATCAGCATAAGTTTCTGCCATTACTTCTAGAGTTGGATACTTTTTCATTAAACCTACTAAGCGATCTAATTCAAGTGCAGCATCTGGACGTATGTTAGACTTATCTAAATCAAAATAAATTTTATTAAGAATAATCTTGTCTTCTACGATTTCTGGTTCTGGTGTCATCATAACTTCTACCATGGCAGTTTCTTCTTCAGCAACAGATAATGTTGCTTCACCGCTTTCGTATTTGTCTTTTGCTCCTCTTGCAGTAAGCTCAAGGTTACAGTCAGTTTTGAAAACTGCCATACCATTTGCATCAGTAGTTTGTCCTGGCATGCTGTTTCCAGCATCGTCTTGCAAAGAAACTATTGCACCTGATATAGGCATTCCTGTTTCAGAATCAACTGCCTTAACCGTAACCGCAACTTCACAAACCTCAATTTTTTCTACTTGGTAAATATCGTCACCACCTTGTCCACCTTTACGGTTAGAAGACAGATAACCTTTTCCTGTAGCTTCAGAATAACTAAAACCGAAATCGTCTAAAGGGCTATTAATCGGAGAGCCCATATTAGTCACCTTTCCGTCTTTATATTTAAATACATCAAGACCTCCAAGACCTAAGTGGCCGTTACTTGAAAAGTAAAGTGTCCCATCGTCTGCAATATACGGGAAAGAATCATCTCCTGATGTATTTACAGTAGGTCCTAAATTTACTGGATTAGAGATTTTACCATCTTTGAGTGTAGCTTTATAAATATCAGTCCCACCTTGTCCACCTGGTGCTTCACTGGCAAAAAAGATTGCTTTTCCATCTTTAGTAATAGAAGGATGACCTACACCATATTCTTTAGATTCTAAAGAAGTAGTTGCGACATCTCTCCATTCTCCACCAGCATTTAAGGCTCTATAAATATTTAATTTACTTTCTCCATCAGATGCTTTTTCATAATCTCCTTTAAAATAATCTACTCGTGTAAAGAACATGTATTTATTATCTGGTGTAATATCTAAGGTACCTTCATGGTATTTAGTATTTACCTCTCCTTCTAAAAGTTCAGGCTTACTAACTACACCAGCTTCATCAATAGTTGCTACATAAATATCAAGGTATGGCTGCTTATTCCAACTGTAATTACCTCTGTTTTCATTACGTGCACTAGAAAAATAAAGTTTATTACCCACTTTAACAGCAGAGAAATCACTAGCCTCGGTATTGAATTTATCTGCCTTTGTAGTAAAGGCATCCTTCATTTCTTGAATTTTCATCAAGTAATTAGGGTTTGCTTTGAATTGCTTTGCACGGTCATCTCCCGGCTTTAAGCTAGCAAACTGCTTCATAATTGTATTAGAAAGATCATATTTTTCCGAAGCCTTTAAAGATTGTGCATAACGATAAAGAGTCTCTGGTTGAGGATCACGTTTCACCGCTCTTGCATAATTTCTTTCGGCGTTTTTAAACTCACTGTTATAGAAGTAAGAATCTCCTAGCCTTGTATAAACATGCTGAGTTCTCACACCATTATTTAATAGCTTCTCATAAGCTTTAGCCGCATCTACGTAACGTAGCTGTTCAAATAATTTATCTGCTTTTGCAGTTTTATCGCTTTGTGCTTGCGCGGACATTGCAACACCAACGAATAATATAAAAAGTATATATAGTTTTTTCATGGTTTGTATTCTTTGCTGTTTTTGAATTAGAAGAAACGTGGTGACTGCATCACTTTACGTGGGAAGTTAAGACCGAAAGATAAAAATACCTCGTGAGAGCTATTAGAAACTACCGAAATGTCAGATACTACTCGGTCATAGGCATAACCTACCTTGATATTATCTGTTACATTCATTCCTATTAAACCACTAAAAGAGTCTTCATAACGGTAAGAAACTCCTACTTCAAATTTATTATTGAATAGTACGTTTGTATTCAAATCAAAACTTACTGGAGAATCAAAAGCTCCTTTTACCAATACGTGTGGCTTTAATTTAATATTATCTGCAACGTCAAATACGTAACCACCAGCAAGAAAGTAATGTTGTGTCTCACTACCGAATTCTAAACCATTTTCATCAAGGTGAGTGCTGTTCAACATATTAGGAACGGAGAAACCAGCATACCAGTTTGTACCGTATAAAAATGCTCCAGCACCTAGATTAAGATAGGTCTCATTAAGTTCTTGTGAAAAAAGTGGATCTCCTGGGACTGTGGTTTGAACAGTATTAAGGTTTACGTCAAAAAACGTTAGACCAGCTTTAAGCCCTAATGCAAGGGTGGTTTTTTCACCTACTTGTAATCGATAAGAAAAGTCTCCGTAAGTATTTGTTTCACCTACTGGACCTATATTATCTGCGATTACAGATAGTCCTACACCTAACCTGTCGCCTATTGATGTACTACCAGAAAGAGTAATAGTTTCAGGAGCTCCGTTTATTCCAGACCATTGTTGTCTGTAGAGAGCAGTGATGTTAAAACCATCTTGGGTACCTGCGTAGGCTGGGTTAATAATATTTTGATTGTACATGTACTGTGTGTACTGAGGATCTTGTTGTGCATGTACTACGCTTGTAGCTGCAAAGGTAATGAAGAGCCCCATTGCAAGTAATTTTCTCATTCTCACAAGGTTAATTTTTAGGTTGTGTTAATAATTTTAGATGGCTAAATATAGCACGAATCTATTTATGATTAATCAATTATTTATGGTTATTCCGCTTTCGCGAAAGCGAAACTACCAAAAATCTAGAAAACTTAATTATTTTAAAAGGATTCTAGAACGGTGAATATATAAAAAATTTAAGCCACATTTGTTTAACATATCCTTAATAGACGAATCGATACGTTTAACGGACAAAAGACGATTAATTTCTACGAAAAACTGCAAATACTGGAAAATGGTCGCTATATCCTCCTTTATAATTTTTACCAACAAAGGTGCGAGCTGGTTGCCCTCGATATTTTCCTTTCCACTGTCGCAACATGATATCGTCAAAGATATCTGCCTTATGAAAATATAAGGAATCTGGGACATCATTATGCAAGCTTTTACTGATTAAAATCTGGTCAAATAAATTCCACTTAAACTGATGATTTAATGAACCACGGTGAAAGTTTTTTAAACCTGCGGTAGGGTTATCAAACCCATTAGGTAAAATTCCTTCTTTTATGCTGTCGTTTTCTGGATCATCATTAAAATCTCCCATGATTATAACATGATGAGAATCGTGAATAGGTAAATTATTTAAGATACGTTTACGCTCTCGATCTACTTTTTCTATATGCTCCATGAGTTGTCTCGCAACCTCAACTCTCTTATTATTTGTAGCTTCTACTCCGTCGCGCCTTGATGGCCAGTGGTTCACATAGATATGAACTGGTGTTCCTGCCAAAATTCCATTTACATATAAAATATCTCTCGTGGTGTCGCGCTCGCCTTGCTCATTTTCTAAAAGAATTTGCAAAGGTTCTGAATGTGATGGCTCAAAAACTCTAGTGTCATAAAGAAAAGCAACATCAATCCCTCTTTCATCTGGACTATTGTAGTGTATAAAGTCGTAATGTCCCTTTTCTAGTTTAGGCTGTTGAATAAGGTCGTTTAAAACTTTTTTGTTTTCAATTTCGGCTAGACCTACGATTGCTGGTAATTTTCCTGTAGACTCAAAACCTATTTTACTTATCGCCTCACTGATTTTTAAAAGCTTTTTTTCATACCTATTTCTCGTCCAGTTTTGACGACCAAACTCTGTAAAATCCTCATCTAAAAAAACATGAGGATCATCAACAACGTCAAACAAGTTTTCTACGTTATAAAAAGCAATGGTGTGTTGTTCAAAAGCGTGAGAAGGTATAGACAATGGTGTGTGTTTTAATCTCCAAAAATAAGTGATAAGTTTCCATGATTGTCCAATTTTGGAATTACCAATTCAAAATCCTAATGTTTTACGCGTGGTCTAAAAAGCCGATAGTTCGATCTATTACTTTTTTATCCAGTAAGTTGTGACCTAATCCTGATGTAAAAAATGTTATAACATCTTCATTATAAGCCACTGCTGTTTCTATATATGTGATAGGACAAACTTTATCATCATGATCATGAATAACTAAAACTGGTTGCTTCACCTCTTTTAAAAAATTTGAGATATTTATTTCGTTTGCATTAACCAAAGTAATATTTCTATTAATATAACTATCCATATTAGCAATCACCTTATCATTTAAGTGCATTATTCTTTTAAAAAATACATAAATAGAATTCATTCCAGCTGGAGCTCCTGTTATGACGTATCGATCAATTGGCAATCTAGGATCTTCTAAGTAAGTATAAGCAGTAACCAATGATCCTAAAGAATGACCTATTACTGCATGCGCTGTTCCTAAAGACTTTAAAAGGTCAGTCAAAAATATTCTATATATCTCAAGATTAAGATTATTTCCTTTACTACGACCATGTCCAGGAGCATCAACTAAATAACAAGAATAGACCTCAAGATCTATTGCTTGTATTGTTTCTCTCCAGCGTTCTGAATTACTTAACCAACCGTGTAAAAAGATTAAATTTTTAGAACCATTTCCATATCGGTAGACAGTAGCCTCATATTTATCATGGTTCAATTTAGTTTCTGTTGCCGCATCGAGAAATTCATTTCCTTTATGTGAAATCTCAATTCTTTGTACTTTACATAATAAGCTAAAGGCTAGCTTTCCATTCCAAGATGGTGCTAAATTTGCTGTTTTATTGAGTACAAACGTTAGTAGCTTTTTCATATTTACAAATACCGATCGGTATCTTTTTGATTAAAAAAATAGTTATATTATTATTTCCTTGTTTATTTTCTTTAAAAAATCGATACACATGGCAATAGCGTCATTATTACGTTCTAGTTTGCTCATCATAATGCCACCTTCTAATGTTGCAATAAATACATGAACCATTTGTTCTACATCTGTATCAGGTTTAATTTGTTTGCGTTTTTTAGCATTTTCCAAAACTCGGCGTAAAGAGGATTTCAAATTCACTAACATTCCAAATGACTGCTGTCTCAACCCAGGATTTGCATCATCACTCTCTACAGCACTATTAAGTAAAGGACAACCTCCTTGATAGGGTGGATTTAATAAATAGTTTTCAAAAAAACTAAAAACGACTTCCATTTTAGCTTCATAGTCTTTAGCTACTTTAATCTCCTTACCTAAAATATCAAACATCGTACGACCCAAACTGCGCAAAGCTTGCTGTTCAAGATCTTCTTTATTATTAAAATGTTTATAGATTGCTCCTTTTGTAAATCCAGTTGCAGTAGTAATATCACTTAAGGATGTCGCCTTATAACCCTTTGTATTGAACAAGTTTGCGCTTTCTTTAAGTATTGTGGCTTTAGTTTGTTCTGGATTTCTCATACAGTAAAGATACCACTTGGTATTTAATCCTCAAAATTAATTATAATAATGTAGTCTACCGTTAATTACAACCTAGGTCAATTATACTTTGATCATCTGCATTAGGAAAGCAATTACCAGATTTTACAGCGTCAGGAACGTAACGTAATAACTCTGCATCATAGAGGCTATTTTCCAAGAAGTAAGTTAGGTCGGCTATTTCTTCTTCTGTAAGCTGGATAGCACCCATCTCTTGTGCAATGTTTGTAGTTGCGTTTTGGTCTTGCAATGTTGACCCATTTTTGTAACGTATCACTTCTTCAATACTTGTAAAAGTAGAACCATGTCCATAAAAAGCAGCGTCACGTAAATTATATAAAGTAGGTGTTTTAAACTTGTAATCATCTGCAGTAGATCCTGTAAAACCACCACGACCTTTTTTCACAGTTTCAAACCCAGTATCATCCAGCACCACAGCATCATTTGAATCGTCAAAGTGTCCAAAACCAAATGCGTGAAACTCTTGATCTTTTAATGCTGGACCGGTATGGCAGTTCATACATTGACCTTTACCAGCAAATAATATAGCACCTCTTTTTTCTTTTTCTGAAAGCGCATCATAGTCTCCTTTAAGATAGTATTGCCATGGAGAACGATTTGCCAATAAAGTTCTATTAAAAGCTGCAATTGCTAAAGCTGCATTTTGCGGCGTGTACCGTTGTGATTCACTTACATTTTCAAAGGCTTTATTAAATAGCCAGCGATAGCCGTTTTCATTTATGAATTCTTCATCAATCTTTAACCTATGCATTTTTTGACCCACGATTCCTTGCGTTTCTAATCCTTGGAAGCCTAAATTGTTCTCTGAAACACCAGCTGTTGCCCATTGTGATTCTGTTCCTGAATTAGGACCAGTTGCACCTAACATACCATTCCATAAAGCTGTTTCTTGATAAGCAACATTTAATAAAGTAGGTGGCCTCACTGGCTGAAGATCTACGGAGTCTAACGGCATACTTAAATCGATTTGTCTTCCTTCTCCCGCAAACCCAAAACCTGTCCCACCTTCTCCTATACCTTGTCTGCGTCCTGCATAAAAACTTGATGCCACTGGATGACAAGTCGCACAAGAATAAGTGGACTCCATTTGACTCATTTTTGGAATACCACCAGTAGCCGTTTCATGAAGTAATAATTGACCCAACGCTACTTTATATGTATTTATAGGGTTTAATGGGTCTTGAGGAATTGCTGCAAAATCATCGCTATCTGGCAGAATAAAGAACGATTTGCCTTGACCATCAGAATTTTGTTCCAGTAATTCTTCTATACGTATATCTAATTCTGATTTTGCCAGTTCATAAGTATCATTATCCTCACAAGAGGTTAAAAACAACAATGATATAAAGCTGATATATAGTAGTTTTCTAATCATATCCAAATGCTAAATTAACAAAAAATTCACAGTCGTGATAGATTTGTGATAATTAATAGATTTACTAGTTCTTACCTTTGTTGAATGATGCACATCCATTATAATCTTAGTGATAATAAAAAACCTGTCCTTCTATTAATTCATGGTTTTTTAGGGAGTATGCAACAATGGGAGCATATAGAGCATCAACTGCTTGTGCACTACTCTATTTTAAAGATTGATTTACCAGGTCATGGATCAAGCCATGAATCTAAGACACCATTTACCGCAGCAGATTTTATCGAAGCCTTAAACTTTATATTAAAGCAGGAACATATAGATAGACTTACTATACTAGGTCATAGTATGGGTGGATATTTAGGTGCCGCTTTCGCGAAAGCGAATCCTAAAAAAATTATATCGCTTATTATGTTGAATAGTATTGCTGGAAAAGATCCTAAAGAAAAAAGACTTCTTAGAGACAGAGCCATACAACTCATTCAAAAGCATAAGGAAGCTTACGTGAGCATGGCGGTAAATAACTTGTTTACTAAAGTTGAATTAGAAGAGTTTAAGGAGCGAATTCATAAAATGAAGATGAAAGCACAAACTATCTCGATAGAAAGTATTGTTCATTCCTTACTATACATGCGAGATAGAGAAAGTTCATTACAAGAATTGAAAAATCTAGATATCAGGGTTATTTACATCTTCAGTTTACAAGATGATATTATAGAACCAGCGCTCATCAAAACGGAATGCGATTATTTAAATATTCAAGGAAAAACAATTGATTGCGGACACATGTCATTGTTAACAAACCCTGCTAATATTCTAGAAAAAATGTATTTCATCGAATAATTATGCGTTTTAGCATTATTTATTAACATTTTGTGTACATTTAGAATCCTAATAATTTAGTAGTATAAATTTCCCCTAAATAGATTTAAATGTCAAATAATTTTTCTCCCTTAAAAGCTGTAGGCTGCTCACTTACAAGACATCATTTTAAAACATCGCGTGTTGTAAATGAACGAATAGAAGAACTATGCTGTTCAAAATGTGGAAAACAAATGACCAAAACTATTTATGGTGATTTCGTTCCTCTTAACGATCGTTATGCACAAATTAATCGTGCGCTAAATGATGTTGCTCAAAAAAGAAAAAGGGCTGGACTTGTACCTGCATAATTAGGACTACCTAATCTTCTTTAAGACTATTCCATCCCATTGCTTTAATGGGGATTTGTTCTCCGCCTCTAGTAACTAAATTCATACCGTAAGAAGCGTCAACTACGTGACCTATTACCGATAGACTAGGGTTTGCTTTAATCTTAGGAAAATCTTCTTGCTTTACTGTAAATAACAGCTCATAATCTTCGCCGCCGCTCAGTGCGATAGTTGTACTGTCAAGATTGAACTCTTCACAGGCGGTAATCACTGTAGGATCTAAAGGTATTTTATCTTCATAAATGGTCATTCCTACCTCACTATGTTTACATAAATGCACAATTTCAGAACTCAAACCATCTGACAAATCAATCATACTCGTAGGTTGTACTTCAAGATCCTCTAGCAATTTTACAATGTCCTTTCTTGCCTCTGGCTTTAATTGTCTTTCTAATAAATAGCTATACGTTTCTATATCTGGCTGATTTTGTGGATTTGCTTTAAAAACCGCTTTCTCTCTTTCCAGTATTTGAAGCCCCATATAGGCGGCTCCTATATCGCCAGAAACTACTAATAGATCTCCATCTCCTGCGCCTTTTCTATAAACTATCTTTTCTTCATTTTGCTCACCTATCGCGGTCACAGAAATAATAAGACCGCTTCTTGAAGCAGTAGTATCACCACCTATTAGATCTACGCCGTATGTTTTACATGCTAGTCGTATTCCATCATACAATTCTTCTACAGCCTCAACAGGAAAACGATTTGAAATAGCAATAGAAACAGTTACCTGAGTCGCCCTGGCATTCATCGCATATACATCTGATAAATTTACCATAACAGACTTATAGCCTAAATGCTTTAATGGAACGTAGCTCAAATCAAAATGAACACCTTCCACAAGCATATCGGTAGTTACTACCGTAAATTGGTCGTGCTTTAAAACAGCAGCATCATCTCCTATTCCTTTGATGGTGGAATCATGAGAAATATCAAAGTTTTTGGTTATAAAATCTATTAAACCAAATTCTCCTAAGTTTTCTATAGGAGTGCGTGCAGGGTTTTTATCTTCTATCATTTTGCAAAACTACAATGATTTCAACTTTTTGAACCGTCTTATTTGTTTACATTATTACATCAACCTATAAAGAATTGTTAAACTATAGGCAATCGATATAGAATAATATGTTTTATAAATAGAATCATTCAAGGTTGACAAATCGCTGTCGTATATTTGTAACCATTTTAAATAAGCTATTTTATATGATAAGTGTATCAGAAACTGCAAAGGTTAAACTCGCTCAACTCATGAGCGAGGAAGGCTATACCATAGGTAAAGACTTTGTACGCGTAGGTGTAAAAAGCGGCGGCTGTAGTGGCCTTTCTTACGATCTCAAATTTGATAATCAATCTGTTGAAACTGATAAGGTTTTTGAAGCAAATAATGTGAAAATTGCTGTGGATAAAAAGAGTTTTCTCTACTTAGTAGGAACTACCTTAGAATTCAGTGGTGGATTAAATGGTAAAGGCTTTGTTTTTAATAATCCTAATGCACAAAGAACTTGCGGTTGTGGAGAATCTTTCAGTTTATAGGGAGATTTTATAAATAACGCTTTCGCGAAAGCGTAATTAAAAAAAATTATGTCAAAATATACAGAAGAACAATTAGAAAAAGAACTCAAAGGAAAAGAGTACGAGTACGGCTTCTATACAGATATTAAATCTGATAAAATACCGATAGGTCTAAGTGAAGAGGTGATTCGCATTATTTCTGCAAAGAAAAATGAACCACAATGGATGCTGGACTGGAGACTGGAATCATACCGTATTTTCATGCAAATGGAAGAGCCAGACTGGTCAAATGTGAGATATGATAAACCAGACCTACAAGCTATTTCTTACTACTCGGCACCTAATTCTAAGCCTAAATATGATAGCCTAGACGAGGTAGACCCTGAATTGTTAGAGACTTTTAAGAAATTAGGTATTTCTCTAGATGAGCAAAAAAAACTAGCTGGTGTTGCAATGGATATCGTGGTAGATTCTGTTTCTGTAGCGACTACTTTTAAGAAAAACCTCGCTGAAAAGGGAATTATTTTCTGTCCTATCTCTGAGGCTATTCAAGAACATCCAGAATTAGTTAAAAAATATTTAGGAACGGTTATCCCACAAAAAGACAATTACTATGCGGCACTAAACAGCGCGGTATTCTCTGATGGCTCTTTTTGCTACATTCCTAAAGGAGTGAAGTGTCCTATGGAACTTTCTACCTACTTCCGTATTAATGAAGGTGGCACAGGGCAATTTGAAAGAACTCTTGTAATTGCAGATGAAGGTAGTTACGTTTCTTATCTAGAAGGATGTACTGCTCCTAGTCGTGATGAAAATCAGTTGCACGCAGCATGTGTGGAGTTAATTGCACTTGACGATGCAGAGATCAAGTATTCTACTGTACAAAACTGGTATCCAGGAAACAGTGAAGGAAAAGGTGGCGTATTTAATTTTGTAACTAAAAGAGGTCTTTGCGAGAAGAATTCAAAGATTTCATGGACTCAAGTAGAAACTGGTAGTGCTGTTACCTGGAAGTACCCTAGCTGTATTCTCAAAGGAGACAATTCTGTAGGAGAATTTTATTCTATAGCGGTAACTAACAACTACCAGCAAGCAGATACAGGAACTAAAATGATACACTTAGGTAAAAACACTAAGTCTACTATCATTTCTAAAGGAATAAGCGCTGGTAAATCTCAAAATTCTTATCGTGGACTGGTTAAGGTAGGACCTCGCGCAACTAATGCCCGCAACTTCTCACAATGTGATAGTTTACTTATGGGTAACGAGTGTGGTGCGCATACTTTTCCATACATAGAAAATAGCAACAGCAGTTCTAAGATTGAACATGAAGCTACAACAAGTAAGATAGGTGAAGATCAAATATTTTACTGTAATCAACGTGGTATAGACACAGAAAAAGCAATCGCACTAATTGTTAATGGTTTTTCTAAAGAGGTGTTAAACAAGCTGCCTATGGAATTTGCTGTAGAAGCACAAAAACTTCTAGAGATAAGCTTAGAAGGTTCCGTAGGATAATATCAAATTTTATCAAACAACATTTTGATTATGAAGCAATTAATTATTTTGAGCTTTTTAGTTTTAAGTCTTATTTCATGTAAAAACGATCAAAACTCTTCGCAAGAAGAAGAGGTAGTGATCAAAGAAATAGAACAAGAACCTCTTGCAGATGGTGAAGAAATCTTCAGAGGTGAGTTTATCTACTATGATGATACTGCTGTTTTAAATACAAGTAGGGAGCTTTACGCGGTAAAAGTAGATGACAAAATGAGGGAACTTGTTGATGTTGCTAAAGCCATAAAAAAATCAGAATACGACATGGCAAATGTTGTGATTCATGGAACATTAGGACCTAATCCACGTCACCTAGAAACTGGTGACGCCTGGGAAGAAATGATTACCATTACTAAAATTATAGAAGTATCTCCAGCAAAAAGCGCTAACGTAATAACGACTGGAAAAACATTAGATATTAAAGAAGTTAAATAACAGATATGTTAAAAATTAAAGATCTTCAAGCAAATATAGAAGGGAAAGAAATCTTAAGAGGTATTAATCTAGAAGTTAATGCTGGCGAGGTGCACGCAATAATGGGACCTAACGGTTCTGGTAAATCTACTCTAGCAAATGTTATCGCTGGACGAGAAGAATATGAAATTACCGGTGGAGAAATTTCATTAGAAGGTGAGGACATAGAAGATTTAGATCCAGAGGAAAGAGCTCATAGAGGTGTTTTTCTCTCTTTTCAATATCCTGTAGAAATTCCTGGAGTATCAGTTACAAACTTCATGAAAACTGCCATTAATGAAACGCGCAAAGCTCAAGGTAAAGATGACATGGCCGCAAAGGACATGCTTAAAATGATACGTGAGAAATCTGAGCTACTAGAAATAGATCGCAAATTCCTTTCTAGATCACTTAATGAAGGGTTTTCTGGTGGAGAGAAAAAACGTAACGAGATTTTTCAAATGGCCATGTTAGAGCCTAAACTTGCTATACTAGATGAAACTGACTCTGGTCTAGACATTGATGCATTGCGCATCGTTGCAAATGGCGTAAATAAACTTAAGACTAAGGATAACGCAACTATAGTAATCACTCACTACCAGCGCCTTCTCGATTATATTGTTCCAGATTACGTACACGTACTATATAATGGTCGTATCGTTAAATCTGGTGGCAAAGAACTGGCACAAGAGTTAGAGAAACGTGGTTATGACTGGATCAAAGAAGAAGTAGAGGCTTAAGAACACTATAATTTTCTAGCTATACTGCTGTCCCTTATTATAAATGAACTTTTTAGTTCGCTTTCGCGAAAGCGAGAAAAAAAATAATTATGAGTTTTAAAGATCATATCCTATCTTCATTCATTGCCCTAGAAAACGAAGTCGATACTAACAGCTACGTGCACAATTTACGTAGTGAGGCGATTAATGAATTTGAAAAATTAGGAATACCTCAACGTAAAGAAGAGACCTATAAGTACACCTCATTAAAATCGGTTTTCAATAAAGAATACAGTCTTTTCCCTAAAAAAGAATCGGCTATTTCTTATAGTGACATCAAGAAATATCTGGTACACCAGATAGATTCTTATCGAGTGATTTTTATTGATGGTATTTACAGCTCGCATTTATCACAAACTACTCACGATAAATTTGATGTTTGTTTGATGTCTAGCGCATTAAATAACCCAAAATATAGTGATGTAATTAAGGAATACTATAATCGTCTTGCTGTTAAAGATGGATTAGTATCATTAAATACCGCATTTGCAAAAGAAGGAGCTTACATCAACATAGGTAAGAATATAGTAGTCGAGAAGCCTATTGAAATTGTTTATTTCTCTACAGGAAATGAAGATCAATTAATGACACAACCACGTAATCTTGTTGTGGCAGGAGAGAATTCTCAAGTTCAAATCATTGAAAGACATCAAAGTTTAAGCGATAATGCAGTTTTAACTAATAGCGTTACTGAAATATTCAGTGCAAAACGTGCTTTAGTTGATTGGTACAAAATCCAAAATGACCATTTAAGCGCTTCACTTATCGACCATACTTTTGTTGAGCAAAAAGATAATTCTGAGGTACGAATTCATACTTTTTCTTTTGGAGGAAAATTAACTCGTAATAACTTGAATTTCTACCAGAGAGGCGAGCACTGTAATTCTGTTCTTAATGGCGTTACTATTATAGAGGGAAAACAGCACGTAGATCATTCTACATTAGTACATCATACTGCTCCTAACTGTGAAAGCTTCCAAGAGTATAAACAGATTTTTGATGAGCGTGCCGTAGGTGTTTTTAACGGTAAAGTTCTTGTAGATAAAATTGCTCAAAAAATTAACGCTTACCAGCAAAACAATAACATTCTTGTAAGTGATACGGCGACTATTAACGCAAAACCTCAACTAGAAATTTTTGCAGATGATGTGAGATGTTCTCATGGTTGTACCATAGGTCAACTAGATGATGAAGCTTTATTTTACATGCAATCTCGTGGAATTCCTAAAAAAGAGGCACGTGCATTATTGATGTTTGCCTTTGCAAATAGTGTATTAGAATCGGTTAAAATTCCAGAAATAAAATCTCGAATAACTAAATTGATAGCTAAAAAATTAGGAGTTGAGATTGGGTTTGACTTGTAAAATGAACTAAAACCACATTTCGAAGTCCTCAATTCTTGTTCTAGTTTCATAAGCGAGGACTGAGGTTCTCGAAGTCCGATTTTTAATATTTGAAAATGCCTTTTCTTGTAGATAGGGCATTTTTTATTTCTCTACAATTATAAGCTTCAAATAGCTACTCGTACTTAGAAGCAGGAAGCGCCATTGCTTGGGAATAATTCTTAAGACGACTCTTTTTATAATCTGCTTTTGCCTTTTCTAGTTGACCTAATTGTTCATAACAGTAACCGCGACTGTACTCTGCTTTACCATCAGTAAAAGCGTTTGCTTTTATGACTTTAGTGAGACTCTTGATTGCTTCTTCATAATTCTTTTGAACAAGATCAATAATTCCTATATTTTGGATGGAAAGATAATCTTTAGGATTAGTTATAAGAATTTCCTCAAATACATCTTTTGCCTTATCATAATCCTGAGTAGCAAAATAATCAAATGCCTCTTGATGTTTTGCCTTCACTTCTTTATCGGTCAAATAGGATTTAAACTTTAGTTTATCTAGAACTTCTTTCTTTGCTTCTAGAAGTTTTATACTTGAAGGGTTATAGGCAATTCCTGTATCTAATACTTTTAATAAAAGTTCACTGTTGCCAGTGTAATCATAAACAGTATTTGCTTTTGATTGCCATTCATTAACATCTGCAAAATTATATTTTGTATAAATGTTCATAATGCGCATGATACTGGCAGTATCCTTTTCTTTTCTATAGATTTTTTTTAGAAGATTATAGTTGGTTTTAAAAGAAGGATAAATATCAAAAACATCTTCTGAATAGTGCTTAGCACTATCAATTTTATCATAAATATTTAAATATATCTCTGATTTGAAGGATTTTACCAGTAAAGCATCTTTGTTAACAGTATTAGACCTGTTTAGAATCTCTAAAGCTTCCTCGTATTTCTTTTCCTTAATCGCATAATTAGCTAAATATACATTGTTAGCTGTCCCTACATAGCTTAATTCTGGATAGTTTATCCATTGTTCTTTAATACTTTGATAAGTATTATTCAATTTTTGATCTGTAAATAATCTTTTCCCTTTTAAATCTTCCATCATTGAGCGTTGTAATTGATAGGAATTTAATACCGCATAATTTGATGCTATAGATGAAAAAGTACACAAAAAAAGTATCAAAATTAATGGTACATGATATACAGACTTTGTTTTTGACACAACCTCATCATTCTTTTTGAAATTAATCAGAATGAATATAACAATTATCGAAAAAAGTAACTGTATTGGGGCTCTTTCCAGAGGGAAATTAAAAAAAGCATCAACCAAATATGCAGAAGTAGCTAAAAAAATTGAAATATATAAAAAACGTCTTTCAAATTGTTTCTCTTTTATTAAAATACGGATTATTAAAATTAAAGGGTACAGTAAAAGTATCGCATATAATAAAAACCCAATGACACCTGTCTCTGCAAGTTTTTCGAAGAGATCGTTATGAGCTCTTCTTGGGTTTTTGAAAACACCAACTCTAGCGCTTCTATAGTATTCTTTTTTAGCGGTAGCTTTATAATTTCCGTAACCTATTCCTAATAACGGATTGTGTTTAAAATTTCTATAAGCTAAGTTCCATAGTGAAATTCTTGCTTCAGCGAAATTATTTGGTCGGCCTACACCTTCTAAATCGGCTACTAAATGACTAAGATTTTCATCATCTTCCTGAAGTTTAATTGAATCTTCATAATTTTCCTTTGATATTAAAATAAAAATATCAGTGAAACTATTAGAGCTATTGTTGTCAAGTCTATTGACATTTAAAACCATTATTAGTGATAAAATCGGTAAAAGCAATAATAACAAAGCTTCTTTTTTTATACCTATTTTTAATTTTATTAAACCATGTAACGTAGTTATTATAAGAAATATGTATATGATAAATAATGATAAAAGAGCGGCTCTTGATCCAACAAAAATCAAAGCATATGTGGTTAAAAATAAGGAAACTATAGCCGCATATTTCCAAATTTTCTTAAAAAAGTATGAACCATATATTGCGAATGGTAATTGAATAACAATAAAAGCGGTGTATATATTACCGTTAGAAAAAGAATGAGGTAAAGCATTGATAAAATTTTGCGTTCTGGGGCTTTCATAATTGCCAAGACTATAAGAAAAAGCTTTCCAACTATAGAACAGCAACAATAAAACAGTTATTTTACAAAAAAAATCAAAAAAGCCTTTAGGGTTCAGTCTTATAAAAACATAAAGGCAGTACATAGCCACGATCATACTTACTAATCGAGCAAGTTGGACTAAACTTTCACTCACATTTATTGCAGTAATAATTGATAAGCAACTAATAAAGAAAAAACCTAGATAAACTAAAAAAAATATTTTTATATGCTTAGGAATAATAAATACTTTAAAGTCCTCCTTGTTTTTGAAAATAAAAACTAGCGATACTGCATTTAATAACGATACGTACAACCATTCTGGCGCATCATAATCTACTGCTCCGAATAAGGGTACAAAACTTACCAATAAATAAAGTAAAACTAAAACATATGAAATAGTATGTGCAGAAGTCGTTGGTACTTTCAACTGAGAAGGCTTTTTATTCTTTTGCATCATTAAGTAATTTGGAGATGTTGTATTTTATATGAAGCAAATTAAGTGAAAATCTTGGAATCAGTAATTTAGTTTGAAAAAATAGTTTTTATCATTTTAAAGACAGCATATATTGAATTAGCTAGTTGATTTTTTGAATTATAATTCTATAAGAATATCTAGCAACACTTTAACAATGTCTTCACGCCTAGATCGTACCTTTGCAAGTATGCTAGACATCAAGAAAATAAGAGCAGATTTCCCGATTCTCAATAGAGAGGTAAATGGTCGTCCATTGATCTATTTTGATAATGCAGCCACTTCTCAAAAGCCTATTCAGGTAATTGATAAGATCGTGGAGTATTACACTATGTACAATGCAAATATTCATCGTGGAGTACATGCTTTAAGTCAGGAGGCAACAGATCTTTTTGAACAATCTCGTGGAAAAATTAGAGCCTTTTTTAATATTCCATTAGCAAAACAAGTCATCTTCACTTCTGGAAACACTCACTCTATAAATGCCGTCGCAAGTGGCGCACATGTTTTTGTAAAAAAAGGTGATGAAGTAATAGTGAGCGCTGTAGAACATCATTCTAATATCGTTCCATGGCAAATGCTTTGCGAGCGAGTAGGTGCCACACTTAAAGTCATTCCTGTTCTAGATAACGGTCAATTGGATATGGAGGCATATCATAAATTGCTTAATGATAAAACAGCTTTTGTAGTAGTAAATCATGTTTCTAACGCACTAGGAGTTACTAATCCTGTTAAAGAAATAATTGACGCTGCTCATGAGTTTGATGCCATGACACTTATAGATGGTGCACAATCTTGTGGACACATGAAGTTAGATCTTCAAGCACTCAATGCCGATTTCTACACCATGTCTGGACATAAAATGTGCGGTCCTACAGGTATAGGAGTATTATATGGGAAAGAAGAAGCCTTGAACGCTTTGCCTCCATATCAAGGTGGTGGCGAGATGATAGATCAAGTGACTTTTGAAAAAACAACTTACGCAGGTTTACCACATAAATTTGAAGCGGGAACACCTAACATTGCTGGTGGGATCGCTCTAGGTGCTGCCGTAGATTACCTTAATCACGTCGGTATGGATAACATCGCAGCTTATGAACATGAGTTGCTGGTTTATGGAACAGAGCAAATAAAAACTATTCCCGGCGCAACTATTTATGGAGATGTAACTGACAAAGCTGCGGTAATTAGTTTTAATGTAGCAAGCTTACATCCTTATGATATAGGAACTATTGTAGATAAGCTAGGAGTTGCAGTAAGAACTGGACACCACTGTGCGCAACCAGTTATGGAGCGGTTTGAAATCCCTGGAACGATAAGAGCTAGTTTTGCATTTTACAATACAAAAGAAGAAATTGATGTTATGGTACAAGCTTTGCAACGTGCTGTAAATATGTTATCTTAACATATAAATCCTTAAACCGACTATTATGAAATTAGTTACTATATTTTTCAGCTTATTACTACTTACTGCCACTAAAGAATGTGGTTCTGATAAAACAGCTGATGCAAGCGAAATGAAAAAAGAAATTACCGAAAACATGAATGGAAGCTATGATGTTACAATGGTAGGTGATAATGACTACTCTGAATACGATATTACTATGAACATAGACATGGGTAAAGAGAATAAAATTTCTGGGAAGTCTGCTTGTAACAACTACTCTGGAAGTTTTAAAAATCCAAAAGAGAATCAAGTAGAAATGGGTATGATGATGAGTACAAAAATGTACTGTAAAGAAACCTCTCAAATAGAAAGCGACTACTTAGGCCATCTTTCAAAAGTTGCTTCTGTAAATCCTACTAAGAATGGAATGGAACTTATGAATAAAGAAGGTGAAGTAATCATAGTCGCTATAAAACAAAAATAACAATGGCAAGTATTCAAGAAATACAAGAAGAAATAGTGGAAGAGTTTTCCATGTTTGACGACTGGATGCAACGTTATGAATACATGATCGATTTAGGTAAAAGTTTACCTCTTATTGATGAAGAATTAAAGACAGAAGATCGCATCATTAAAGGTTGCCAGTCTAAAGTATGGGTAAACGCAGCGCTAGAAAGTGATAAAATTGCTTTCACTGCAGACAGTGATGCTATCATTACAAAAGGAATTATCGCAATTCTAATTAGAGCATGGTCTGGACAGAAACCAGCAGATATTATCGCTGCAAATACTGATTTTATAGACGAGATAGGACTTAAAGAGCATCTTTCCCCTACTCGTGCAAATGGACTCGTTTCCATGATCAAACAATTAAAAATGTATGCAGTGGCATATCAAACTCAATTAAACTAAGATGGACGAAATCAACGGTCAAGAAATAGGAGAAAAAGTAGTAAGAGTTCTTAAAACCATCTACGATCCAGAAATTCCAGTAGATATCTACGAGCTAGGACTTATTTATGATGTAATGGTAAGCAGCGATGCAGATGTGAAAATTCTCATGACACTTACCTCGCCTAATTGCCCTGTTGCCGAAACGTTACCTGTGGAAGTAGAGGAAAAAGTAAAGACACTCAAAGAAGTAAATGATGCAGAGGTTGAGATAACTTTTGATCCACCATGGAATAAAGATTTGATGAGTGAAGAGGCAAAACTAGAACTAGGAATGCTATAAAAATGGCTGAAGAAATTATCAATCGAGTTGCAAACTCTAAGTTAAAAACTTTTGACTTAGAAGATTTTTACGTGCCAGGACCACGCACCTCGATAGACATATCTAAGTGGTTGCTAGAAGGTATTGTGCTGGTAGAATCCCGCTTTCGCGAAAGCTTAAAAACAACAGACTTCTCGATTTATAAAGATCATTATGTAGTTATAAATTGTAGCACAGACGCTATCATACCGCAATGGGCGTGGATGCTTGTGCAAAGTCAGCTTCATGGAATTGCTAAAAAAGTTGTGGTAGGCACTCAAGAGCAACTAGAAACAGAATTGTACAGAGAAGTTATTTCTAACTTAGATGTAAGTGAATTCAAAGACATTCCGATGATTGTAAAAGGTTGTTCTAATAAACCAGTTCCTGTCGCTGCATATGCGATGATAACAGATAAGCTTCAAAGCGTTGCAAAGTCTATTATGTATGGTGAAGCATGCTCTGCCGTTCCTGTATTTAAGAAGAAAAAGCAACTTTCTTAGTCATTATGTCAGCTCAAATTACTGAAATTGCTGTGGCACATTCCTTGAAAACAATATTTTATATTTCGAGAATGATCTCGTAATTACAAGCAACTCTATTTATGTCATTTTTCGGCTATATCGCTATATTTTTTGTTCTTAGATGGATTTATAGCGCCTTCTTTAATGATAGCAATTCACAACAAAGAAGAACTTATTCTGGTGGAAGTCCTTATCAGCGCAGTACCAGCGTTAGTCCAGAAGACTTTGAACTACACCTATTATCTCTGACCTCTTTAATTATAAAGGCAGATGGTAAAGTCACCCAAAGAGAACTAGACTATGTACGACAATATTTCGTTAGCTCTTATGGAAAAGAAAGAGCAAACGCCATATTTAAAGTTTTTAATGAAGTTGTTAAAAAGCGAGAAGTAAGTGCAGCACGTATCTGTAACTATCTTAACGCACGAACTCGTTACGAGTCTCGATTGCAAATTCTTCATTTTCTATTTGGCATCGCTCAAGCAGATGGTCATGTTAGTGATCCTGAAGTTAGAATAATTCAGCAAATTGCAGGTTATTTGAGGCTTACAGAGCGAGATTTTATCTCTATAAAAGCAATGTTTGTAAAGGATCAAGATAATGCCTACAAGATCCTTGAAATTGATAAGTCTGTACCAGATCATGAAGTAAAAAAGGCCTATCGAACTATGGCCAAAAAATACCATCCTGATAAACTTATGGACATGGATGAGGCGTACAGAAAAGGTGCTGAAGAGAAGTTTACAAAAGTCCAAGAAGCTTATGAAACAGTGCGCAAAGAGCGCGGAATGAGTTAGATGATCTCACTTGAACGCTATTAGGTTTTTATAAATTGTATCTTTGATATATGAAGTCTTCCATCAATAAAATTATCATAAAGGCATTGCAACCCTTTCACCCTAAAGAAATAGCAGTTTTTGGCTCCTATTCTCGTGGAACAAATTCTGCAACTAGCGATATAGATATTGTAGTGTCTTTTATGAACCGAATATCATTATTTGATATAGGTAAGATTTACGATGTTTTTGAAACTAAGTATAATTTGAAAATTGATCTCGTTCAAAAAGAAGCCATGAGTCCAGAGTTTGAAAAATCAATTTCTCAAGATCTAAAGTATATTTATAAAAGTGTCTAGCGATTTTCACAAATTACAAAGTGCTCTCAAATCAATTCTCAAAATTGAATACTATACTAAAGATGTCACTTTTGAAGAATTCATTGATAATGAAGAAAAAGCAGACGCTACCTTAATTCATTTTGTAAATTTAGGCGAGCGTCTTTCTAGTCTATCAGAAGGTTTTCAAAAGCAACATGAGCAATTACCCTATTCAGAGTCTAGACAAATGAGAAATTTCATCGCTCATCAATACGATGCCATCCATAAAGTAACTATTTGGGAAACCATACAGAATGAACTACCGAAACTTAAAAATGAAATTCAAAAACTTCTTCAAGAAATAAATGAATCAAAGTAGCCTAGAAAACCCATACCTAAAAGGACAAGTACTTCTCATAGATAAACCACTGGAATGGTCTTCCTTCCAAGTCGTAAATAAACTGCGCTGGTTGATTAGAAAAGAATATAAAATAAAAAAGATTAAGGTAGGGCATGCAGGCACTTTAGATCCTTTGGCAAGCGGTTTATTAATTATTTGTACCGGTAAGGAAACAAAAAATATTACCACCTATCAAGCTCAAGAAAAAGAATATACCGGAACTATAACTCTAGGAGCAACAACACCTAGTTATGATCTAGAAACAGAGGTAGATCGTACTTTCCCGCTAGATGACTTAACGGAAGATTTGATACGTAAAACAACTACACAGTTTACTGGAGAAATACAGCAAAAGCCACCTATTTTCTCAGCAATTAAAAAAGATGGTAAAAGACTCTATGAGCTAGCAAGAGCCGGAGAAACTACTGAAATAAAATCTCGCACAGTCACTATTCATGATTTTGAAATTACAAGGATAGAACTTCCAGAAGTAGATTTTAAGATCTCGTGTAGCAAAGGAACTTACATAAGATCCATTGCGCATGATTTTGGTGCTGCATTGAACAACGGAGGTCATTTAACCGCTTTGAGAAGAACTGCAATCGGTAATTATCGAGTAGAAAATGCAATGAGTATTAAAAGCTTTGAAGAGTTAGTAAAATCAGACTCTAAAAAAGTATAGTTTAATTAGAAATTAAATTTTACAGGGATACTTAAACTATCTACCACAGGAACGGTAAAGTTAATCGCTCCTTTACCTACATTTATAGAACCATCATATTTTACATCTACTTTCTGACTGGCTAGAATTTGTAAAGCGGCTCCTAAAACACCTTTTCCCTTCTCACCATAAATGTCCTTAGGATTTACAGAAGCTCTGATAGGAAAATCAAATTCAGAATTTGCAGGCATTTCCACATTTTCATTTTGATCAATAATAGCCGATTTCTTCCCATTCAGATAAACGTCAAAGTCTGCTTCTTTTAAATTAAGACCAACACTATTTGGGTTATAAAGTACACAAGTAGCTGCTATTTCTAGCTTTGTGGCCGAAACTTTCTCCAGATTTGCATCCTTGATTTCTACAAAAACAATATCATCATAAGGATTTTCACATGCTGAGAAACCGATTAAAACAAGCAGTAGAAGAAGCTTTTTCATGAAAAATGGTTTCAGCAAATATAAAATCTTCTGCTTAAGAAACTAGGTTTAGTGTAACTGTAGTTCCCACTTCAACAGCTTTATTTGATTTAAAAAACACCTCTTTTCCATCCTTTAATCCTAAAATTAAAAAATCCTTTCCTTGATAAAAGGACTGCTTTACCTCAACATCAAATCCAGATGTAGCTCGCTCTAACTGATGCGGATAAAGAATCAAATCATGTTCTTTCCCCAGCCACTCTTTTGGAATGTCATTTACCTCATCAAACAGCGATGCTGTGTATAAACTCTTAGGCTTAGAATAAACTTTATTTGTAGCTCTATAATCAACTATTTCACCCTTTCTCATGATGATCGTGTTATGACAAAATGATAATACATCATCACGATCATGTGTAGCAACTAGACAGCTTATATTATTCTTAGTGAGATAATCAAAAAGTCTTCTACGTAAAGCGTTTTTTCTAAAATTATCAATATGGGAAAAAGGCTCATCAAGAAGTAATAGTTTTGGTTCCTGTGCCAGCGCTTTTGCGATAGCTACACGTTGTTTTTGACCACCAGAAAGCGTTTTTACTTTTCTTTCCTTAAAATCACTCATGTCCACTACATCTAGCAACTCTTCAATACGCTTTGTACGATCGTCTATTTGAATAGAAAGATGTTCTCCCACGTTTTCAAAAACTGTGGTAAAAGGCATTAAATCAAATTCCTGCGGCACGTATTTCATCATGGGGTGCCCAGGCACTAAATGATGATCAGCTCCTAGCAATTCTTCATCTTCCCATTTTACACTGCCCTTTTGTGATTGTAATAAACCATAAATAACGTCTAGCAATGTGCTTTTCCCGCAGCCGCTTTCTCCTATCACAGCAGCGTGTGTGCCCTGCTCTAGTTTTAAAGAAATATTTTTTAAGGTTTCCGCTTTCGCGAAAGCGAAACTAATATCAAGCAACTCTAACATAATACAAAGGTAGCGAGTGAAAGACTTGTGTATCCTTAAAATGTTACGAAATTATGTCTACTAAAAAACCCATGCCGTAAGACATGGGTTTTAATAAGCTATGGAGGTATTTTACATCTTTACTTTAGCACTTGCTTCTGGAAGTTGCTCGTAGCCCATATTATATAGGCCAAATCCATAAATGTCTGTCCATTCCTGGATCTGTTGCTCTGTAGATTTACCAGCGCCGTGACCAGCGTCGGTTTCTATTCTGATTAAAGTAGGAGCGTCACCAGCTTGTTTTTCTTGCAACTCTGCAGCAAACTTGAAAGAATGAGCAGGAACAACTCTGTCATCATGATCTCCAGTAGTTACCATCGTTGCTGGATAAGAAACACCTTCTTCAATGTTGTGTAGCGGAGAATACCCTTTAAGGTATTCAAACATTTCTGGACTATCCTCTGCAGTTCCGTAATCGTAAGACCATCCTGCACCTGAGGTAAATTTGTTATAACGCAGCATGTCTAAAACACCTACCGCTGGAAACGCCACTCCTGCAAGATCAGGACGTTGTGTCATTGTTGCTCCCACGAGTAGTCCACCATTTGAGCCTCCTTGAATGGCAAGGTGCTTTGTATCTGTATACTTATTTTCTTTAAGCCATTCTCCTGCTGCAATAAAGTCATCAAATACGTTTTGTTTTTGCATTTTAGTACCTGCATCATGCCATTTTTTACCATATTCACCACCACCGCGTAGGTTTGCAACAGCATAAACGCCGCCCATTTCCATCCATGCAGCTCTTGTAACAGAAAAACCTGGATTTAATGAGATGTTAAAACCTCCGTAACCATAAAGTATGGTTGGGTTTTTACCATTAAGAGCAATTCCTTTTTTATAAGAAATGATCATTGGGATTTGAGTACCATCTTTTGAAGTATAAAAAACTTGTTTGCTTTCATAGTCTTCACTATTGAACTTGATATTAGGCTTGCGGTACAGCTCTGAAGTTCCTTCTTTGATATTATATAAATAAGTACTTCCTGGAGTCGTATAGTTTGTAAAGCTGTAGTATAAAGTTTCATCTTCTTCTTTTGCTCCAAAACCTCCTACATTACCTATTCCTGGTAGTTTTACTTCTCTTACTAATTCACCATTATAATCATATTGTTTCACTTGAGAAACGGCATCTACCATGTACTCCGTAAAAATGTATCCGCCACCAGTGGAAGGCGAAAGAACGTGCTCGGTCTCTGGAATAACATCTTTCCAAGTGTCTTGGGCTGGGTTAGAGAAGTCAGTTGTTATAATGCGTCTATTAGGTGCGTTATAATCTGTAACTAACCACAATTTACTGCCTTCATTGTGAATAAGATAGGTATTGGTATCAAAGTTATCTACTACCGCTACTAATGGTGCGTTTTTGACATTTAATTCTTTCATCCACAATTTACCGCCATTTGTAGCTGTACTACCAGAAATAACAAGGTACTTTTGATCATCTGTTACTCCACCGCCTACATATCTATATTTCTCATTTGGGTTATCACCAAAAATAACTTCATCCTCACTTTGCGGTGTTCCTAATTTATGATAGTATAATTTGTGCCTGTCAGTCATTGCGCTTAACTCGCTTCCATCAGGTTTATCATAGCTAGAATAATAAAACCCTTCATTTCCTTTCCATGACATTCCTGAGAATTTTACATCTACAATAGTATCGCCTACCTGCTTCATAGAGTTGACATCTAGAACAATGATCTTGCGCCAGTCGCTTCCTCCTTCACTTATAGAATAAGCAAATAGAGAACCATCTTTAGTAAAACTAGTTCCTCCTAAAGAAGTTGTACCTTCTTTACTAAAAGTATTCGGATCAAGAAAAACTTCAGCTGTTTCTGGATCGCTATCTTTCAAATATCTATAAATGACATATTGATTTTGCAGCCCGTTATTTTTATAAAAATAGGCGTAATCTCCTTCAATAAAAGGTGCACCTACTTTCTCATAATTCCATAAATTAGTAAGTCTATCTTTGATCTCGTCCCTGTATGAAATTTGAGAAAGGAATTCTTGCGTTGTTTTATTTTGACTTTTAACCCATTCACCAGTTTCCTCGCTACGATCATCTTCTAGCCATCGATAAGGATCTGCTACTTCTACTCCATGATACACATCTACGGTATCCACTTTTTTAGTTTGCGGATAAGTCATCGCCATATTAACTTGTTTTTTTTCATCTTCTTTACAAGAAATCAATACTAATAGAGCTGCTGCTCCGTAAAATAATTTTTTCATAATTATCGTTTTAGAAATTTGGAGTTTACCTGACCTTTATCGGTTTTAATCTGAGCAATATAAATTCCCGACTTGAACTTATAAGTAGAGATATTAGATTCTTTGCTATTTAACACCATACGTCCTTGAAGATCATAAATTGTTACAGATTCCAGCAATAAGTCTGTTTGAACTTCTAATACTTCAGTGAGATTGTTATGAAATAATTGAACCTGTAGTTGCTCTTCGATTGTTATTTCACTTAAAACGGTATCTGTATATCTAAATACACCAAGATTATTAAACGAATCACTAAAACTACCGCTATAACCTACCCTATCATTAAAAAAAGCACAATCTACATGTTGATCAGTATCTATATTTATCCAGGTCACTCCATCATCTAAGGAATATGAACTTCCTGCAAGATTGACGTCACCACCAGTACTTACCATGTGAAACGTATTAGGTATGTAAGAAATAGCACCTCCATAAGGTGTTCCTGTTCCTGAAAACACCACTCCATTCCAAGTTTGACCACTGTCAGTAGATTTGTAAATATTTCCTGCGTTATCTTGTATTACTCCACGATCTGACGTTGCAAAAGAAATATCACCAAAAATAGTTGTGCCTCCAAAATCGCTTAAAGGTGACTGGTATGCATTCCAGGTCATACCTCTATTTGCTGAATGTATGATACGTCCAGCACTTGTAGTAAACCAAATATTATCACCTAAATGAGCAAATTGAGCTAGGTAACCAAATTCATTTGCTAGCGGTGCTGGCAAGCTTGCTGATGGAATTCTTGTGTAAGTTGCGCCGCCATCATTGGAGCTATAAATCTCCCAATATCCATTGGCTGGATCTCCTATAGCTAGACCGTTGTTAGCGTCAAAATAATGAACAATATTTGGGAAGCTTGTTGCATTATTAAATGAAGCACCGGTTTGCTGGGTCCAGGTCATACCAGCATCTGTTGTTTTCCAGATCCCACCTTGTTGTCCAGCAAGTCTAGGGTAAGCAGCTACAAATGCTGTATTAGAATCAATTCCACTGACATCTGCAATTCCTAAGTCTGGATCTCCTAGAGCAAATGAGCCGGCAGTCCATGTCAATCCAGCGTCATCAGTTTTAGAAAAAATTTGTACATTATTTGCTGTATTGATACCATCATAACCTATAGCCCAAGCAACGTTTGCATCGACTACGTGAAACTTACTTAGACCAGTTTGTCCTGCAGTAAAGCCAGAATAAGTTTCTGTCCAAAACTGAGCATTACAAAAGACACTAAAGGATATAAATAAACTAATGAGTATATTTTTAATCATAACATAGCATTTGGCTTGTAAAGTTATGTAAAAATACACACTGGTATGTTAAGGAAAACTTTTTAAACGAGTTCCTTATCGATCAAATATTCAGCTATTTGAACCGCATTTGTAGCTGCTCCTTTTCTCAAGTTATCAGATACTATCCACATATTTAATGTGTTCTCTTGGGAATGATCTCTTCTTATGCGTCCTACAAAAACGTCGTCCCTTCCATGAGCAAGTAAGGGCATAGGATAGACATTTACATCAACGTTATCTTGAACTGTAATTCCAGACGTTTCAGATAACAACCTTCTTATGTCGGATACATCAAATTCATTTCTAAACTCCACATTTACACTTTCAGAATGTCCTCCTACCACTGGTATACGTACTGCTGTTGCGGTTACCGCGATGGTTCTATCATTCAAGATTTTTTGTGTCTCGCGTACTAGCTTCATTTCTTCCTTTGTGTAACCATTATCTTCAAAAACATCACAATGAGGAATAGCGTTTTTGTGTATCTGGTAAGGATATGCCATAGCTCCTTTCTTACCAGCATACTCATTTTCTAGCTGCTCAACGGCTTTTACACCTGTTCCTGTAATAGATTGATAAGTGGAGATTACTAATCGTTTAACAGCATACTTCTGGTGCAAAGGAGCAAGTGTAGCCACCATTTGAATAGTGGAACAATTAGGGTTTGCAATTATTTTATCCTCTTTTGTCAACTCTCCAGCATTAATTTCTGGAACGATAAGTTTCTTATCAGCATCCATTCTAAAGGCGCTGGAATTATCAATAACAGTAGTCCCAACGGCTGCAAACTGTGGAGCAAACTCTAGACTTACAGATCCACCGGCAGAGAATAATGCAATGTCTGGTTTCATTTCTATAGCTTGTTTCATGCTCACTACCTTAAAATGTTTCCCTTTAAAAGTCACCTCATTACCTACAGATTTTTCTGAGGCAACAGGAATTAATGTGGAAACATTAAGATTGCGTTCTTCTAAGACTTTCAGCATGACCTGTCCTACCATACCGGTAACACCTACAACAGCTATTTTCATGATTTAAATTTTTAAAACGTAAAAGTATTATCTACAACTTTCATAAAATGCTTTTTTAACAATATTTTCCCTAGAGTCTTATAGGATAAAAATAGCTTTTACAAAATACGTGTAAGTTGAAAACAAAAAAACCGCCTTGTTTAAAAACAAAGCGGTTGGAATCAGTTGGTTGAAACTGTTCTTTATTTTTGCGCTCTTAAAGCATCGCGTATTTCTGTAAGAAGAACTTCTTCTTTTGAAGGTCCTGCTGGTGCTGGAGCCTCTTTAGGTTTTCTAGCTTTGTTATAAGCTTTAACAATCATAAATAATACGAAACCGATAATTATTAAAGAGATTATTGTGTTCACCCATTCTCCGTACATGATCGCGTTTTCTGGTTTTGTAACAACACCATCTGCTCCTACCACGGCATCAGACAAAATAATTTTAAGGTCTTTAAAATCTACTCCACCTGCAAAGTGACCGATGATAGGCATCATGATCATACTCACAAATCCTTTCACCACAGCACTTACTGCTCCAGCAAGTATAACGGCTACTGCAAGGTCTATGACATTTCCTGTCATAATAAAATTCTTAAATTCTTTAAGCATAATAATATTTGTTAGGTTAATTGTGCTGCAAATTTAATCTAACTAATTTCATTAACATAAAATTAAGAGCGTTTTGCTCAAAAATTCAAAAAGCTATCGTTTAAAGGATTATTTACTTAGATAAAGTGTCAATATAAACACGTCTTACTCGTTTTTGGATTCCGGTAAGTAATTCATAAGAAATAGTTCCGGCATCTTCGGCCATTTGCCTAGAGGTGTGAACTGTCTGGTCAAAAATCACGACTTCATCACCTACTTTTGCCGCTATTCCTGTAATATTTACCATGAACATGTCCATACAAATAATTCCTAAAGTAGGAGCCGGTTTTCCATTTATAGAAACTTTGAGATTTCCATAACCATAAATACGATTAATTCCATCGCCATGACCTAAAGGTATAACCGCATAAGTCGTTGGATCTTTTGCCACAAATTTACGGTTGTAACTTACCGTTTCTCCTGGTTCAATACTGCGTATTTGTGAAATGTTAGACTTTAAAGAACTGATAGGCTTCAACTGCGCATCATGCTTTGCATCATTACCAAAACCGTACAACCCAATTCCAGAACGTACCATTGTGTAATGCGCATTATTGTAGTTAAGAATACCACTGGTATTAGCTTCATGAAGTAAAAATTCATAATCCAGCTCTTTCTTTAAAATAGCTGCTATCGTTTCAAATTTGGTAATCTGTTGTTGGGTAAACTCTTCTTCATTTAAATCTTCACTAGCTGCAAGATGCGACTGCAGCCCGCGCACTTTTACTTCTGGACTGGATTTTACTATTCTTATAACTTCTTGAATGTCTTCTGGATCGATACCTATACGGTTTAAACCTGTATTAAATTCTAAATGTATAGGATAGGATTGTTGTTGTTTCGCTTTCGCGAAAGCGATAAAAGCATCCAGCATTTCCATACTATATATCACTGGTTCTAGACAACGATCTATGCAAATATCTAGATTGTGCTGTTGCGCGTGTAAAATGAGAATAGGAGTAATTATACCGTTTTCTCTCAGTTCTTCACCTTCTTCTGTATATGCGGTGGCAAAATAATCGGTTCCTAAATCTTGTAATTTTTGTGCCACTTTAACTATTCCATGACCATAGGCATTTGCTTTAACTACAGCCATAAATTTTGTAGTGTCGCTTATCCTGCTTTTAAGATAATGATAGTTGTGTGCAAGAGCATCTAAATTTACTTCAAGTCTAGTGCCTTTATGTTGCATTTTACGATTCTTTTTTTTGTTCTATTTCTTCTGCCTCTACATCTATATCTTTCACTTTGTGAGAAAGCATGGCCTTATAATAAGCTGCACGACTCAATGGTTCATATTCTTGTTGTTCTCCTAGTAAAACAACGTCCTCATTTGCTGTCTTACGGTAAGAATACTGAGCAAGATTTCCTGTTCTAGTGCAAACTGCGTGAACTTTAGTCACATACTCTGCAGTAGCCATAAGTGCAGGCATCGGGCCGAATGGGTTTCCTTTAAAATCCATATCTAATCCTGCGACGATCACTCTTATACCACGATTTGCAAGTGCATTGCACACGGCAACAATTTCGTCATCAAAGAATTGAGCCTCGTCTATTCCTACTACTTGACAGTCGCTTGCTAGCAAAGGAATGTTTGCTGCAGCAGGAACTGGTGTGCTAGGAATTTCATTTGCATCGTGCGAGACCACCATTTCTTCATCATAACGTGTATCGATGGCAGGTTTGAAAATTTCTACTTTTTGCTGTGCAAATTGCGCTCGTTTTAAGCGTCTTATCAACTCTTCTGTCTTACCAGAAAACATAGAACCACAAATTACCTCGATCCAGCCGAATTGCTCTTTGTGATTAACGGTATTTTCTAGAAACATTTTGTAATTTACAGGCGTTAATAAATGAGGGCTTTTTCCTCATTCTAGAATTCAAAAATACAAATAAACGAGCGGCAATAATCCCATTATGAAAAAGAAAATAGCAGCAGATCTTACCAGCCTAGCACACCGCATCCTACAACTTAAAAATAAAGAAGATGTTAACGAGTTACAGGTCATCGCAAAAGAACTGTATGAGAAACTAACTGTTCTTTCCTTTACTGAAAAACATTTTGCTGATATTAAACCTACCGCTGGAGATGCCGAGGTAGAGCGTAGACTTTCTCAAGCTTTTACTGAAGCTCAGGAAGATGTTAACAGCATTACTGGTGAAGTAGATCAAGCAATGGAACAAACCCAAGAGGATGTTGCTGAAGCTTTTGCAAATAATGACTTGAGTGATCTTTTTATGCCTGCCGATGAGGATACAAGAGAAGAAATGGAGCTACCAGGAATTTCTACCATCAGTAAAATGGTAGAAGAAATGCCAGATGAAGTTCCAGAAACCAGTGCAAAAATTGATATGAGTGATGAGGAAACTCCAAATCCTATTCCTACTGAGATAAAAATGCCAGAGTTTGAAAAAAAGGAAACAGTGGAAGAAAAATTGCCTCCTATAGAAATTCCCGACCATAAAAAATACACTAAAAACGATCTAGAAGACATCACTGCAGACTTTCAAACTATGCCTGTTTTTGAACGTAAAATTAACGATGCAAAAGCAGACGAGAAACCGCTTTCCCTTAACGACCGATTGAACAAAGGATTAAAGTTTGGTATGAATGATCGCTTAGGCTTTATCAAACACCTTTTTAACGGTAGCGATCAAGATTTTAATCGCGTGATCTCACAGCTCAATACGAGAAATACCTATGAAGATGCTCAGAGTTTCATAAATAACATGGTAAAACCAGATTACAACAATTGGGAAGGAAAAGAAACCTATGCTAACCGTTTTATGGAACTAGTGGAAAGGAATTACTAAAACTTCTATTTAATTTTAGTTTGATGAAGAGCCTTGTTGTGCTTACAGAGTGTAATCGAGGTACGCAATGTTAACGCTTTTGTTTTTATTGAGTAAAAATGGCATCAAAGCGACCGTTAGTAATATTGTAGAGAGTTCCAGTATTAGGATCTATTACGGAAAATTCGAATGTTGCTGATACAACATTTGAGTTTGCGATAAATTCAGTAATGGTGATTGCACCTGTGGTGCTTGAACTTGAATCAAAAAAACGCAAACCATCATCATCAACAGCTATACTTGCAAAAAAATTTCCTACGTCGTTTGACTCGATATCAAGATATTGATTAATCCCTATTTCTTTTTGGTTAGTACGCAAGCATATATCGGATACGATACCGGTTTCATCCAGCCCACATATGTTAAAAAAATACTCTCCATCCACCAACTGATAAAAACAGTTAAAACTACCACTATTATCTACAAAAGGCTCTCCATTAACTAGGCAGCCAAAAGTACCGGCGCCTGTTTGTGTTATAGGTGGTAGGCAGTCTATTCCTTGACAATCGTTATCGTCGCTATCGCAGGAATTTAAAAAAACGATAATTGAAATCAGTAGGATTATATTTTTCATAATTTTCTTATTGAGTAAACCGCATATCAAAGCGACCGTTGCGTATTTCTCTTAGATTGCCCTCAAAGTCAATAATATCAAATGAAAACGTTCCTGAGACGATTTGAGCATTCAAATCAAGCTTAGTAATTCTAAGCACTCCTGAACTGGATTGATTTGTAAAGGTCGCATTTGTACTAAAACTATATCTAGCAAAGGCATTACCTACTGAATTATCGATAAGTTGATAAGCCTCGCCTTCTTCTAATTCTTTAGCGTTTGTAGAGAGTGAGAGCCTTATCAAATTAAAATTTTCATTTCTCTTGTTTCCTTGCAAATTAAAGAACCGTTCTCCATTAATCAGCTGATAGACACAGTCCAGTGGATTAGTACCACCACTAGGAATAAAAGGCTCACCATCCAGCAGTGCGCCAAAGGTGTTTGCGCCAGTCATAGTCTCAGGTGGTAATTGAGAAACTGGGTCTTGTGGATTGTCGTCGTCGCTATCGCAGGAAGATATACTAAACAAGATTGCGATTAAGATCAAGGAGATTCCGTATCTCGCTCGTGCCTCACTTGCACGGAATGACAGGTAATCAAATAAGTATTTCATAATCATTGCTTTGATTCTCTAAATCTAGTGAGATGATTTTCTTTTACTATTTCTTTAATGACAATTAACAAAGGTTTATAAAGTTCTACTCTTTCCCGAAAGCGAGATCAAAACAAATACTTTTATTAGTAATAAACTTTTAGTTGCTGATTTCTTCCTGCAGTTGTTCTAGCGTTTTACGTTCTTTTTTAATATGGTACGCTATAAAAAGCACCATTACAATTGCAATAGGAATACTTGAGATCCAAACATAATTGAACCAAAATATGCTTAAATTCTCCCTTAATGCAGGTAATAACATTACAAAACCTATCCAGTAAGCTATGAGTATAATTGGTGTGATCCACTGATGTAACACCAACCTAGATGTATAATAAGACTTCAAGCGGTCTTGATGTGTATAAAAAGAATGATCCTTGGGAATCTTTGATAATTTATGAATCGATAGCTGCTCTAAAACGATTCTAATGAATAATGAAGTGATCATTATTCCTAGACCTGCAATAAAGAGCAATGGCGCATCCTTTCCTATCCAAAATAGATAAATGAGCAGAATGATAGCTGTGATTCCTAAAACTAGCATGGTAATGCGCTTTTTAGCATTTATTTTCTTTATAGTGCCTGAAAGTTGATTCAAGAAGCTTTCGTCTATTTCTAGATCATTGCTATTCCATGCATTTTGTAATTCTTCAAATGTTTTCATTATTAACACATTTAGTTAATGTTGATTTGATACGATTGAGCCTTGTCCTTAGGGCATTGTGTTTAATGCCTATGATTTGGGCGATTTCTTCTTGTGGGATTTGCTCTAATTCTAACAAAAGAATCGTTTGGTTTTCTTTATTGAGCTTACTCATACAAGCGTAAAGTTGAGAAAACTGCTTTTCTTTTTTTACGCTGGTTTCTTCTCTAGCCTCATAATTTTTCAAGGTTTCCTCAGGCGCTTTTTTATATTTTTTATGCATTCTTAATTCTTGTAAACAAGTATTTACAGTAATGCGATACAACCATGTGGATCTATTAGATGTTCCTCTAAAGCTATCCCAATGTTCCCAGACTTTGAGAAACGATTCTTGCAATAAGTCTTGAGCGAGATCTTTATCTCCTGATACGTAACCTAAGCACAATCGCAGTACCTTTTGATAATGTTGCCGGTAAAGGATTTCAAATTCCTTACTTATACCTTTTTTCATTTGACTAAAATAGGAATAAGCTGTTGCTCTAACCATGATGGAGCGTCCATCATAATAAAATGTTTTGAGTTTTCATTAATCAATAACTTATAGTCTGGGAGCTGAGCGTATTGTTTTTCATAGGTTTGCTGTGCCATTTCTTTTCCATAAGGTTTCCCTGCGCCTAGAATAATTACTGGTACTTTTATTTGAGATAAAAATGGTCTCACGTCTAATTTCAAATAATCCGTATAACCGTAGACGTAGGTTTTACGATCTGTTTTGAGAATATGATCTTTAATTTGTTTTTGATGATCAGTATTAGTTGCCATCCCTGAAGCCATTCCAGCTGCCATTTGTTCAAAAGCTTTATCGTCCATTTTTAATAATTGATTATTATAAGGACTTTCATAGGCGAGATTATCTGGTGAAAAATCGGGCATCATGAGCGCTCCAGTACATGGTAATCCATCTATTACCACTATCTCTTTTATCTTAAGATCTGGTTGCGCTGCGAGCCATGTAGCTATTGTGCCGCCCATGCTGTGACCTACAATAACAAGATTGGGATTATCTAAGGTTTTTATATACGTCTTAAGGTCCTCTAGAATAGTTGGCAACCAAGGGAATTCTATAGGAGCTACTTTTCCAAATCCAGCATAATCAATTGTGTGGCATTGATTTGTAGAGGAGAATTTTTCAATAGTCGTTTCCCATACAGATGCATCGCTGGCAAATCCAGGAAGAAATAATACAGGATCACCATATCCCATTACTGAAGTGCTTATACTTTTACTCTGTGCATGCAATTGTAACTGAACAAATAAGAAGAGAAACAATGTAAATTGAAGGGTAGTTTTCATGTTTTTTATTTTAATGATTTATCCTTTAGATACAAAAGCATTAAAATGTTACATGAGAAATCGCAATAAATATAAAACCCAACTATTTCTAGCTGGGCTTTTCAATAAAGGTTGTTCTTATTTTTTAATTTACTAGAAGTTTCAAAGTTGTTTCTTCGCCATCATGAAGAACGGTAATAAGATATAAAGCCTTTGACAAGTCGCTCATATCAAGTTCTAACTCTCCAGACTCCAAGGTAGTAAATTGATTTATTTTTTGACCTTGTAGATTTGATAATACAATTGTTTTTTCACCTATTCTACCACCTAGATCGATATAAATTTTATCTCCTATAACTGGATTAGGGTAAAGCTGTATCGCTTTCGCGAAAGCGAGATCATCACCTACACTCAAAGTACTGTTTCTAAACACAAGTTTGAAACGGTCGCTGGCCGTACTAGTCGAGTTGCTATCTACAGAAAATTGATAAGTGGTTGATTGATTGCTATCTAAAGCAGTAAGTGTATTAGTATAATTATCTTGCAAATAGGCCATTACACCGTTTAAATCTGTTGGCCTTACCACAATGGTATAGTTGCTATGCCTGAAGTTATTAATAAAGAGTTCAAGCTCCTCATTATTAGTTGGTAATGCACGTTGTTCTACGATAAATCTTTCTCCTGCTTTATTTCTCGCTATATTTTCATCTAAGTTGTATAGCTTTTTTGCATCTGCTGTTGTTGTGGAATTATCACCGTTTTGATCAAAACTTACTAAAAGTCCGTCGAGAGATTCCTGCCCATGGTTGTATGCATTCTGTTCGTATAATTGTAGGTCGATATTTCCTAAACTGGAATTACTGACTATTGAAGGGCCAGAAGGTCGTAGAGCTGTGTTAGAATCCCTTCTTAAGATAGCGTTACCATTTGTAACTCCAGATGCAACTAAGAATACTGCTTGACCTGGCTTTATAATTCCTGGAACATAATCGCTTCCAGCAACACTAGCACCAATAAGAGTATTGAGCGACCTACTATAAGTTCTGTATGAGCCACGGCTGTTTCCCATAGGGTCCCATATATAATAAAAGTCAGGATTTAAAGCCGTTAAATCAGTACTGGTTGCGTTGAACAAAGCATTAAGTTCACTTGCTATATCGAGATTACTCTGGTAGGGATTTGTCACAATAGTGTACTCACCACTATTAGCAGCTACAGTAGGTAAAGTGAAATCAGAATTGAGCAAGGCTCCTTTCATGCGCAAAGTTGTAGAAGATGAGCTGGCATTACTACTAAGATCTATTGTTCTATCACCTCTTATCATTAACCTAAAATAATCTCCTGCAGTCAATACATCTGCAGATAAGTTAGTAGAGGATTGGGAAGTCCACATTTGATTTAGATTTGACCAACTAAACATAGAAAGGTTGTTAGTGGCAGTTGGATCAAAACCATTTGCTGGCGCACTTGGTCCAGTTATATGAGTACCATAACCACTTTCAAAGCCTGCATCACCTGGATTCAATCCACCTTGTTGTAGATTGTCGAATATGGTCGTAGAAGTGGTTACTGGAATACTTAGGAATCTATAAGCCCTGCGGTTTTGATAATATCGCTCTACGGTTACATCGCCCTGAATGACAATCTGCCCACCTTCTATAACTGCGGTACCACTAACATCACTTTTAAAGGTCAGGTCAGCATTGGTAAGGTCGAGCGTGGAGCTGCTCACATTATCGTCATTAGTGATGGCCTTGGTAATGTTAAGTGTACCGTTTAAATTAATCCCGGCATTTTCAGGTTGAAATGTACCTAATGTACCATCAAGGTTCCAGCTATTTGCAGGGATTTGTCCGATCGCTATAATCTTTGCATCACTTGCGTCTAAATCAAGGTCACAGTTATTATATATCTCAATTTGGCTACCAGCGGTCAAGCTCAATGTCGCATTATTTTCAACGGTCAGATCATATGCGCTAAAACTTCCATTCACCGCCACATTTTCTCTTATGATGACCGTATCACCTGATCCAGATGGATTAACAGAGTCAGTAGGATCATTAGGTGTCCACGTACTGTTCTCATAAACAAAATTTTGTGGTATAGTGACTTGTACTGCCACTCTATTGCTCGTTGAGCCCAGGTTTAATTTTTTCAATTGAGAATCATTAACAAAGTATATCTCACCATTGTCGGTTACTGTAATGTCCCTTGCAACTTCATTAATGAGCGTTCTATTATTGGTCCCATCTGGGTTCATAATACCAATTGAGGCTCCAGCGCTATATAGCAACTGGCCTGAGTTATCAAATTCAATATTTCGTGCAGGGATCAAGGCAATGTCCACAAGGTTGTTGCCCTGAGGATCCATTTTTTGAAGGATATTCATGTCTTGCGAGGTAATAAAAATATCACCATCGGGAGCGACAGCAACTCTTCGTGGATTGTAGGGAAGCGTGGCTAACGTAGCTGTTACTGTGCCGTTTGGAGCCATCTTTATTATTGAAGAATTGAATGTGTCAGCAATTATAAAGTCTCCATTACCATCAATTGCAATTCCTAAACCAAAGAAATTTTGGGAACCAAGGACTATTTCGTTCATTCCGTTAGAATCAATCCTTAAAACTCCGGATTCTCTAGTTGGCATATAGATAAAACCAGCAGCATCAACAGCTGCGTCATTAAAACCTACATAATCTACGTCGTCATCAATAAATAACAATGTTGTATTCCCAAGTGCATCTACACGATATACTTCAGCCCCTAAATCCCAACAAGGCACTATAAAGTTACCTTGATTGTCTTCAGCAAGACCTTGAATGTTTTGAGGAACGGCAGCAATAACCGAAGAAGTAGTTGTGGTACCTTGCTGCACATAGTAAGTTCCAGAAGTTAAAAGATCTGTATCAGGTAATGCTGTACCACCAGATGTCATATCGTACCAAGTTGCAGTTGCACCTGCTGTAGGTGTAGCTATTAAATCAACCACCGTATCTCCGTGCGCAGCGATTTGGTTTGCATTTGCTATTTCATTTACTGGTATTGCTAAGCGGTCTGTACTTTCAACACCATTAGAGACCTGAGCCGCAAAAACAGTAGTGCCTGTGGTAAATGTGGTGGTGATTTCGTTACCTCCGGTAGCATTGTCATAAAATTTAAAAGTTGCGCCAGGCTCACCACTAAGTAAATTAATGAGTCCTGATATCTGGTTATTTCCAGATGTAAATATGTAATTGTCAAACTCATAAGTAGGTGCTGCAACCTCAGCAGTGACATTTACCAATGCTCGATTGCTCGTTTCAGTTCCCATGGTTCCTGTAAACTCTTGTTCTACAAAATAGGAGCCTGTGGACAACACATCGGTTAACATCAGCGAGGTGCCACCTGAAGCTACATTGTACCAGTTGACTTGATGACCTGAAGTGGGCGTGGTAAGAAGATTTGCAACAGTTGACAATGCTGGCAATGTTTGTATAGCTTCTGATATTTGCTGGACTGAAATAGCAAGCCGATTTGTGCTTGCCACTGACTGAATGGTTTGTGAGGCATAAACAGTTGTTCCACTCACTAAACTAGCAGATATTACATTACCTCCGGTGAGAGCATCGTATAATGTAATGGTACCACTAGGTTCTGTATTGATCAAACCGATTAATGTAGCCACTTGCCCGTTGCCAGTAGTGAACACATAATTATCAAATGCATAAGTAGGTGTCGGTACCTGATTAATTGTAAGGTCTTTATTTGCCCCTAAACTTGCAAGAGCACCTGGCGCAGGTAACGTTAAATTTGCTGGGTTCCCACCACCATCATTAATAAAAGCACTATTTATGACTAAAGCGCCGGTCGAAGTATAATCCAAGTCTGAGCTCCTGTGACTAGGTTGTATAAGATAATTGAAATTTAAAGTGCTAGTTCCAGAACCACTGCTATATTCAACAAAGGTATCTACAGTACCAGTTTCTATATGTAACAATGGTGCTTCTTGCAAAACTGGGTGAATAAAAACATTTACAGGAGCAGTAAACTCGACAACCAAAGTAATTATCTGTCCTTGAAAATAATCCCCATCCGTTGCTGTAGATGTGACATTAATTACAGAAGCAGGCATTACAACTGCATTAGGATTTGTTTCTGGACAATCTATGGCAAGTTTTGAATGACTTGTTTTACTATTGCTGGAGAATAAAACTTCGCTCACAATTTCCTCTATTAAGTGGTCTTTATCTTCATGAAAATTCGAGATCTCTAGCTCCCCTAAATTATTTGAAAACGCCTCCATTTGTTGAATTGGAAATATAAAAAAGCTGAAAGCCATTACTAGTGTGGCGTTCATAAATAGTAAACATCGTTTCATATTTAAGTATTTAGTGAGGTTTGTAAAATTATAAAGACAATAGTTCCATCTAAATTTACAAATTAATTTGAAATTAATAAATATTTGCTAGTGCAATTAATTACGACAATTCTGCTCAAAAGTTATTGTTGCAACAATGACTTCCAAATAGATAATAATCAGATCTTAAAAAGATATCCTATCCTATCTGACAAACAGTATATATGTTGGTAATATTAAAGGATAAGATTAGAACTAACTTTTTTAATAAATAGCATTGATTGATTTAAAGAATACTACCAAATCATTACGAGAATGAATAAAACAGTTTAAACAATGAATCTATTATGTTTATTAACGCATTGCTTTTAAAAGTTTCATTAATCTTGTTGCAATCAAATCGAATTTTTCAAATTTCTCTATTATGCATAAGTAGTAATAATTATTCAGCTATATAATTTGTAGAGCAACATGAATACTTGATCAAGATCATTACTATGCAAAACAAAAATCCCTTCCAGTATTACTGAAAGGGATTTATATGTAATGCGATAATTTCAAAAAGATTTCCGCCTGCGCGGAAATGGTCGGTTAGTTATTCAAAGCTTCTGCTCCACCTACGATCTCAAGAATCTCGTTTGTAATGGCAGCTTGACGTGCTTTGTTATAAGTAAGTTTCAATTGATCTCTTAATTCAGTAGCGTTGTCAGTTGCTTTATGCATAGCAGTCATACGTGCACCGTGCTCACTAGCCCATGAATCGCGCACGCCTTTGTACAATTGCATTTTTAATGACTTAGGAATAAGCTGCTCGATGATTTCTTCTTTAGAAGGCTCAAATATGTAATCCAGTTCCTTTTGCTCTTGTAATGCATTTTCATCTTTAGCAACTGCCTTCAGAGGTAAAAAGTCTTCAGTCATCACAATTTGTGTAGCAGCGTTCTTAAAGCTATTGTACACAATTACTATCTTATCAAATTGCTCTGTAATAAACAATTCCATCAACTCCTCAGCAATAACTGCAACATTGTCGTAGGAAATGTTCTCAAAAAGATCGCTTTTATTAGACTGGACCTCGGAGTCTTTACTCACAAAATCATTTGCTTTTTTACCTATAGTCATATAAGAAACAGCAACTCCTTTAAGCTCTTCTTGATTCAAACGAACCAATTCTTTGATAATATTTGAATTAAATGCTCCTGCAAGACCTCTATTTGAGGTAATTGCCACAACGAGTGCTTTATTCACCTCACGCTGTTCAGCAAATTTACTACCTGCATCACCTTCCATTGTTGCACTAAGACTTTGAAGAATCTCAGTTAATTTATCAGAATAAGGTCGCATAGCTGTAATAGCATCTTGTGCTTTTTTCAACTTTGCCGCGCTCACCATTTTCATTGCAGAAGTAATCTGCATTGTAGATGATACTGACGATATTCTGTTTCTTATTTCCTTTAAATTGGCCATTCTATTTACTTATGACTTATGACTTATGACTTCAGAAGTTTTAAGTTATGAGTTTTTGATTATGGTAACCAGCATTCTCATTATTTCATCTACTTCCTTTAAGAGTTCTTCTGGAACTTTTTTAATCTCTAAGTCTATTATTTGTAACCAATACTCGGTTTCATCAGCTTCTTTAAGCGAGATTCCAAGTTTATTTTTAAAATCCTTTGTACTTACTCCACGTTGTGCTTCTCTTACATTAGCACCTATAGATGTACCACTTTTAAGTAGTTGTCTAGCGATTTCATAATGTCTTTCTCCTTTTAAAACTGTTGTAAACCTAACTATGGCACGAGCAAATTCAAAAGTCCTTTTTCTTATTATGCTATCATCTAGTCCCATCTAACGAACAATTCATAAGTCTGAAGTCATAAGTCTTAACTAGAAACTCATAACTCTGAACTCATAACTTTATTAGTAACGGCTAGAAAGATCCTTTGCCACTGCAGTAAGAGTATCTATTACTTCATCAGTAAGCTTTCCAGCTTTAAGAGTATCCATGATACCTCTATGCTTTGCATTAAGAAGCTCAATGTAATCTCTTTCAAATTCTTTTACTTTCTCTATAGGCACATTTCTCAACAAGTTTTTAGAACCTGCGTAGATAATTGCAATTTGATTTTCTACTGGATAAGGGTTGTTTTGTCCTTGTTTAAGGATTTCAACGTTTCTTTTTCCTTTCTCAATAACGCTTAAAGTAGCTGCATCTAGGTCAGAACCAAATTTTGCAAATGCTTCTAATTCACGATAAGCCGCTTGATCTAATTTTAAAGTACCAGATACCTTTTTCATAGACTTAATCTGCGCATTACCACCTACACGAGATACTGAGATACCTACGTTAATTGCTGGACGTACACCAGAGTTAAATAAATCTCCATCAAGGAAGATCTGTCCATCTGTAATCGAGATCACGTTTGTAGGGATATATGCAGATACATCACCAGCTTGTGTCTCAATAATAGGAAGAGCAGTTAAAGAACCACCACCTTTAACGATAGGCTTTAAACTATCTGGTAAATCGTTCATTGTTGCAGCGATCTCGTCATTATTAATAACTTTTGCTGCACGCTCTAGTAATCTTGAGTGTAAGAAGAATACATCTCCAGGATACGCCTCACGTCCTGGTGGACGACGTAATAAAAGAGATACTTCACGATAAGCAACTGCTTGCTTAGATAAATCATCATAAATAATAAGTGCCGGACGACCAGTATCACGGAAGTACTCACCTATCGCTGCACCAGCAAATGGTGCATATACTTGCATAGGAGCAGGATCTGATGCGTTTGCCGCTACAATCGTAGTATAAGCAAGTGCTCCAGCTTCTTCAAGTACTTTAGATATTAAAGCTACGTTTGAGGCCTTTTGCCCTATCGCAACATATATACAATAAACTGGCTCACCAGCATCGTAGAATTCTTTTTGATTGATAATAGTATCAATACAAACGGTAGATTTACCAGTCTGACGGTCACCGATTACAAGCTCACGCTGTCCACGACCTACAGGAATCATCGCGTCAATGGACTTGATACCAGTTTGCATAGGCTCAGTTACCGGCTCACGATAGATTACTCCAGGAGCTTTACGCTCTAATGGCATCTCGTAAAGATCACCTTCAATAGCGCCTTTACCATCTATAGGCTCACCAAGTGTGTTAACTACACGACCTACAATTCCTTCTCCTACTTTAAGGGAAGCAATACGCTCAGTACGCTTTACAGTATCACCTTCTTTGATCTGAGTAGATTTACCTAGAAGTACAACACCTACGTTATCTTCTTCAAGGTTAAGAACGATTCCTTCTAGACCGCTTTCAAAAGAAACTAGTTCTCCATATTGTGCGTTAGAAAGACCGTAAACACGTGCGATACCATCACCTACGGTAAGTACGGTTCCCACTTCATCAAGAGATGCGGTTGCATCAAAACCTGATAATTGTTGCTTAAGTATTGCAGATACTTCTGCTGGATTTACTTCTGCCATGTTCTTATTTTTATACTTGTTTCAATGATCTTTTTATAGATCGTATTGTTTATAATTACACCGCTTTCGCGAAAGCGGAACACTTAAAAATTAATTACTAATTACTAGCAAATGTTCTTTTAAGCTCACCTAATTTATTGTTTACACTAGCGTTTATCTCTTTGTCACCTACTCTAAGAACAAAACCTCCTAAAATACTTGGGTCAACGATTTTCTCTAATGTTACTTCTTTACCTGCTAGCTCCTTTGCTCTAGCTAAGACTTTCATCTCAAGATCTGCCGAGATGGCAACCGCAGTAGTTACTGTCGCAATCTCGCGTTTATTCATATCTTCAAAAAGAACGATATAGCTCGTTGCAACATCTAATAGGATATCAGTACGCTTATTATCTACTAACAAATCAAATGTTTTCATCGTTACATCACCTGCATCTTTGAAAATTTGACGCAAACCACCTCTTTTTTGCTCCTCCTTAACAAGTGGGCTTGAAAGAAAATTACGCAATTCTTTATTATTAGAAATCGTCACAAGGATGTTTTTCATATCCTCATTAACCGCAAGCGCTTTATTCTCATCTATTGCTAGAGAAAGAATAGCTTTTGCATAACGAGAAGAGGCTCTTGATAATTTCATAATATTAAATATTTGCTTCGGCTAGTAATTGCTCAATAAGTTTGTGCTGAGCATCTTTTTCTGAAAGCTCTTTGCGAGTTACTTTCTCTGCAATATCAACGGAAAGGTTTGCTACTTGTGATTTAATATCAGCAAGAGCTGCTTTCTTTTCAGAAGCGATTGCATCCTGTGCTTGAGCAATAATTTTGTCTGCTTTTTCTTGTGCTTGACCAGCAGCATCTGCGATCATTTTTTCTTTGATCTCACGTGCTTCTTTAATCATCTCGTCTCTTTGAGCGCGAGCCTCTTGAGCAGCAGCTTGATTAGACGCTTCAAGTTTAGCCATTTCTACTTTTGCATTCTCTGCAGAAGCAAGAGCATCAGCAATTCCTTGTTCACGATTATCTAAACTACTTAAGATAGGTTTCCAAGCAAACTTTGCCATAAGGAAAATCAATCCTACAAAAATAACAAGTTGCCAAAAGAAAAGGCCTAGCGAAAAATCATTAATTAATTGATCCATGATCTATATGTAATGTAAATGTTTTAATCTTTAATTTTATAAATCACTACCTATAACCAACCGTTATAGGTAAGTGATTTATGTGGTTGTTTTACTGTGCTTATCCTAAAAGAAGCGCAGCAAAAGCAAAACCTTCAAGAAGTGCTGCGATGATAATCATCGCTGTTTGGATTTTACCAGCAGCCTCTGGCTGTCTAGCGATTGCTTCCATTGCTTTACCACCGATCTGTCCTAGACCGATACCAGCTCCGATTGCAATAAGTCCTGCACCTACAATAGTTGGGATTTCCATAAAAAAACTAATTTAAAAATTAAACAAAACGTTCTCTAACATCTTCTACATCTGCCTCTACATCTTCCGGCTCCTCTTCATGATGGTGATCATGATCTGCAACAGCCATTCCTATGAATAGTGCTGATAGAAGGGTAAATATATATGCTTGTAGAAATGCTACTAATAATTCAATCAATGTGATGAAACATGCTAAAATAAAATAGAATATTCCATAACCTATACTTGCACCTGTCGCAACATCCATATCGGTTTTTGCTACAGTAATGGCTCCTAATAAAGTAAATAATACCACGTGACCAGCTGTAATGTTTGCGTATAAACGAACTAACAATGCAAATGGCTTAGTTAATGTTCCTAATAATTCAATAGGGATAAAGAAAATCTTCATTATTGGGTGCACACCTGGCATCCAGAATATGTGTTTCCAGTAATCTTTATTAGCACTAAATGTTGTGATCAAATAAGTAAGTAAAGCAAGACCTACCGTAACTGCAATGTTACCTGTAAGGTTAGTACCTAGTGGTGTTAATCCTAAAAGGTTTGCAATCCAGATAAAAAAGAATACAGTTAAAAGGAAGCCCATGAATTTGCGGTACTTCTTTTCACCTACATTAGGCTTTGCAATCTCATCTCTTACGTAAATTACTAATGGCTCAAGGACACGACCTATACCTTTAGGAATAGAACGAGTTTTATATTGTTTAGCTAGACTTCTAAATAACAAAAACATTATAAGTCCAACTAGTAATGCTACTACCACGTTTTTAGTAATAGAAAAATCAAAAGGCTTTGTTTGTGTAGGGTGATCATGGTCATCTAATGTGATAGTACCAGCGGCATCTGTCTTATAGATTTTACCATGATACATTTTATAATAATTACCATTATGCTCAGCAATAGTTTCATCATGATGAAACTTTGAAGCCATAAACATTTGCACACCGTCATCCCAAAGTAAAACTGGTAACGGCAAACTAACAAAAAAGTGATCTTCTGCCTTTTCAAAAAGCGTGAAATAATGTGAATCTTGTAAGTGATGGTCTATAAAAGCAGCAACCTCATCTTTTGTATTAACAGCATCTCCTTCTCCATAATGAGCATCATCTACACCTGTTGTACTATGATTTGAATGATCGTTTGCTTGTTCTTGAGCAGTTGCTGTTGCAAATGCTGTAAAAACCAAAGCAAAAAACGCTGTCTTTAAATAAGCTTTAAACATGTAATACACCTTAAAAAGTTAGGTTCTTTAATTCGCGTGCAAATGTACGACAAAAAAGAATCTAAAAAACAGCCTTTTTCTTGTATTTTTTTTTGAGGTAATTTTAATCCTTTGGAGCTTCTAAAGGAGTATCATTGAGCCACTTGATAACCATAAATGCCTCAACCGCTAAAAAGATAAAATACGGAATAAGAAAAGAAAGGATTTGTGTTTTACTCAAGGAAGGCTCATCACTCAATAATTGTGGAAATAAAATGAGCGCTACACCAAATTTAACAAACACCGTTACAAGAAAGGCGTATCCCAATTGATTAGGTACTAAGTCATACAAATAGTACATCGCGCAAACTGATAATAACGTGGCTACTCCTAGAAAGCTGTATAGTTTTATTAAATTAAAAGCAGGCGATTGCTCAGCAAAAGTGTGAATTCCAAAACTTAGAAGTGACATGGCCAGAATAAGTACAAAAGCTTTAAGGTAAAAGTTCATATAATAAGTAAAGGTGAATATTTAAAAAGACCTAAATCTAGCTATTAAGCCGTTTTACCTTTTTTACCTGTGCTTAAGGATTTCACACCAGATTCCATTTTACAAGTAGCATTAAATGTTGCACCAGGATCAACTGCTAGTTTTTGTGTAATGACCTCGCCATTAATTTTTGCAGTAGATTTAAGAGTCAATAAACCTTCCACAATTAATTTACCTGAAACTTCACCTTCAACATCGGCATTATTGCATTCTAAAGTACCTTCTAGTGTGCCTTCTTTACCTATAACAACTTTTGCGGCTGTTTTAAGTGTTCCATTTATGGTACCGTCTATTCTAAAACCTCCATTACTTTCTATATCACCAGTAATAACGGTTCCATGGCTTATCCTATTTTGTGATTTACCTGATTCCATAATTGACTTACTTTTCTTTTTATCGTTAAACATAGGAGCGCTTTAAAGCATTTCTTTCTCGTACTTATCTAGGTTCTTATGTACTTGTATAATTTTATAATTCTCTGCAGCAATTGCTATAAAAGGTCTTGAAACCTTGAAATTGTGCTCTGGTGCTGCCATCAAATCACCTAGACCTTGAGCACCTAACTTAGAGCTTAGTCCATGAACCACTACGAGCCTTTCATTTTTATTGTAAACATCGTTTGAGACATTAAAAGAAAAGTTCTCTTTTTTAATAGCCTCATTTAGGTTACCTACTAAATCATCCATCGCAGCCGTCTCAGAATTATTGAACCTGTAAACCAATTTATAATCTGTAAGGCCGTTTTCTGGCAAGAACACTTCTGGAATCTTAAGTGCTTCAGCATCCGTTACTAATTTTTGAGCGCTTTTACCTACTTCTGTATTTGGAAAGTTTAAAGCGACGTAATCGATGCCTTTCTTATATTCTTTAAAACCATACAATCTTCCTGCAGCAAAGGCTTTCAATAATTCTAATCTAGGTACAATAGCATCACCGCTAAACTGATTTGAATATTTTTCGGCACTCGTAATTACGAGGTCGTAATTTTCTTTCTCATACTCTTTGTAAAGTCTGTTATAAACAGCCAGCGGACTTGCGCTATCGTCTAATTTTGAATTAGGATTTCTCAAGATTTGCGCATAACGCGTGTCCGGATATTCACTAATGATTCTGTTTTTTAATTGTTCCGCTTTCGCGAAAGCGTCACTATCACTATTCTCTTTATAAATTAGATACAAGTTATATAAAGCTGGCAACAAAAGTTTTTCGGCTGGGTTGTGAGTCAATAACGTATCAAATCGATTAATTGCCAGATCGTTGCGTTTAAACTTTTCTTTATAAATAACACCAAGTTGATAGTAAGCAAAATTTCTAGACTTAGCGATACTGTCTAATACGAACTTACCTTCTGGTAATGTGCTAGTATAAAACTCTGTAGTAAATTCTGGACGTACCTCTACCTCTTCCACCACATCTTCAGTGACAGTTGCCGTTTCTAGTTCTTCCTTTTTATCCTTGCGCCTCCAGTTGTCTTTAAGATCTCTTTTACCCCATTTTTTTCTAAAATCTATCTTGCCACGAGCAACTGTTTGCTGATTAAAAAAGTAGAAGGTACTTGCGCTGGTAGAGCCACCAGTACGCACATTTGATCCTGGCGCGCCAAAAGAAGGTCCCGTTTTACCACGTCTAGTAACTTTATTGTTATTGATTTTTGAAAACGCCGTTTGATCTTGAGCGGCTTTTGCTGCTTCAATCTCTGCTTCTTCTGCGATGCGCTCCTCTTCGGCCTTAAGGCTATCTATATAATCTTGATAGTATTGCTCTTGTTGTTTAGGAGACATGGCAAGAACTTTAAAAATACTATCGGCGCTACGGCGATGCCCTTCATAAAAAATCACATCTTCAAGATTATTTCTCTTTTTACTCACCAGACGGTGTTCTTTTGTGCGTGGTGTATAATTTGCAATAGCACTATCATAATACTTACCTGCATTGACAAACTTAGACTGGTCAAAACTAATTTTTCCTAAAGCAGAATAATTATTACCCCTTAAATACAAGTCCTTTCCGCCCTTTGCTCTCAAAGATTTATTGTAATAATCCTTTGCCAGCTCAACACTATCTTCTTTTTCATAATAGATCGCTTTACGAGAATAAATAGCATCTAGCCATGGTCTGTTTTCACGATTTTCTTCTAACTCAATAATTGTAGCAAGCAGCTCTTCTTTACTATCTAGTGCAGGATCAAAGTTTTTAATCTTTTCTATAAAAGCATTTAAATAATAACGTCTCGGTATTTTACGATGCATTTCAATAATCTCATCGTAATGTGCAAAAGCGCTATCTCTTTGTCCAGTTTTGGCAAAAAGCTGTGCCGTTATAAATTTGTATCTGGCTTGAGTTTCACGATTTTCAGTCTGATTTTCTGCACGATTCATGTAAATTAAAGCACTGTCTACCTCTTCTAGATTAAGAAATGCTTGAGATAAAGTTGCATTTGCAATAGATAAATCTTCTGTTTCTATGGACTCTACCTCTTCTTTGAGGAGTTTTGTTAAGTTTCTAATCGCAGTCTCATTATTATCCAGTCTCATATTAGTGCGCTCACGCCATACTTTTGCCTGATTGATCTGGTCGCTTTCAGGCATGAATTGAAGGATGTAATTAAATGCCTCTAAAGCAGGGATGAAACGCTGGTCGTAATATCTGGCCTTACCTAATAACATGTAAGCCTCATCAATTTGCGGATTATACTCCGTTTCATTGATGAGCATAGAATGTTTTTGAACCGCTTTTACAGCTTTTTCCTCTGCACGTTCAAAATTAGGATCTGGAGCTTTCTCGCCTGGAAGAAACACTTCTTTTTTAATTTGCATGCGCTCCACTGGTAGAATATCCCAGTAGTTATCTAGATAAGTTTGCTCCAGACCGTCAAGTCCAGCTTGTAATGCAAGGTTACCGTTGTAAAGGACATTGTACTCTGTACCTACGGCATGCAGATTGCGACTTATAAAAGAGTTTTTTTTCCTACTACAACCAGTTAGGATTGCTATAAGTAAAAAGGTGATAGAAATATTATAAAAAAACTGTTTCAAAAAGTAGGGTTTAGACTAAAGTGTATAACTCTTAATACCGCATTAATATTGTAAAAGTTGGTAAAAATAAGAATTTTTTATTTTCAAGACTGTCTTATAAGTAACTCATGACTTATTTAGCTAGCAATATAGAATAATAACAGACCGTTAAACATTTGAATAGGAATAATCTTTGAACTATTTTACACAACTGTTACACATCGTTTTTGATGTATTTTCTATCTTAATTTCATATATGAAGTACTTTTTTACAATACTAACTGGTCTATTTTTTTTACAACTTACTAATTCACAAACAGATAACAGTCTCCTGTGGGAAATTACTGGAAACGGCTTAGAAGAACCTTCCTATTTATATGGTACTATGCATGTAAGCAGCAAAGTTGCCTTTAGGTTAGATGATGTGTTCTTTGAATCGTTAAAAAAAGTAGATGCAGTAGCATTAGAAAGTGATCCTACACAATGGATGGACGAATATTATAGCGAGCAAATCTTATCTGTTCAGAATATGTCTGGATCCTACCGTTCTTCTTTTTATGAAGATTTATTCAAGTTAGAACATCCGCCACTTCAAATGGTACGTTCAAGCATAAGAATGAATGATATGGCATTAAACGGTTATTTATATCGTAAAAATGGCGCCTCTGATAATTTTGAAGAAGAGACCTATCTAGACATGTTTATTTTTCAAGCCGGAAAAAAAGCTGGTAAACCCATCATAAGTCTAGAAGACTTTAATGAATCTCAATACCTTACATCAAAAGCAGCTACAAACCCATCTAAAAAAGAGATTGATCAATGGCTGGAAGAGCGGCTAGAAAAAGAAAATAGGTACACGATTCAAGAAAATGTCTATAGAGATCGCAATATTTCTTTGCTAGACTCTATAGGAGCTGCAACAAATACGGAGTACTTTAGAAAAAACATGTTGTACGATCGCAATGAGAATATGGTGGTTGTAATGGACTCTGTTATGAAAACTCAGACCATATTTGCTGGAGTAGGCGCTGCACACTTACCTGGCGAGCAAGGAATGATACAAATGCTGCAAGACAAAGGTTACACCGTAAAAGCGCTAACATCTGAGCAAACAGAGCTTGCTAAAAAAGAAAAAAAGAATTTAGACGAGAGTTTTGTGGCTCCTACGCTTTCGCGAAAGCGTACACCTGATCAATTTCTTTCCCTTAAAACTTTTGACAACCTAAGAGAATTTAGCATGGGGAATCAGTCTTTCTATATGATTCCCGAAATGACTAATGGTGCTTATTTAACCATTTCTAGAATTAACACGCTAGATTACCTTCCTACCGAAAAGAAAAAAATAGATCTGGATTTTGTCGATAATATTTTATTTGAAGATATTCCTGGAGAAATTATAGAAAAAATAGAATTGACCGCACCATATCCTGGCTATTCTATTTTGAACAAAACAAAAAAGAGAGATTATCAAAAATATCATATTTATAAAACACCTCTTGAGTTAGTGATCATCAAATTTGGAGGAAAGTTAGATTTTGTAAAGCAATACGAGCAAGAGATTTTTAGCTCCATAGAGTTTTTACCTAACAGTGAAAAGTTGAGCACCTTTAAAGCGCCTTATAATAAATACAGCATGTTATTTCCAGAACATGCAGTAGCAAATAACCTTGAAAATCCTGGTAAAACTCTACTACAAGGAACTGATGGTACTTCTTTTTACTTTTTCCAAGAAGCTCCCATTTTTGACACAGAGTATGTAGAGGAAGATAAATTTGAAGCTCAGTTTATAGTGGAAGAGTTTGTAAATGAACTGGAATATGAGATAGAAAAAGGAGCTGTAAAAAAACAACCTTATTACAGTTACCGAGCTACTGTAATCATGGATAGTGTGCTTAAAACTCAGTTAGAACTCAAGTCTATAGTAAAGGATGGTAGTTATTATTTAATGGGTTACACTGGTGACAATCAAGAAAAAGCTGACGCCTATTTTAATTCTATAAAGTTCAATACCATTGCATACGATGATTTTAAAACGGTGCAGGATACTGCGATGTTTTTTAATGTTAAAAGTCCAGTAAAGGCTCCTATGTCTAGAAGGAGATTTTCACGAGATGATCAGAAGGATTATGAAGAGAAAGAAAAGTATTCTTTCTATACCACTCCATCAAACGAGCAAATTGAAGTAAAAATGACCAAGTTTCATGACCTTCAAATGTTTCACAAACCAGAAGATTTATGGGAACATGTGGATGATAATGACTGGTCTGACATGAAATTGTACCGTAGCAACCTAAGAGCAAAAGACAAAGAAAAAGAGCAAAAAGGAGCGATTTATACCTATAATAGAACATTTAAAGATAGCCTTAGTTCCAAGCATATTCTTGCAAAAGATGTGTACTATAAAGGCAGGTTGTACCATCTCAAAACGGTTATTGATAGCACAAAACAACCGTCTAAATTTGTTGAAGAATTTTATGCTAGTTTTTCTCCTCAGGATACTATGGTAGGTAAAGATGTATTTGAAGATAAAACAGCTCTTTTCTTTGAAGGAGTAAAAGAAAAAGATACACTAGTCTTTGAAGCAAATGATAAGGTGAAGTTTAAAACTAAGGATATATCTCAAATGATAGACCTTATAAACACTGTAGATTCAGATGATGCCTCTCTCAAAGATGTGAGAGAATATACTTTAGAAGAGTTGATAGATTTAAAGGATAACCGAGTGCTTCCTTTTATAACAAGCCTTTATGAATCGTCCTATAACGATCCAGATGTGCAGCTGGTCATACTGAGAAAGTTGCTTCGTAAAAAAACTACAAGTACTCATGAAAAAGTATTGGATCTGTTAGAAAAAGATTTGCCTTTAAAAAAGTCTGGAATTTCTAATGCACTTAATAGTTATGGTGATTCTTTACGATTATCTGCAAAATTATTTCCTGACTTGCTTACTTATGCTTCCATAAGCGAATACAAATCTCCTGTTTATGAACTACTTGCAAAAGTTAAAGATTCTGGATTTGTAAAGAAAAAAGTGTACAAAAAGTACCGTAAGCAAATCATCACCGACGGAAAGATCGAAATTAAAAGAACGCTAAGTGCGAGAAAAACAAGTTATAACAATAATAGTAATGATCTTTTAAGTGATTATGTAAAACTCATATTTCCATTCCGTAAGGATAGAAGCGCTCAAGACTTCTTTGAAAAACTTTTAGATAGTGGTAAAAATGATGCTATTGCCGTATACTTTACTTTACTCATGAAAAATAAAGAGTCTATCCCTGATATACTGCTGGAAGAAATGGAAGAAGACATCGTTCTAAAATCAGAAATCGTTATCCATACGGCAAAAAATGATTTAAAACTATCTCCAGAAATTACTCAAAAAGAACTGGCTAAAAGTATCGTGCTGACCTCTAGATCATTTGATAAAAATGAAGATGAGATCACCTTTATAGAAGAGAAACTTATCACGACAGATAAAGATGAAAAAGTAGCTCTTTACCTTTATCACTATAAGAATAAAGATAGCTACAAAGATCAAGATTACATACGTTATGCTGCTTTTGAAATAAAAGATGATAAAACACTACAATCAAAGCCTTACTCGAAGTCCTACGGAAACGGCAAACGTTATGACACCGATAAAGAAAAAGAAGATGCTATTGAAGAAATAATTAAAAACATTAAACACAAAAACCGCTGGAGAGTGAAATAGTTTTTGAAACAAATAGTAAAGAAGTTCAACGATAAAGACCTAAGAAAAATAATTCTTAGGTCTTTGTTTTTAATGAAATCCTTAATCAAATTCTCTTCAAATGGATCGTGGTATCATTTAAAACTTAAAAGGCTTACTAGAAAAGATAGATTTAAGACTGTATTCACGACCGTTTTCGGTTTCCTCGATGTGAGGTTTAGGAGAAAATATCATAGCTATACCTATAGGTACAAACGTAGTCCAGACTCCTTGCTCAATGAACTGTAATAAAACAAATCTCGTTATCAAAAATAGCGCTGTAAAGCAAACACCGTAAATAAGGAAAACTCTAATTTTAGGACTCATTATAGATTTTTTTCAAAGGTAATTACATCTTATAAACCTTCTTACTAAAAAGAAACTTTAAACCATATTCCTTACCTGATTGCATTTGTACCACATGCGGTCTTGGAGATATAACCCATGCAAGAACCGCAGGTACCAGAGTAAGCCATGTGTTACTAGGTGTAACCATAAATTGCATCATAAGATATCTTGTTAGTAAAAAGACTCCCAAAAAGATCACTACATGAATGCCTAACATTTTATATCTAGGGTGCATATTATTCCTCTTCTAAAACAGGAACAGGAGCATAGCTCTCAGAAATTCCTTTAAAATAGTTCTCTAACTCTGCAAAAGTGCCTGCTGTTTTTTCCTTGTCCATGACCACTTTCCCTTTTTCTAATAACACAACACGCTGCGTTACTTCAGTAACATGTTGTAAATCGTGTGATGAAACTAGAACAGTAGTATTAGGATCATCAGCCAGTTCTTTGATTATTTTCTTAAGCCTGATTTGAGTTGAAGGGTCTAGATTTGCAAAAGGCTCATCTAGAATTACGACTTCTGGATTGCCTATTAATGCGGCAACTATTCCTACCTTTTTTTGATTTCCTTTAGATAAATCACGCAAGTATTTTTTCTGACCTATGGCTTCACCATTGAAAAAATCAGAATAAGAAGCCATGAGCGCGTCTATATCTGCTTTATTCTGACCTCTTAATTCACCTATGAAATAAAAATATTCTTCTGGTGTTAAATAACCTATTAAGAAACTCTCATCTACAAAAGCGCTGGTAAAAGGTTTCCAGTCTTCGCTCTCGCTTACTTTAATATCATTACTCAAAATATAACCACTCGTAGGCTGTATCAAGTCCAGCAATAGAGAAAATAAGGTTGTTTTTCCAGCACCGTTATTTCCTACAAGACCTATGGCTTGCCCTTTATGAATCTTTAATTCGTCTATATCTAGTACAGAAACGCCGTTGTATACTTTTGAAAGGTTTGTTATTGAAATCATAATTATAAATGTCTTATTAGTTAGTTGTTGTTCCGCTTTGGTACCGCATCAAGTGCGGCATGAACTTCTTTTTGATTCCGCTTTCGCGAAAGCGAAACTAAAAAGAAAGCGAGATCATTAAAATCTTTATTTAACTGTTAATCCTTTTGAGCATAGGCAGCAATCGTATCGTACTTCTCCTTTTTATAAACACGCTCGATAAGGTCAAATATCTTATTCCTGAATAAAAGCCCTAAAACTCCTGTAACTGCAATGGCGATAAATCCAGCCGACTCATTTATAGTCAATGCAAAAGCATAATAAATAAGTACCGGTAAGAATAGTTTAGGAATTACTAGAAGTAAGGTTTTGGCATTAAAAGCTTTAGAATCTCCAAAAGCTTTCTTAGAACTCATCAAGTCTATAGGTGTTTTTACATAAGCACCGCCTAAAAGTACTACCGAACTATTAAAACCTATGTTGTAAATAGCACCTGCAATCATAGCAAACCACCAGTCCCAACCAAAGTAAAGGTACAAAGTACATAGCAACGTGCTCACTACGGTAGAAACGATCATTAACCACCATTTGCTCAATAAAAAGTCACGGTAAGGAATGTTTTGCGACATCATGAGTTTGTAATAACTACTGTCCCAAGATGGCACCAGTCCACCGAACATAAATAAGAATCCACCAGTACAAAACAGTCCGGCAAAAACTTTCATTCCATTAATACTATCATAGATTTCATTCATGAAAAAGAAACCATAAAACACAAATAAGAAACCTACTAGAAATGTGGTACGCGCTCTTTTATTACGTTTTATAAGTTTAATATCGTTCTTTAAATAAGTAGATACTTTACCGAATCGGTCTAAGAAACTTAAGTCTTCTGTACTCGCCTCTTTCACCTCAGTCTTTAAACCAGCGTCTAGATACAATTGGTTTTTGAAGTAGTTAAAAGCAAAGTAAGCACTAGAAATTGCCAGAGCAAGCGGAATGATAAAACCAAAAGCGTTATCATAAAAGAAATCAAATACTGGTGCTGAATAGTTTGTTATATCAAAAATGCCGTAATACTGTAAGATCCCACTCGCCGCAATTAAGCCTATTACTGGATAGAAAACGCTATCCATATTATTCATGAATACATTTAGATAATTAATCGTGTAAGTAATACAAATCATAGCAAGATGCCAGCCTAATACATTTATAAAAGCGGCATCTCCTTTTACTAATAATACAATACTAAAAGGAATAAAAAAGAAGGCATGCGCTATATTAAAGAATGAAATGCTGGTTTTACCCAATGCATATTTTACAATATTAGATCGCGTAATAGGAAGATAAAGCAACGGTTTGATATTAGTCACCGGCATTTTTTGAAGCATGTAGCGCATCGCTAGATCAAAAAAGAAATAGTAAATCAAATATTGGTTCACTACGCGAATGGGTTCACCTAGCTCTAATTCTTCAATAATAAAGTAGGACCCAAATCCTAAACCTCCCAAAACCGCTAACATATATATAGCTCCAAAAATCATCAGGATTTTAAAAGCTAAGTTTTGTTTAAACGCAGCGCTTCTTATGAAGCTCTTCCATTCCAGATTAATAAATTTTTTGATCATTTTCGGTTTGATTTGCTTAGTTAGTTACAAAAACTATAAAAATGTTACAGCTTGGATTTCAATTATTACTTTTGCAGCTTTAAAAATACGACATGATTTTTCATCATCTTACTATAAAACAAGTTACTAAAGTTACTTCTCAAGCGGTAGAAGTGGTTTTTGAGATTCCAGAAAACCTATCTGCAGAGTTTACTTATCAAGCTGGACAGTACTTAACTCTTAAAGCCACTATTAATGAAGAAGAGGTGCGTCGCGCCTATTCTCTTTCTAGTGCACCGCATGAAACCGATTTAAAAGTAGTTATTAAAGCGGTGGAAAAAGGTGTTTTTTCTAATTATGCGATGACCTTACGAGCTGGAGATCAATTAGAAGTTGCTGCTCCAGACGGGCTTTTTATCCATGAGAAAAGCGATACTGCTCAAAATTATTTAATGGTTGCAGCAGGAAGTGGTATCACTCCTATTACTTCTATCATAAAAGACGTGCTTACTAATGAGTCCGACAGTAAAGTGGCTTTGATCTATGGAAATCAATCGGTAGCACAAACCATTTACCACGAGCAGTTTAATGATCTAAAAGATCAATATGGTGACCGTTTTATACTGCAATATTGTTTCTCCCGTGAAGAGCGCGATGAGGCACTTTTTGGTCGTGTGAGTAAGTCCAACCTCAACTATTTCTTGAAACAGAAAGTTAGTGATCTCGCTTTCGCGAAAGCGTACTTATGTGGACCTGAAGAAATGATTACGATGGCAACAGACAATCTTGTTGAAAAGGAAGTTCTTGCTAAAGAAGACGTAAAATTTGAGCTTTTCACAGCCAAAGAAAATGAGATCGAGATCACTGAAGACAGTCACCTTACCGAGCTTACTGTCATTCTTGATGACGAAAAACACACACTTACAGTAAAGCGTACCGATAATTTACTAGACGTGATGCTTAAAAATGACATCGACGCACCGTACAGTTGTCAAGGCGGTATTTGTAGTTCTTGTATTTGCCAGATAGAAGAAGGAACGGCACAAATGGCAAAAAACGCCATCTTAACCGATAGTGAAATCGCTGACGGACTTTCTCTTGCCTGTCAAGCTTATGCCACCAGTGCAAAAGTTGTGGTGAATTTTGATGAGGTGTAGAAGAATTCGAACTTGAAATTGAAATTGAATTTTGAAAAGGACAACAAACAGATCTTTTCAAATCCAACATCTTAACTATATTAATGCTTTCCAAAGGATAGAATTAATTCTGCCCTTTGGGAAATCTTGTAGGTCAACTTAAAAAGTTGTAGACAATTGCGCAACATGATCTATTTTTCACTATTGATCTTAGCCTCTTTATGCATGATAAGCATTTCATATAAAGATATATGTTCCACTAAAGCATATTCAGATAACTTTGCTACAGCGCCTCTCAACTGATCTGTATTAATTGGCTTAATATAAATAAAATCACTTTTTCCATAAAGACCGTATCTTCCTCTTTTTTTTACTTCTAATGCGCGATCTAGATTTGAAATAAGTAGAAGTTCTTTATCTACATCATAGTATACTTTCAAACTTTGATCGTAATCTTTTTCAAAATCTATTTCTACGTTTGGGTTTGAAATTACAATGCGTTCAACCTCTATTTGTCGTCTTTGATTTACAATGGCAATAAAAGTCAAAGACATCAGAACACTACTAAAAATTTTAATCATTTAAATAATCTGTTAAAAAGGATTCATTTGCAGCGTAAAATATATCTATATTACTTTTTCTAGCAAGAGCAATAATTTCATTCACTTCTTCAAAACTTACTTTCCATTTGATTAAATTAAAACTATTATCTTCTAAATTCTTGTTGTCAATTAGCAAGTAATTCTCTGAAAAAAACAATAATTCCGTTGACATATAATCATATGTAATAAGTACATGTGGCTCTTCACATACCTTTTGTGTACATCTCAAATCAAATGCATAATCTTTATATTCAAATGATTGTTCTGAATTAAGATCCTTTTTTACGTCAGATTTACACGATATTCCTAAGAATAAAATAATTAAACTTATAACATGTATTGGTTTCATTTGAATTAAATTTAATCAGGTTAAAACTAAGAGTGGTGAAATTAAAAAAACTTGTTAAAACTTATTTTATAACTCTGAAATAACTTCAACTATTCTTGAAACATGCCAAGACAAATACTTGGCATGTTGGCTTCTAAAAAGCTATTTCCCTAAGGGCAGAATTAATTATACTATTTGGAAATGGAAAAAAGTTATTTTAATGTTATCGATTTGTCAGTCTGAGCTACAGTCGAATACGTTTTTCTATACGTAGAGATTGTGCTAAGCAAATAGGTTTCGACTATCGCTCAACCAAACATTGTAGATTCTTTTTCTCGGTCGTCAATCGTCAGTAAGTCGGTTGTCTTGTTAAATACTCATCTCAGGAATCTCTCCATCTATAATCAAAGTTCCGTCTGTAGCGTTTTGAATTTCTTCTACACTTACTCCAGGTGCACGTTCTAAAAGTTTAAAACCTTTATCCGTAACTTCAAGCACGGCTAGGTTTGTTACTATTTTATTGATACAATTCACTCCAGTAAGTGGTAGTGAGCATTTTTTAAGCAGTTTTGATGCTCCAGCTCGATTGGTATGCATCATCGCTACGATTATATTCTCTGCACTGGCAACGAGATCCATGGCGCCACCCATTCCTTTTACCATTTTACCTGGTATTTTCCAGTTGGCGATATCGCCGTTTTCAGCAACTTCCATTGCTCCTAGAATAGTCAGATCTACGTGCTGCCCACGTATCATCCCAAAACTAGTGGCGCTATCAAAAAAACTGGCGCCAGGCATGGTCGTAATGGTTTGTTTACCAGCATTTATAACGTCGGCATCTTCTTCTCCTTCAAATGGAAAAGGTCCCATACCTAAAACTCCATTCTCTGACTGGAATTCTACATCTATTCCTTCAGGAACATAGTTAGCCACTAAGGTTGGTATTCCTATTCCTAGATTCACGTAGTAACCGTTTTTTACTTCTTGTGCAATTCTTTTTGCAATTCCTATTTTGTCTAACATATTTATCTAATGTGCTAATTAATTGATGTGCTAATGTGCTAATTTTCACATTCTGCTTTTTGTGGTAGAGATTATTTTTGATAATAATTTCTCTATACTTTCTAGTTGATTGAACAATTCTTGTTTTGGAGAAGGCAAGCTGTCTGATTTTGTGCATAAGAACAGCCAGTATCTCGTTTCAGAAGCTTCCTTCGCCGCAATCTTTAATTTGTGTATAAAATCTTTCCTGCTTTCAGCGTGTTGAGATTCATTAATATTTGCTCCTATACTAGTTCCGCTCCTAAACAATTGGCTGGAAATTTCGTAGTGCTTTTCTTTTTTCAAAAAGGAAGTGAAATCAATAATTTCAAGAGCAAATTCAGTTGATTTCTCAACTATAATATTTTTCTGCATATCAAATTATTTTATTCATCAGCACACTAGCACATCAGCAAATTAATTAATCAATCACGAGTCCTTACAGTCCTCTGCTCAATTCTCTTCTCATACTTAGCTCCTTGAAAAATGCGTTTTACAAAGATGCCTGGGATATGGATCTCATTAGGATCTAGTTGTCCTGCTGGAACAAGTTCCTCAACCTCAGCGACAGTAATTGTTGCAGCGCCAGCCATAACTGGATTAAAGTTTCTAGCGGTTCCTTTGAATATTAAATTCCCTGCTTCATCACCTTTCCATGCTTTTACAAAAGCAAAATCTGCTTTAAAGGCGCGTTCTAGAATATGAGGTTTTCCATTAAAATCGCGTACTTCTTTACCTTCGGCCACTTCAGTACCATAGCCTGCTGGTGTGAAAAATGCTGGTATTCCTGCTTGAGCGGCACGACATCTTTCGGCAAGAGTTCCTTGTGGTATCAGATCTACTTCTAATTCACCACTCAACATTTGTCTTTCAAACTCATCATTTTCTCCTACATAAGAAGAAATCATTTTCTTGATTTGTTTGCCTTGTAATAACAAACCTAATCCAAAATCGTCTACCCCTGCATTATTAGAAATACAAGTAAGATTTTTAGCTCCAGTTTTTACAAGTTGCGCGATACTATTTTCAGGAATTCCAGAAAGGCCAAAACCACCTACCATAAAAGTCATATCGCTTGTAACGCCTTCCAGCGCTTCTTCTACGCCTTTTACCGTTCTATTGATCATAATTACATTTATTTGGTTTAAAAATACGGAATTTACCGAGTATTTTAAAGGCTTATCGATAACTAAAAGCTAGTTATTTTACTAAATTGCTATTTCATATAGATTCAAGACCGTCGCACTGAATGATTCAAGAATCAAGATTACTTATCATGGCTTTTAAACACCTTATTGATCCCAAATTCAGTAAAAACAATTACTTCCCTATTGACTTATCAATTAAGAACCCTTTTTGGGATGATAATGACGTGAGTGATATCGACATTTTTGAAAAATATTTAGATAACCAGCGGTCCAAAACCGGCAAATATATCGCTCATGGCGGTTATTTAGAACAGCGTGCTTTGTATAGAAAATCGGCTAGGTTCCAGGCTGGACTGGTGCGCGATGTTCATATGGGAATAGATCTTTGGGCGCCAGCTGGTACAAGCGTTCATGCATTTATGGATGGTGTAGTACATAGTTTTGCAAACAACGATGACGATGGGAATTATGGACCTACCTTGATCTTAGAACATGATTTCAACGGTAAACAACTCTATACACTTTACGGTCATCTCGCAATTAGTGATATGGAAAACTGGTCTGTTGGTTCTCGCTTTCGCGAAAGCGACATCATAGCAACCTTAGGAAAACCAGAAGAAAACGGAGGATACAGCCCACATCTTCATTTTCAAATAATGACTAATATTGGGGAATATAAAGGCGATTATCCAGGTGTTGCTGCACAAGAAGAGTTGCAGGATTATGAAGGATTGATTTTGAATCCCAATTCTTTAATTTTTTAGAATAAGCTGTTTTTAGAAAACCATTTTAAGGTTTCGCAAGAAATCCTCCAGAGTACGCTTTCAATTTTCCTATATTTACCGCCCGATTCAACCCATAATCTATATGAAAAAAAGAGTTCTTATTACCGGTGCCGCTGGATTTTTAGGTTCACATCTCTGTGACCGTTTTATCAAAGAAGGTTATTGTGTAGTAGCGATGGATAACCTTATCACCGGTGATCTTAAAAATATAGAGCATCTTTTCCCTCTTGAAGATTTTGAGTTTTATCATCAAGATGTATCAAATTATGTGCATGTTGCTGGAGAATTAGATTATGTTTTACATTTTGCTAGTCCTGCCAGTCCTATAGATTATCTCAAAATCCCTATTCAGACGTTGAAAGTAGGTTCTTTAGGAACGCATAATTTACTCGGCCTTGCGATGGCAAAAAAAGCAAGATTACTTATTGCATCTACCAGTGAGATTTATGGAGACCCATTAGTACATCCTCAAGACGAGTCTTACTACGGAAATGTGAATACTATAGGACCTCGTGGAGTTTATGATGAGGCAAAACGTTTTCAAGAATCCATGACGATGGCTTACCATAGGTTTCATGGTCTAGAAACTAGAATTGTACGTATTTTTAATACTTATGGCCCTAGAATGCGATTGAATGACGGTCGTGTGATTCCTGCCTTTATGGGACAAGCTTTGAGAGGTGAAGATATTACCGTCTTCGGTGATGGAACACAAACGCGATCATTTTGCTATGTAGATGATCAAGTAGAAGGAATTTACAGGTTGCTGTTGAGCGATTACTCAGATCCCGTGAACATCGGTAATCCTAATGAAATCACGATAGGTGATTTTGCTGAAGAAATCATAGCACTTACAGGAACAGATCAAAAAGTAGTTTATAAAGATTTACCACAGGATGACCCCTTAAAAAGACGTCCCGATATAAGCCTAGCAAAAGAAGTCCTAGATTGGGAACCTAAAGTAGGCCGTGAAGAAGGAATGAGAATAACTTTTGAGTATTTCAAATCATTGTCAAAAGAAGAATTAAACAAACGTGACCACAAAGACTTTACCAAACATATCCGCAGATAGTATTGCCTATCGCAACGGCCGTTTTTCTGGTTTTATTACACCTATTTCCTATATTCTGGATTTGGGAATAATTATTCTTGCTGCGTCTTATTTTTTTGTGGAAAGCTTTGATTTACTTACCTATAGTATTTTTATAGGTATTTGTTGGGTTATCATTTCCATGCAATTAGACTTTTACAAAATCCGTAGGAATACAAAGTTTACTACTTTATTGATGCGACTTGCAAGGCAATCTGTATTTTTTGCTTTTGTAGTATTTGCGTTTTTTGGTTACTACTACGAGCTGAGTAGAGAGTCCACCTATATTTTTAATTACTTAGCAACTACTATAGGAGGAATATCATTAGTAAAAATTGGTTTATTCTTTATTCTAAAGAATTATAGAAGCACACTAGGCGGAAACTTTAGAAACGTGGCTATTCTAGGTGTTAATGAAGAAACAGAGCAACTTTATCAATTTTTTGAAACACATACAGACTATGGCTATCGATCTAAAAAAGTGATCGATGTCCATACCGCAAGTTTCACTCTAGCCGATTTTCAAAAATGGGTAATCGATAATAAAATTGATGAGATTTTTTGCTCTGTAAAAGAACTGGACAATGATCAATTAGTAGAACTAACTGATTTTGCAGATAACAATTTGAGAACGCTCAAATTCATACCAGATACAGAGGCTGTACTTTCACAGCAGGTGCATTGTGATTATTACGGCCTTACTCCTGTATTATCATTGAGAGAAATACCTCTTGATGATCTTGCAAATAAAATTACCAAAAGAGCTTTTGACATCGTATTTTCCTTATTTGTAATTATAGGTGTTATGTCATGGCTCACACCTTTAGTGGCCATAATAATTAAACTGGAGTCTAAAGGACCTGTTTTCTTTAAACAAGCTCGCAACGGTTTAGATTACAAAGAATTTACTTGTTTTAAATTCCGTTCAATGGTGCCTAATAAAACTGCCCATTTACATCAAGTAAAACGTGGTGACCATAGAATTACTAAAATAGGTAAGTTTTTACGCAAGACCAGTATCGACGAGTTACCACAATTCTTCAATGTACTTTTAGGAGATATGAGTGTTGTAGGTCCACGACCTCACATGGTAAGTCACACACATATGTATGCAGAACGTATTGATAAATTCATGGTGCGCCATTTTGTAAAACCTGGTATTACAGGACTAGCTCAAGTAAGCGGTTATCGAGGCGAGGTAGAAACTGAAGAGGACATCAAAGGACGTGTGCGCAATGATATTTATTACATAGAAAACTGGAATATCGCTCAAGACATTGTCATCATTTTTAAAACGATTGCCAACGTATTTCAAGGTGAAGAAAAAGCATACTAATGGAGCTTGTTTCTATCATAATGCCTACTTACAACAGCGTTGCAACGGTTAAGGAGTCACTTGATAGTATTTTATCTCAAACTTATAGACCTCTAGAAATTATAATTATTGACGATTGTAGTGAAGATGAAAGTCTCGCTTTCGCGAAAGCGTACGCATCAAATAACGCTTCTAGTGAAGTAAGTTTTATCACTTTAAAAAACTCCTCAAACGCCGGTGCAGGAATTACTCGCAACAAAGGAGTAGAAGCCGCAACAGGAACCTACATAGCCTTCCTAGATGCAGATGATCTATGGAAGCCTAAAAAGCTAGAAATACAAATTGAGGCTATGAAATCACAAAATGCAGTGGCTTGTTATGGAGCTTATGAGATATTTTCAACATCGCCAGAACATCCAGAACAGATCCATCATGTTTTTGAAAAGCTTACTTTCAAAAGACTTTTAAAGGCTAATTACCTAGGCAACCTTACGGGAATTTATAACGCTCAAAAATTAGGCAAATTTTACATGCCTGCTTTGCGTAAAAGGCAAGACTGGGCAATGTGGCTAGATGTTTTAAAAAAAGCAGATTATGCCATAGGTATTCAAGAGCCGATCGCAAGTTACCGTTTAAGTGAAGGACTTTCTGCAAACAAGTTTGATTTGATTAAGTATAATTATGCTGTTTATAGAACTCATTTAGGATATTCTGCAATAAAAAGTACGGTTTTGATGGTGCGCTTTTTTTATGAGCAGTTTTTAGTAAAAAATAGATTGAAAGTAAATGTTTAATTAATGAGATTAATAGCAAGTTTATTTCACCTCACTCATAAACTGTTTTAACTTCCCGCGTTTACTTCTATCGAGAACTGCTAACCTTGTAAATTTTACTTTAAGTCCAGGTTCTAGATATTCGTCCATTGCCTTTTGAATATCAATTTTTAGGCGTTCATCCATATCGGTACTACTCACATACTGAATCTCAAAAAGAGAAGGTTTTTTCTGGATCACTACAAATTCTAAAATCTCTATTTCGTCTTTTATAATCTTTTTGGTTACGTAGTAAAAAGTTAATCCAGGAATTACCTTACCACTAGGTAAACGAGCAATATCACTGGTGCGGCCTTGAAGTTCTTTTAGAATTCTAGTGCCGTTTTCTAAGGTTTCTAGACTTCCTAAATCACCTATTTCATAACGTATCATAGGATGCGCTTTATTAAATAAATCGGTAATTAGAATGCGACCTACTACTCCATCTTGAAGCGGTTGATTATTCTCGTCTACAATCTCAACGAAAAGGTTTTGCTGATTCACTTCAAAATCACCTTTACTATTTTGCATGGCAATCAGTCCTATCTCACTAGCTCCATATTCATTTACAACAGGAATTCCTAGCCATTCTTCAAGTAGTAATCTATCGTCTGGAAAAAGCATCTCACTAGTTACGATACAAATTTTAAGGGATGGACAAACACCCTTTAAAATCAAATTTTTACGTTTACAATAGTTGGCCAGCAAGACTATGCTGCTGGTGTAACCATTGATATAATCAAATTTGGTTTTTGTAAATTGGTTGACAAAGCGCTCTAAAACTTCATCATTCATATTAAAAATAGGAAAACGCTTGCGGTAACTGATAAAATCCTTTATCAATTCCAGATACCTTCCTTTACCACTTAAGGGTATTCCATAAAATCGCGCTTGCAATGAAGTATTTAGATTAATGCCATGTTGCATATAAGCCTCATGAAAAGCTGCCCAAGTCATGGCGTGAGCATATTTATCTTTTGCAAACATAAATGGATGCCCACTAGAACCGCTGGTTTTGCCTTTAAAAACATTTTTTAAAGTAAATCCTTTGCTTAATCGTTTGTACAAAGGTTGTTGGAAATCCTTCTTTGACAAAACTGGTAATTCATTCCAGTTTGCCTTTTTGTTTGTTACTAATGAATTATAAAAATGGTTGCTGGTAAAATGGTGTTTTAAAATTTTCTGTTTACGTTTCTCTATATCATGAATAGAAATAGCGGTAAACTCATTACGAGCTTGGTCGATCTTAAAACCCTGTAGTTTTAATGTTTTATGGAAGAGTTGGAGTGGCACTGATTATAGTTTTCTAAGTCGTTTACCTAAATCTCTTGCACCATGGTGGATGAAAAGAATATCGATGCGCTCTTCATTTATAATTTCATAAATAATTCTGTAATTGCCAGCAACAAGTTCTCTTAGACTAAAACTTTCTTTAGTAAAAACAACTTTCCCTAATACAGGTTGCAATTGGAGTGAACTTGCCGCAACATAAATTTTATTAATTTCCCGGTGTGCATAATAAGTCGAATTTTTTGCTATAAAATTAAAGATGGAATTCAAATCTTCGTCTGCTGTATGTGTCCAATTTAATGAGACCAAGACTTTATACGTTTTTGCATCTCTGCATGAGTGTATACCTGGCCATTTTTAGATTGTTCGCGCGCTTTTTCTATCTTTTCTATTAAGTATAACTCTTCAAGAAAATCATCTAGTTCAAATTTATCTGGCAAATTTTCCAAACTTTCTAGTATTTTTTCCTTTGTCAACATCGTTTTTATTTGAATACAAGTTACAAAATAAAATAATATAGAAACTCGAGTTTATTAAACTATCAACAATTGTATTGAATATCTTAACTAAACTAATTCTAATCACTTTCTCTCAATCTTAGCAAAAACTTATTTTTGCATTCCATAAACACAACGCATGAATGTTCTTATTTTAGGAAGCGGTGGCCGTGAGCACGCTTTTGCACACTCAATTATTAAAAGTTCCCTACTGTCTAAGTTATTTGTTGCTCCAGGAAATGCTGGGACTGATCAAATAGCTACTAATGTAAATCTAGGAATAACTGATTTTGCTGCCATAAAAACATTTGTATTAGAGAATGATATTGAAATGCTTATCGTAGGTCCAGAAGCGCCGCTTGTGGATGGTATTTATGACTTTTTTCAAAGCGATGACTTAAAACATGTTAATGTCATAGGCCCGTCAAAAGAAGGTGCTGTTCTTGAAGGTTCTAAAGAGTTTGCTAAAGAGTTTATGCAACGCAATAACGTGCCTACTGCGGCTTACAAAAGCTTCACAAAAGAAACCCTTAAGGAAGGAATGGCCTTTATAGATACCTTAAAACCGCCGTTTGTACTCAAAGCAGATGGACTTGCAGGAGGAAAAGGAGTTCTTATCATTCCAGATGCCAAAGAAGCTAAGGAGTCTCTTGAAGAAATGTTAGTAGGTGGCAAATTTGGTGCAGCATCAAATAAGGTAGTGATAGAAGAGTTTTTATCTGGAATAGAGATGAGCGTTTTTGTGATGACAGACGGTAATTCTTATAAAGTGATGCCTACCGCAAAAGATTACAAACGCATAGGAGAAGGCGATACTGGATTAAACACTGGCGGAATGGGCGCCGTGTCACCGGTTCCGTTTGCAGATGATCTTCTAATGCAAAAAATTGAAGATCGAGTTATAAAACCTACCATTGAAGGTTTCAAAAAGGAGAACATCGTCTATAAGGGCTTTGTATTCATAGGCCTCATGATTGTGGATGGTGAGCCAGAAGTGATCGAGTATAACGTAAGAATGGGCGATCCAGAGACTGAAGTTGTATTGCCTCGTATTTCTAGCGATTTGTTGAGTCATTTGCACGCTTTCGCGAAAGCGGAACTACACAAAGAACATCTCAACATAGATTCTAGATACGCCACAACTGTAATGTGTGTTGCAGGCGGTTATCCAGAAGCTTATGAAAAAGGTATGGAAATTATAGGTTTAGAAAATGTAGTAGACAGCATTGTTTTTCATGCTGGTACTGCAATAAAAGAAGGGAAGATTGTGACTAATGGAGGACGTGTTATGGCTGTAACCAGTTATGGAACTGATTTCAAACAGGCACTAAAAAAATCTTATCAAAATGTAGAAAAACTACAATTTGATAAGATGTATTATAGAACTGATATAGGTTTTGACCTATAAAAAGCTAAAATTTTTAACCTAAGAAAGAATGACCAGTTTGAGTTTTATCCTCTTCCTTGTCATATTCTTTTAATTGCTTCATCCAGTAAACAAATGCTACTACTAAAATAAGAATACATAGCCATGAGATGGCATTTGCTGCAAACCAGCTTGTATCTTCTAACTCTCTTAAGGCATCAAAAGGAGCTAAAATAATTTCAAATAAACCTACTATTGCGTCTAATAAACTTTCCATTTCTGTAAATTGCTTGTTACTGCTGCAAAAATAGTTAAAAAATCGTATGCTTTCTAGTTTTTTTAGAACGAGTAAACCTATTCATTTTATCATCACTTTTTTGATGGTACTATTTGCAACTGGTTATTATATTATTACTCATCCTTATTTAGGTTGGGGTTATGTTTGGATACCGATTACCGCAGGATTATCAATTGGGCTTTTTCATTTTATTGCAATTAAAAATGAATTTATTTCTAATAACTCTTATGGAATCTGGTTGTACAGCTGCCTATTAATTCTCGTTATACTGTACTCTACAAGTGAATATTCTTTTCTTGCCTACCTCTTCTTGCTACTTGCATTGCGCAGAATACTAAGTATGCGTACAGGAAAACAAATGACAAGAAAAATATTTGACGCTTCCTTGTGGATTGCGGTTGCTTGTATTTTTTATTCTTGGAGCACTATTTTCTTTACAATTGTCTTTTTAAGTATCACGATTCACGCTTTTAAAAATTTAAAATATTGGGCAGTTCCGTTTGTTGCAATCAGTACCATCTTGATACTAACCTTTACTATAGATCAATACTTTACAACTAATTTGTGGAGAGATTTCTTCAGTGAGTTGAATGACAACCTTGATTATACAAACATAAAGTTTTCAAGTGATCTAGTTTTTTATAGTTCCTTAGCATTTTTATGTTTGATAGCTTCCGTTGCTATGCTTTTAAGTTTTCCTAATATTTCTTTAAGTGCTAGATCTCGATTTTCAGTTTTAGGGTTTACTGGTTTATGTGTCGTAGCAGAATTTATCTTGACTGGCACAGCTCTATTAACAATTCCAATTATTAGTATTTTCCTGACTCGTTTATTACAAGAACAGGAGCATAAAGTATTCAGGGAATCTGTTTTGTGGATTCCTTTAATAATTATAGTAGCTACGATTTTCTTTAGAATATAGAGCACTGATAAATCTTTATATTTGCATTTCTAAATCAAGTTTATGTTCTCAGATAAAGCCAATAAAATTTTTCAAACAGTAATTGATCAATACCATGTCATCAACACGGTAGATCAGGAATTTGAAAATCCGTACGATCGCAATTCACACCTTATTGAGCATTTATTATATCGCAAGTGCTGGATTGATACGGTACAATGGCATTATGAAGACATTATTAGAGACCCACAAATTGATCCTATTGCAGCACTTACTCTAAAGCGTAAAATCGATGCTAGCAATCAAGATCGTACCGATATGGTAGAATTTGTGGACAGCTATTTTCTTGACAAATACAGCGATGTATCTATTAAAAATGGCGCAAGAATTAATACAGAAAGTCCTGCATGGGCAATCGACCGCTTGTCTATTCTTGCATTGAAAATTTACCATATGAATGAAGAAGCAACTCGTACAGACGCTTCTCAAGATCATATCAACGCCTGCCAAAAGAAACTTGATATTCTTTTAGAGCAGCGTGTGGATTTATCAACTGCTTTAGATCAATTATTAGAAGATATTTCTAATGGAGATAAGTACATGAAAGTATATAAGCAAATGAAAATGTACAATGACGACGAGCTTAATCCTGTGCTAAGAGCACTTAAATAATACATGCCACTTCCTAAACGCATTCTCGTCATTAGACTAAGCGCTATGGGCGATGTTACCATGTGCGTGCCCGTTTTACTGGCTTTAAAAAGAGACTATCCTGAGGTGGAAATAGTTGCGCTTTCGCGAAAGCGATTCCAATCCATTCTAGAATACATTCCTGACATTAGGTTTATAGAAGCAGATGTAGATGCAAAACACAAAGGAATCTCTGGTCTCTACCGACTTTCAAAAGAGATAAAGGCTCAAGAAATTGATGCAGTAGCTGACTTTCACAATGTCTTACGCAGTAAGATTCTAAGAACATTTTTAACAGGAATTCCTAAAGCTAAAATAGATAAAGGAAGATCAGACAAAAAGCGCCTCGTAAATGATCCAAACTTTTTTCAACCCTTAAAACATAGTACAGAACGCTATGCAGATGTTTTGCGAGAATTAGGTTTTAAGATCGAATTAAAAGGAAATGAATTTTTATCAAAAGAGGCTGTTTTACCTCAAATTCATGATAAAATAGGCCGAAAAACATCAAAATGGGTAGGTTTTGCTCCATTTGCTGCTCATAAGACAAAAGCGCTCACAGTTAAAAAAGCTAAGAAAATAGTACAAGCCATTGCAAAAAATGAGCAGGTAACTATTATCCTTTTTGGTGGTGGGAAAAAAGAAGAAAAACAATTGCAAATAGTTGCTGGTACTACAACAAATGTGATCAATCTAGCTGGACTAACCAGTTTTGAAAATGAGCTGACGATTATGTCTCAATTAGATGCAATGATAGCAATGGATAGCGGTAATGGCCATCTTGCGGCATTGTATGGTGTTCCAGTAATTACATTATGGGGAAATACGCATCCTTACGCTGGTTTTGCTCCTTACGGTCAACCAAAGGAAAATCAATTGACCGTAGATAGGAAGAAATATCCATTAGTTCCTACTTCTATTTTTGGGAATAAAGTAGTGAAAGGTTACAAGAAAGCGACGAGTTCTATCAAAGTGAAAGCTGTTGTTGATAGGTTAAATGAGGTGTTGAAGTCTTAGCTCTTAATCGCTTCAAAAATGTTTCTTAGGGATTCCGCTCTTCAGAGGTATGCTGCGCGCTGATTATCTTTCTGGAGAAGCGCTCGCAAAGACTGTTGTGATAAGTCATTGCGAGGAGTGCAACGACGAAGTAATCCGCTGGAAATGGAAATAAATTACGATCTTCAACAGTTGAATAAGCTGTGATTACAATTTCCAAAGTTCTAAACTGCAAATAATTACGATTCAAAATTAGGTTACATTTGTTTATATGATACCTGGATATGTTTATATCATAACTAATAAAAATAACACCACTTTATATGTAGGTGTTACTTCTAATCTTGAGCAACGCATCAAGCGACATAAGACTAAGTTTTATCCTAAATCATTTTCTGCTCGGTACAATCTCCACAAACTGGTTTATCATGAATCGTTTCAACTGATAGGCGATGCTATAGCACGAGAAAAACAATTAAAAGCTGGTAATCGTAAAAGAAAAGTTGCACTGATCGAATCAATGAATCCAGATTGGAAGGATTTATTTGAAAAGCTACTAGATGAGTGAATAGTACGAGCATCTTTGCAAATTTCCAGCAGATTGCGTCGCGCTGACCATCACTTTGGAAAAGCGCTCGCAATGACTGTTTTAAGGAGTCATTGCGAGGGGTGCAGCAACGAAGCAATCCGCTGGATATGAAACTGATACTTGTTTTACCTCACCACCTCAATCCACTGTCCTTTATTACGCACAATATAATCTGCGTCATACATGGCTTCACATTGTATGCCCGGTAGGTAATACCTTCCTAGATAACTGGCATTGATCGTTGTTTTAAAAGTGAGTGTTTCTCTAGCTTTTAAATCAAAATAGTAGTTGACACGATCATCTTTTATATCGGTGTATTCGATGCTGGTATTTGCTTCTTCAGCGCCGTAATCTGTGAATCTAGTATTGACTATTTCCCAACCAGAAGGCAAGATTTGAGTCAGTGCGACATCTTCTATTCTAGAACCAGTGGTATTTGTAATCGTAGTGATCGCAGTAAGTTCTGTTCCTTGATTTACTTTACTCACGTTGACTGTTTTTCCTTCTTTGTCTACATAAGTGATCGTGGCATTCAATTTACTCTGAGCTGTTTTTTCATTTCCAACAGGCAATTTACCAGTCATTGCATTGGTTATAAAAATCATGTTATCACCTGTGTTCGTTACCGTAAAAGAAGTAGCTTTTTCATCAATATCCAGATCGCGGTTTGCCAAACTTTTAGCACTGGAAACAGTAGTTGTTTTACCATTAAAAGTATAGCTCACGTTGACTCCTTTTCCTCCTACATGATTTGCATATTTGCTGATGGCAATAAAACTATAAGCCAGTGCTTGCGTATTGTAATAACGATCAGAATCTAGGTTTTTTGCTAATTCTTCCATGATTTGTCTCGCACGCTCATCCTTTTTCATGATCGTGTAGGTTTCTAATGCCATCGCACGATTACGTTGTGGAGAACCATAAGTTCTATAGTCATAACGATTAGGTTGGAAATCTATATTACTCTTTGATAGAAGTTCTTCTGCCGCCTTGTTCTGTCCTACTAATGCATAGGCCGCAGCTAGTCTTAACTTACTATCGTTAGATAGGTTTGCGTTTTCGCGTAAACGGTTCATAGAAGATAAATCTGGAGCTCCTGCCACTGCTAGAGAATACAATCTGTAGGCTTGATATAAATCATTGCGATCATTATAACGCCATTGTTTTGCCACTCTTTTTTGATAAGCGATCCAGTTAGACTTGAATGAAATAGGAACGGTATAACCTGCAGTTTCTGCCTCGATCATAAAGTGACCAGCATAAGTTGTTCCCCAATCGTTCACACTACCGCTGCCCGGCCAGTAAGAGAAACCACCATTTGCTTTCTGATAATAACCCAACTTATTGATCGCCGCTTTAATATTGTGACTAATTTGCTTTTGCTGATTGCTATTTAAATCTACCACGCTAGCAAGATGCAGTTGTGGAAAAGCCGCACTAGCCGTTTGCTCTACACAACCATGCGGATAACGAATCAAATAGTTCAATCTACGCCCTAAATCCATAGGTGGCAAACTAGAAAAAGTCACGGTAGATGAATTAGTTCCTTTAGTTCCAAAAGGATTGATTGAAATAGTCGCTGTCTCGCCAGGTTTTACGATAGCTTTTTCAGAAATCGTACTATACGGATTAGGATTTACTAAATCAATTTCTGTCTCATAAGCAGCTGCTTCTCCGTTTCCTTTTGCAGAAAGTTTCAGTTGTGCAATTCCAGTTGCTTCCTTGACTTTTACATCAAAGTAGGCAATCTGATCGCCAGTTTCTGTGAACTTTAAATCTTGAGTATTACCATTCAATAATTCAAAGAACGGTGAGTTTTCCAGAGTCACTTTTACGTCCTTTACCTTATCATCCATTGCAAAAACAGTTACCGGTAATTTTACTGTTTCTCCAGGAGACAGCTTTCGCGGAAGCGAGGCAAGCATCATGAGCGGCTTTTTTACTGGAGTCGCAATTTCGGCACTACCGTAAGCTTCAGAGCGATCATTACCAGCTACTACCATCGTACGTACAGAACCAACATATTGCGGAATGTCTATCGTATGTGTTTTGCTCTCACCTGCTTTTAAAGTAAATGGACCTAAATGAATGACCATAGGTTTGAAACGGTTGGCTTTTTTGGCTTTAGAAGCTGCTGCGCTTCCATCACCACCTATCGCAAAAGCGGCGTCAATTCGACCACCATATGCACCGATCACATCATCAAAAATATCCCAAGTTTTTACTCCTAAAGCTTCACGAGCAAAGAACGTATCCCAGGCATCAGGCGTTTTGAAATTAGTGAGGTCCAGCAAACCTTCATCTACAACAGCTAGTGTGTAGGTCATGGCTTTGTTGTTTTTCTCACTTACTGTAATCTTTGCACTGGTTTTAGGTGCGAGTTCTTTAGGCATCTTAATTTCTGGCTCAAGATGTGTTGCCTCATTCTCTACTAATAATGGTATCACACCATACATTCTCAACGGTAAATCGTTTGCTGTTTGTGCATGTTTTTGTAGATAGGTAATATGTACATAAACATTAGGAACGTAGAGGTTATTGAGCGGTATGGTTACTTGAGTTTGCTTATCTGTAGTTTCTGCCCATTGTGCATCAAGAACTTCAGTACCATTTTCTACAGTAATCAACGCACGTCCACCAGCACTAGATGGGAATGTAATTTTTGCGTTTTCTCCTACCTTGTAGGTTTTCTTATCAGCATTGAAAATGAGCATAGAAGCCATTTCTGGATCTACTTTACGGCTTTTTCCTGCCCATCCTGGCCAGTCTACATAAATAATTTTCCCAGTAGAATGTCCTGATTCAGGATCATAAACGCGTACCAGATATCTTCCCCATTCTGGATATTTAAGTGAGAATTTAAAATTCCCTTTTCCGTTAGAATTGGTATTTATAGTATTGCTATACACTTGCTGACGGTATTCTCTGGCTTCATATCTAGAAAGGCTTCCAGACTGTGATTGCCACCACCATCTCCAGTTCACCTTATAGACTTTTACTTCTAGCTCTTTAGTTGCTTTAGGATTACCATTTTGATCTAAAGTTACCACGTCAAAATTATGGTCCGTGTCTGTTAATAACATGCCACGTTGCTTATCTCCTGGTGGCACGTCTATACCTACATAAGTATCATATGGAGAATAGGTCTTAGTTGTTACATTAGTACTGAAATCGCCTCCGTTTTCATACACTTTAGTTAGGAAACTGGCTTTTAACATTCCAGGAGCTTCAGAATCCATATTGGGTTCAAAATTGAATGTAGCGTCGCCACTTTGATCTAGGTTTCCATCAAAAACTTCGGATTCTTGAAGATCAAAAAATCTAGAAGGATCGTCAAAAACATAGCTGTCGTATTTCTTGAATTTAGTGGTCGTTGCATAATACTTTGCAGTAACGTTTGCTTTAAGACCTTTGGCAGTTGCGCCGTGCAACCACATCGCATTTAAAGAACCTTTTACGTTCTGTCCAGATTTGATAATCTCTTCATCAAAATCTAGTTTTACTTTTAAGCGATTAGGTTTAATAGTTTCAATCTTCAATGTTTTATTAAAAGTAACGCCACCTACTTCTACTTTAGCGTTCCAATTTCCTGTAGGTGCATTATCATCTGTTTTCAGATCAAATTGATAGAAATTATTCAACCCATTTTTTTGAACTTCTTTATGAGTAATTTTTCCATTAGCGTTTCTTAATTCTAACTTGATAGGATGACCGTTAGGTAATTTATTATCGGCATCGTTGAGCATGAAAGTTAGATAAATATGATCTCCAGGACGCCACACGCCACGCTCGCCATAGATATAGCCTTTGATTCCTTTCTTCAGTCGTTTTCCAGAAGTATCGAACTTACTTACTGAAAGTGCATTACCATCATCTAATCGTACATATCCATGCTGATTGTTATAAGTAACCTTTGCAAAAAATGCTGGATTATCTAATTTGATATCTAATAGACCTTGATTATTAGTACGCGAACTAGCTATTTCTTGTTGTTGAAAATTGAATAGTGTTGCTTGAGCGCCACCTAAAGGTTTTGTCGTAATGATATTATTAACCGCAATTAAATAACCGTTTCCTTCACCTCTTTTTACTGTTATTCCTAAATCACTAGCAAGCACATTTGTACTTACTTTTTTATTTCTATAAAAAGAATGAGTACATGGATCTTCGCGATCTCTCCAGTTGTAATCATAATAACCGTACTCATCATCATAATAGTAATTTTGAGCGCCATCCCAATTACTAGCTTCAAAAGAATCGTCAAAATCTACTTCTTCAATCTCTGGTTGATTTTCTGGAGTGTACTCACATTTGTAAGCACTGTAAGCTAATTTGTACTTGAATTCTACTCTATAAATAGCACCAGGATCTGTGGCGATGACTTCATTTAAATCAACAGAATAGGTATTCCATCTGTTGACATCATTTCCTGTAGCTTTAAGATCCACCACTTTACGAGCAACTGGTCTTCCTACGTTTCTCATGCGTCCAGAAGAATCTAAATTATTGTTCTGCAAAAACTGTAAGACATTATTGCTATAAATTTTATAAACCCAAACATCAACAGCATTAAGATTAACCGCTTTAAAATTGATTTTAGAATTTTGAGAAGATGGTAATATAGTACCAGATCTCACTAGTTTCACTTCTGGATTAACTTGCTCAAAAGCTATATAACTAGAGAATCCATTTTTTAACTTATAGCCATCTATACTGGTGATTCCCGTAAATACCTCCACTTTTTTAGATCCAGTGACCGTTTTTGATGGATATACTTTTAACTCATTTCCTTTACTTTCAAATTTCATTTTATCAACACCTTCTATCTGGATCATTCCATCCAGGTTTTGAGACGTTTTTAATGGATCTGAAAAGTTGATCAAGATATATTGTGCATCTCCATTTACTAATTCAATGTCCGTAACTGAAAAACTATTTTTACCTGGAAGTGTAATTGTATTATTTCCTTTGCTATCTACTCCTATGCTTTTACCGTTCCATGAAATCTCTACTTTTTCATCTTCTATAGGACGCTGGATACTATCGATTTTAAATTCAAAATACTTACCTAAAGCAATTGAGCTTTCAAATTTTAGTGGCAGCTCTTTACCCTTTAATTTTGCTGTTACAATTTGCTTTGCATTTTCCAGCTCCATGATATCACTGGATTTAATGGCTCCAGTAACGTATTGATAATCTCCTTCATAAGAACCTACAGGCTGCGTGCTCACAATATAATCTTGAGCAATCGTTTTGAATCTAAAAGTAAACTCCTCTAAATCCTTTTCTACCTTCTTAACTTTTGAAAGATTAAAACTTACCGAGTATTCAGCGTCTTGTTTCAGTGGTTTCTCAGGTAAAAAGGAAACCGTTTGCGCATCTAAAGCAGTCAATTTTCCTGAAACATCAGGGCTCAGGCTTATTAAACTATTATCCAACTCTTTTCCTGTAGTCCAACCTTCAACAGGTTCTGTCAATTTGATAGTGATAGGTTCTCTAGTCGAGATCACATCATCAGAAACCTGACTAATATGTTCCCTAAATTTGAAAAATTCATTTTGGTGTTCTTGAAGTTTTTCTTCATTAGTTTTTGTGTTGCAGGAAGCTAGAACAACTAGCGAAAACATAAATAAAAGTGCTTTTTTCATCAAAATAGAGCAGGAATTAATGGTTAATAGGTAATTTCCTTAAAGTTATAGAAACTTGTTGAAGAACAATCTTATAACGTTAAATAATTTTAAAATATTTTGGAAAGAAAGTTTATGTTTGGTTTTTCCGCTTTCGCGAAAGCGGAAAAGAATAAGTTTGATTACGAATTAAGTAATCTTTAATTGTTAAGATTATGAAACAATTATCTTTGAAAGAAGTAAAAAGGCATTCTAAATGTATCAAGAAAAAAACGACCGCCAATTATTAGATTTAGTTTCAATTCACAAAAAGCTAACCTATCGGGCTCAACTTAATTTAAAAGACGAAATAAGTAAGCGCAATTTAAATTACGATTTAAGTGAACTTAATGAATCTTTAAATAGCAAAAAGTCTAAAATCAATAACCTAGATTATCTCAAAAATATGGGTTTTGAGTTACATGATAATGGCGATTCAGTTGAAGTTAAAAGAACTTCAAACGCAGTGTGGATGGATATAGTTGCTATTGTTGTTGGTTTGTTGTTTATTATAATCAGTATAAATGGTATCGTAACTTTATTTGGTTCCCTGTACAGCGATCAGTCCTTTAGTATTTTTACTATTTTGTGGTGTATCGCCCAAGCATCATTAGGTATACTAGGTTTTCAATTCTTGAGCGGAATCAATAGATTAATTGATCATTCTGGCTTTCAATTATTGGGACTTGACCAAATGATTACCTTAAGGAAGCGACTTGACTTGAAAAAAATAGAAATTCAAAAAGAACCTTCCTCCATACACATTTCAAACTCAGAAAAAAAAGTAACATTACAAATGGAAGAAGTAGATATAATCTCTACTTACAGTGATAATTATATTCATAAAATGACTCTTAAGAAATTGAAAGAGAAGTTGCATGAGGTTTCTTAAATACAATCTATGAATATTGAAGAAGTTTATAGAAAAGCTAATCAAATTGATTTGAAGAATAATGCCTTTACTGTAAATGAACATCTTTATCATTCTGGATTGATGCAAACTTTTGAAAAGGCCTTAGTTAAAAATAAGCCGCTAGCATTTGAAATTTTGATAGCCTTGAAAGTTGATTCAAAATCGATAGAACGGATAGTTTTTTCTAAATAAACATGTTGTTTGTTGCTCTAAAACTAAATATAAAGTCCGCCATCAGCTTCAAAGAAAGTCAAGAAAAACACCTCACATATCAAGGCTTAGCATTTTCTCTTCCTTAAAACTTGCATCACATCCACCACTCCTGAATTTATCCCAGCTATCGCTGCAAGAGCTAAATATATAAATACCGTCTTCGACAAGCTCAGACTGACATTTCTTTTTCAATTAAAAATTAAAAATTTCCAAAAGGTAGAATTAATTCTACCCTTCGGAAATCAAAATAAACATTTGAGAATCAGATTATTCTCCACATTCCTTTTTGGCATCGAGAGCTCCTTTTTTGCCCCAGCGAGGTTGAAAACCTTCTACGGTTTCTTTTTCAAATAATGCGATGGCTTTATCAATCTCACCGCAATATGGAGCGATATCTTTCCCAAAGAATTTTGCACTACCCATTAACCATCTTGCTCTGTTTGCTATGACTCTTGGGTTTTCTGGTGCGATTTGTATCGCTTTTTCATATAGTGCGGTAGTCGGACCAGATAATTTCATTCCGTAAACGCGGCTGTCATAAGTGATCCAGCAAGTATTTAACATGCCTTGCAATACCATTATTTCTGGATTGTTTTCTGATATTAACTCTGCATCATTAATAAATTCTTGAGCTTTGTTCATGTGTTGCAAGGTTTTTTCTTTAGGCAATTGTCCCCAGGAACTGTTCACGTTGCACAAGGCTGCATAATACGCTGGTAGCCAGTTTTCTTTTTCGGCTTTTGCAACACGTTCAAATTGTTGTGATGCGGCTTGTAAGTCAGTTTTCATTAGTTCTAGTCCTTTTTTCATGGCTTTTTCATAGCCCGATTGTGCCGTAAGACTTAGTGATAAAAGGAGTACAAAAGTGGTGATTATAGTTTTCATGAGTAAGCGTTTAATTGATTTATGATACAATGATAGTGGCGATCTCGCTTTCGCGAAAGCGGAACCAACCCAACTGTAAAAACCAGTGACTGAGTTGTAGATTTATAAATTATCCAACTGGTTATCGCTGCCGCCGATGGTCCAAAAGAAGCCCACGAAGAAAAAACGATCTGCCGCCTGACCTATCTCGCGACGGTTGAACTGCCCTTGAACATCTGCTGTGTTGCTATATTGATAACCGAAAACATTATCTCTACCCAATACATTTGAAACCGAGAAGTACAAGATCTTTTGCTGGTCGATCAGGTAAGCCCAATTGAAATCCAGGCTTTGAAAAGAACTTGTTCTATCGTTTAAAAAACCGGTCTCATTTGCATTGGTAAAAGGACGACCGCTAGAGTAATTGAAAGTAGCGCCTATTTGTGACTGCCAGTCTTCTATCCAATATTTAGTAACGAGGCTAAAATTATGGTCGGTAGCAAAATTAGGAGTCGCCTCCACAGGAAAATTACGAAACTGTCTTTTGGTATCCAGATAAGAATAACTCACCCAATAATCAAGGTTCTTAATCGAGGTCTCATCTCTCCAGAACAAATCCAGTCCAGCTGCATAACCGCTACCATCATTACCGAGGTCACTATCAAATTGAACACGTTGCGTGTCATAAGTAAGTAACTGATCGTACTTTTTATAATACGCCTCTGCTCGCAACATGCGATTGTTCTTTTTAAATAAGAAGTTGGCGATGTAATGTTGGGCGTTTTCAGGTTTTAGGTTTTCGTCGTATTGCTGTACGTTGTTTTGTGCACTTTGATAAAAATTACCATAAGCCAGAGAAAATTGAGATGCTGGATTGATACTTATAGCAGCACTTAATCGTGGTGATACTCTAAATTGATCGCTGGCTCCATAATAATCACCACGTATTCCAGCTTTAAATGCGAGATCTTTAGATGCAAAAACCTCAGCCTCTGTAAATGTTCCTGTGATACCGTGATTGATTCCTGTTTCAAAAGCTTCTGTTTCTAGCTGGATGTCTTCATTATAATTGATTACAAATTGCTCCACGCCCATGTTGAGTTTAAAGTAATTGTTATAACGTTTTTGAAGTTTAAGTTTTGCATGTAATGCGTTTTCTACCGCTTTAATTTTTGTGGTTGCCACGTTAACGTCGTTATTATCGTGAGCGAGACTTACACCAGTTTCTATTTTCCAGCTGTCAGATAAATAACCATTATAATTTAAATTACCGTAATAATTTCTATTTCTTAAACCAAAATAGAATCCTTCTTCTACATCAATATCTTCTTGAATGATCGCAAAATCACTATAAGAATAGGCGCTATAAGCTTTAAATAGTCCTTTATCAAACTCGCGTCTGTAAACTGCTTCTCCATTAATGCTTTGGAAAGGTTTTTCAAAACGATTGTTTTGTGGGATCAACTCATTGTATGGCGCTAGATTGATGTATTGTGCATTCACACTCAAGCTATTTTTACCCCAAATTTGGGTGTTACCGATGTTGCCACCTACGCTCATGATTCCTATATCCGTTTTTTCTTCTTTAGGAAAATCGGTAGTATTGAGAAGTAACACACTAGAAAGCGCATCGCCGTACTCGGCACTATAACCACCAGTAGAAAAGGTGATACCATCAAAAAGAAATGGAGAAAACCGACCTCGTGTAGGGATATTTCCTGTGGTAGGAGAAAATGGTCTGAAAACTCGGCTACCATCAATGAATATTTGAGTTTCATCTGCACTACCACCGCGTACAAAAAGGCGGCCATCGTCTGCATTATTAGAAGTTCCTGGAAGTGTTTGTAGCGCACCAACAAAATCGCCTACTGCTCCTGCTGTCGTTACAATATCAAGTGGTTTTAATACACTAGCTTTAGAACTATCTCCTGCACTAAAACTTCCCGCACTTAAGACAACAGTGTTTAATGCGTTCATGCTTTCGCGAAAGCGTAACTTCAATCCAACCATTTCATTAATAGGTGCTTCTAGCTTATAATCTTCATAACCTATATAACTTGCGATTAATTTACCGTTTGCCGTTTCTTCTGTAGTGAAGGAGAATTTTCCATCTATATCTGTAGTAGTACCATCATAAGTTCCTTCTAGATAAACATTCACGCCCATAACTGGCTCGTTTTGTTCATCATAAATTACTCCTGAGATAGTGGTTTGCGCAAAAGTGATGTAACTGAAGAAAAATGTAAGAAATGTAATAAGCGTTTTCATGTTGGTAGTTTTGATGGTACAAACATGCCACCATGTAAGGCTTTTAAAAATTAAGAACTACTGAGTTGTAGGATTTCTGGGATGGGTTGTAATAAGAAAGAGAACTTATTAGCAAATAGATACTAGGTTATGTTAATACTTTTTAAGATATTTATAGAATTAAAGACAATGATATGGCAACGGTTGAAAACATAAGAAAAGGATTGATCAATAAGATTCTTACCATTAATAATAAAGATTTTTTACAAGCGCTAGATCAACTCATAACTAGTAGTGAACCCATAAGTGAATCTATTTCTCTGACAAATGAACAAATTGAGATGTTAGAAATGAGCGAGCGAGACATAAAAGATGGAAAAATTATATCTCAAGAAGCGATGCATAAAAGAAATCTTGAATGGCTCAACGCAATGTAATCTGGACTAAAACAGCAGACCTGCAGTTTGTTGGAGTTCTTGAATATTGGGTGAATAGGAATAAATCTAATACTTATTCATTGAAGTTGTTGGAGCTAGTCAAGGATAGAACATCTCAAATTGCATTAACACCTTACATTTATAAATCGACTGATTTTAAAGATTATAGAGTTTCTATTTTAGGAAATTATAGCATTTATTATAAAATAACAGATTCTCAAATTACAATCACTGCTTTTTGGGATAATAGACAAGATCCTAAAAAACTTCTTCAAATACTTAAAAGAAATAATTTATAATAGCTAATGACTGACATCCTTATAGTCCTGAAGCAAATAAATGCAGTTTTTAGCCAGAGTTAACAAATACAGAATCTTAAGTCGGTTTTGAACCTCTTCAAATTCGAGTTCCATTTCAAGTTCAGTTTCGTAATCCTTATCTTAGCGGTAATAAATTAATCTCATGAAAAAAATCGCTTTGTTATTTACAGCTGCTATTTTATTAGTCAGTTGTAATTCTTCTAAAAATGTAGTCGCTACACAAAATGCTAGTTCAAGTAATTACTGGCAACAACATGTCAACTATGACATGGATGTAGATATGGACGTAGATCGTTATCAGTACACCGGTAAACAAACCTTAGTGTACACTAACAATTCTCCAGAAACGCTAGATCGTGTTTATTATCATTTGTTTTTTAATGCCTTCCAGCCAGGAAGTGAAATGGACGTGCGTTCTCGCACTATTGCAGATCCTGATAGACGTGTAGGTTCTCGTATTGCTGGCTTAGAACCAAATGAGATAGGTTACTTGCACGTGAGCAATATGACACAAGATGGAAAATCTGTTGTTACAAATGAAGAAGGAACTATTCTAGTTGTAAAACTGAATAAAGCTCTAGCGCCAGGTGAGTCTACTACTTTAGAACTAGATTTTAATGGTCAGGTTCCTAAACAAATAAGAAGAAGTGGACGTAATAACAGTGAAGGCGTTGCTCTTTCTATGACACAATGGTTTCCTAAAATGGCCGAGTTTGATAAATACGGTTGGAATACATCGCCTTATATAGCACGTGAGTTTCATGGTGTTTGGGGAGATTTTGATGTGAAGCTTACCATAGATAGAGAATACACCGTAGGTGGAACTGGTTACCTTCAAAATCCTAAAGAAATAGGTCATGGTTATGATAAGGCAAACTCAGGTCCTGCAAAAGGAGAAGATGGTAAGTTAACCTGGCATTTTAAAGCACCTCAAGTACATGATTTTGCATGGGGCGCAGACAAAGATTTTATACACGATATCTATAAAGGAGCAAATGGTGTTGATCTTCACTTTTTCTATAAAGACAATGACGCTATAAAAAAGAACTGGAAAGAATTACAACCAGTAACAAATGAGTTTTTAAAATTCTTTAATAAAAATGTAGGGGAATATCCATACAAACAATACTCTGTGATCCAAGGTGGTGATGGTGGTATGGAGTATGCGATGTGTACGTTAATAACTGGAGAACGTTCTTTTGGAAGTCTTGCTGGAGTTACAGCTCATGAATTTGCGCACACTTGGTTCAATCATGTACTTGCTACAAATGAATCAAAAGATGAATGGATGGACGAAGGTTTTACCACTTACATCTCTAATCTAGCAATGAACGAAGTTTTTAAACAAGGAAATGATAATCCTAATGGAAGGTCTTATCAAGGCTACATAGGTCTTGCAAAATCTGGTAAAGAGCAACCACAAACTACTCATGCAGATCGTTATGAATACAATGGAGCTTATGGAACCAGTGCCTATTCTAAAGGAGCTGTTTTTATGGCACAATTAGGTTATGTAGTAGGTGAAGAAGTACGTGATGATATCATCAAGGAATATTATAACACTTGGAAATTCAAACATCCAGATCCTAACGATTTTAAAAGAGTTGCAGAGCGTGTAAGTGGATTTGATCTAGAATGGTATTTAAGAGACTGGACCATGACTACAAACACTATTGATTATTCCATTGAAGATATGAGTAATGTAGACGGTAAAAACATCATTTCTCTCAAAAGAATAGGATTGATGCCTATGCCACTAGATGTAGAAGTTACCATGAACGATGGAAGTACAAAGATGTATTACATTCCCCTAGAAGAAATGAGAGGAGAAAAAGCAGTAGGAAGCAGTGTTACAACGCTTGATGATTGGGCTTGGGCATATCCTACATATGAACTAGTTCTAGACGGTATCAATATGGAAAATATTAAAAGCGTTACCATAGATCCTAATGAAATGATGGCCGATATCAATAAAGAAAACAACACCTGGCAATTGGAAGAGTAATTTTCAGTTTGCTGTTGCAATTATCAGTAGGCAGTAATTCTAATACTAGAGTTGCTGCCTATTTTTTTGTTGTTTTATCGCTTTCTCGAAAGCGGATAATTAAATCTGACTTCTCTCATTAAGAATTCATGATCGTTTTAAACTTCAACCTAAAACTGAATTTACCTGGTTACTCCAAGACTCACTGACTAATAAACTCAAAGACTATCTTTGCACCACAATGAAGCTCACTCTAGGAAGAAATAAAAAATTAAAAAGCAAAAAAGCTACCGATCTACTTTTCTCTGATGGAAAATCCATAAGAAAAGGACCTTTGCGCGTGGTTTATTTTGTAGAAGCATCTGGTGGCGACCATCAAATAGGAGTAAGCGTAGGAAAACGATTTTTTAAAAGTGCCGTAGATCGCAATAGAGTAAAAAGATTGATGCGTGAATCTTATAGACTGCATCAAGAACTACTTCCTATTTCTGAGGACAAGCATCTCAAAGCCATGTTCATTTATCAATCAGGGAAAATGCCAGACTATAACTACATCGAGCAGCTTACTAAGAAGTTATTGAAGGAGTTAGGTAAGAAGATAGATAATCTGGTTTAGTACATTGTCCTTCAACTTAAAAAACAATAAGTCTAGTTATATAATTGATGAGTTCAGAAGTCCCTATCATAATATTAGTAATTTCTATACCAGTATTTTTCATAATTAGAAGAATTCTCAAAAAGTATATAAATAATAATAGTAGAAGAACTTTAGTTTCTATGGTTGTAACCTTAATTACTGCACCATTAATTTATAGTGTTCTGATAATAGTTTTCTTTAGTATTTTATTTTACGAGCCACAACTTGATTTTAATAAAGAAAGGTGGATGAAAATTGAACAAGGAAGATATAAAATGCGAGATGACCTAGTAGATAGTAAAATTTTGAATGGGAAGACAAAAAAAGAAGTGATTGATTTAATTGGTAGATCTAGGAGTGCAGATTCTACCAATGTGTGGACTTATGATTTAGGAACTTCAGGAGCTGGTCTAGGATGGCAGTTTAATTATCTAGAAATAAAATTCGCAAATGATAAAGTAAATACGGTGAAAAAAATAGAAATTGTTGACTAGTAAATTGTAAATAAATTGGTTTTTAAATTAAAAGTCTAACAACATACCTCATACCCAAAACCTCATACCTAATATTCTGGCATCAAACTTGAAAGCAATGCATAATAAATACAAGCGTTATACTTCATATGGTGCTTACTAGTATTTATCCTATATTTAATGCATTCTATACCTAAGTAGTAAAAAAGAATATGAGCAAAAAGATCAATATAAAAAGACAAATCCTATTACCTATTGCGGCAGCTGGATTGCTTCTATCCACAGCTAGTTTTCAAAACGATTTCTTTGAGATCGCAAAACAGATTGAGATTTTTACAGAAATGTATAAACAGCTCAACATGAACTATGTAGACGACACTAACCCAGCAGACCTTATGGACAATGCTATAGAAGGAATGATGGAAGGTCTCGATCCTTATACGGTTTACTGGACAGAGCAAGAGGTAGAAAAATCAAAGATCAATAGACGTGGATCTTATACCGGTATAGGAGCAAATGTGCGCACTTTTGATAATAAAATTACCATTATCGAACCGTGGAAAGACTATCCAGCAGACAAAGCTGGACTAAAAGCTGGCGATGAAATCATAGAAATAGACGGTGTTAAAATAGCCGATTACAAAGAAAATGCCGGTGATCTACTACAAGGATCTGAAGGAACAGAGCTTACTTTAAAATATACACGTCAGGGAAAAACTAGCACTGCAACTCTCAAAAGAGAAGGTGTAGAAGTAAAAGCGGTACCTTTTTATGAAATGGCAACTCCAGATATAGGTTATCTAGTGCTTTCTAAGTTTAATGAAAAAGCATCACGAGAAACTAAAGCTGCCATCAAAGAACTTCAAGAAAAAGGCGCCAAAAAAGTGATTCTTGATCTAAGAGGTAATCCTGGTGGCCTCTTAAGTGAAGCCGTAAATGTTTCTAACTTGTTTATTCCTAAAGGCAAGCTTATTACCAGTACACAGTCTGTCGTAGCAAAATACAATAAAACCTATCTCACAAAACGTAGTGAAGAATTTGAAGGAATGCCAGTCGCAGTTTTAATTAACGGTCGTAGCGCAAGTGCGAGCGAGATTGTAAGTGGTAGTATTCAGGATTACGATCGTGGTGTTATTATAGGTGCGAGAAGTTTTGGAAAAGGGCTTGTACAACGTCCTAAACCACTTTCTTATGGGACACAAGTAAAGATCACTATCTCCAGATATTATACACCTAGTGGCCGCTGTATTCAGGCATTAGATTACTGGAATCGAGATGAAAATGGCGATGCTGTACGTACTAAAAAAGAAGATTATAAAGCTTTTAAAACCGTAAATAGCGGTCGTACCGTTTATGACGGTGGTGGCGTTGAGCCAGACATTTCTCTTGAAACTGCTGCTTACTCTCCTATTACTACGGCTCTTTTAAAGGAGAATTCCATCTTTGATTATGCGACAGATTACTATTATAAGCATCAATACAATTCTATAGATGAGATTCAATTTACCGATGCCGATTTTCAAGACTTTGTTTCATGGATAGAAAAACGTGGTTTTGAATTTGAGACAGTTACAGAGTCCGCTTTCGCGAAAGCGTACCAATCAGCCACCAACGAAGAATTAGATGATGATATTAAAACATCATACGACACTATGCTAGAAGCTATTAAGAAAGCAAAAAAGAAAGAAGTCATCGATAAAAAAGCCGAATTAAAAAGCCTGCTTACCGACGAAATTGTGAAAAGATACTTTTACAAAGAAGGTCTTTACAACTACCAGATCAAATACAATCCAGAAATAAGAACAGCCATAGAAGTCCTTAATGATGAGGGAAAATACAATCGCATTCTTAAATAATGAAGTTTAAAATTTACATAGTATCCATTTTTCTATTTCTAACGATAGTAAGCACCGCTCAGCTTACAGAAACACATTCAGTTTATTTTGACTTAGATAAAGACGGTTTTTCCTTCAGTGAAGGAAAGCAACTTAATTCCTTTTTTGATGACTTGTTATACAAACCCTTGCTAGATGTAAAAATATTGGGCTATTGTGATGATCGCGGTTCTTATGAATACAATTTAGACCTTTCTAATAGACGAGTAGAAACCGTTTCAGAGTGGCTTCAAAATCATAAAATAACAATTGAAAATATTTCAAAAACCATAGAAGGTCGCGGTGAAGTAGCTCTTGAAGATGGATCTGAAGAATTGAGCATTGATGATGAACGCGCTCAAAACCGTCGTGTAGATGTTGTTTTCTCCTTGAAAGAAAGCATCGCAAACCGTATTGAAATAAAAAAATTAAATAAAAACGACCTTACTGAAGCCGAAGCAAAAGAAATTAAAACCTACGAAAAGAAAGTAGTAGAAACAGTACTCAAAAAAGAAGAAAGCAATGACGCTATTCCTACTTCTAAAAAAATAGAAAATACTGTAGAAGAACTAAAAGTTAAAGTTGAAGAAGAAGAAGAATACCTAGACATACCTACAAAACTAGATCCACCAGTAGATAATACGCAAGAGCCTTTCAAATCACTTTTGAGTAAGAACCTCAAAAAAGGCCAAATCATTAGACTAGAAAACATTTTATTCTATAAAGGTAGATCTACCGTACTAGAAGAATCACAACCACTACTAGATCGTGTTGCAGAGATTCTTGTGGCTCGAGACGATATACATTTTGAAATTCACGGTCATGTATGCTGTATCAATCCTGTATATAAAGATGCCTATAATAGAGATACCAAAAAGTCAAATTTATCAGTTGATCGAGCTAAAGCCATTTTCCAAATTTTGAGAAAACGCGGCGTAAATTATAGCCGAATGAAATACAAAGGTTTTGGTCGTAAAAAACCACTCGGTGGTATTGATAAACTAGACCGTCGTGTAGAATTGTACATCACCAAAATTGATTCCAAATAATCTACTATTCCGCGCATAATAAAAACTATTTTTTATTGTAATTTTGCGATAGATATTATGGGAGTTACTAAATCAGAAAAATTTACCGATGCTCAAAATCAAGTAGCACGCATGGCAAAAGCCCTAGCGCATCCTGCTAGAATAGCTATTATTGAGTATTTATTTTCTATAGATTCTTGTGTGTGCGGCGATATTGTAAATGAAATAGGTCTCGCACAACCCACAATTTCCCAACATTTAAAAGAATTAAAAACAGTAGGACTTATTAAAGGCAGTGTCGAGGGCACAAGTGTTTGTTATTGTATCGATCATCAAAATTGGTTATTAATGAAGAACTTGCTTTCCCCTATATTAAACCTCGATGCTGCTACTTTAAATAAGTGCTGTTAAAAAAATTTACAAATATTAATCGTAATATTGCAATTAAATAAAAGAGATTATGAAACTATCGCAATTCACACAACTTCTTTCCACTCAAAAAGAAATCAGTTTTAAACTGCCATCAGGTGATCTTGTTCCAAGTCATTTTCACGTTACTGAAGTAGGAAAAGTGATCAAGCATTTTATCGATTGTGGTGGTAAAGAACGACTGGAAACAGTTATTAATTTCCAACTTTGGGAAGCAAACGACTACGATCACCGCTTACATCCAGAAAAATTAGTCCAGATTATCGAGTTGTCTAAAAATAAATTAGGACTTCCAGATGCAGAAATAGAAGTAGAATATCAAGCCGGTACGATAGGTAAATACGGTATCGATTTTAACGGTACTTCTTTTACACTCACAAATAAAATGACCGACTGTCTCGCACAAGACGCGTGCGGTATTCCGCAAGAAAAACCTAAATTGAAAATATCAGAAATCCCAGCTCAAAATTCTTGTGCTCCTGGCTCTGGTTGTTGTTAATAGACTGACTTATGTTTTTACCGATCAAAAATTTTCTAGATGGATTAGATGTAGATTCTATTCCGCTTTCGCGAAAGCGAGAACTAGACCAGCTCACTAATTATGTAAATGAAAGTCTCAACAAGCATCAAAAAGCTCAGTTGACTTTTATTTGTACGCACAACTCGAGACGCAGTCATTTATGCCAGATATGGGCGCAAATCGCTGCTCGATTTTATGAAATAACAGACATACATTGTTATTCTGGTGGTACTGAAACTACAGCGCTGTTTCCCAGAGTGGCAAAAACGCTTAAAAAACAAGGACTTGAAATCACAAAAAGTAATAAAAAAGAGAATCCAAAGTATTACATAGAATACAGCGAGGTGATGCCACCTATAAAAGCATTTTCTAAACTATTTGAACATGAGTCCAACCCTACATCTAACTTTGTTGCTGTAATGACATGTGATCACGCATCAGAAAATTGTCCCTTTATTCCAGGAGCAGAGAAAAGAGTAGGTATTACTTATCTAGACCCAAAAGTTAGCGATGGTACACCTGAGCAAAAAGCCATTTATGAAGAACGCAGCACACAAATTGCTACTGAAATGAAGTATGTTTTTTCTAATGTGAATTCAATCTAATTTCATTGAAAACAATTACACGTTTTTTAAAACCAATCGGTATTATCTCCTATTTATCAATCGTATTTATGGGTAGTATGATTGGTTTACCTTTATGTTTATGGTTGGTTTTTGCTTTATTGAATCCAGCAGATTTAGAATTCTACCTAGCGTTATCAAGTCTCATAGGATTGATTTTAAATTTAGTAATTATAAGCAAAGCTAATTTTTCAAAATCAAGGAGCTTAGAAATTATTGCATTTATGTTTTTGTTGAGTCCTATTATTTATAAAATATTCAAGTATCCTATTGTTCTATCTCAGTATTTTTTTCTAATACCTTTTCTAATATTTCTAATTAGTTACCTTTTATTTATACTCAATTCATTTAAAATTATCGAAAAATCTAAGAATTAGATATTTTAAACTAATTCTTATTAAATGTAATTTATGAGCACAAAAAAACTCTCTTTTCTCAATCAATACCTAACCTTATGGATCTTTCTTGCCATGGCGATAGGTGTAGGATTAGGCTATGCGATTCCTGATATGGCGACTTATATCAACTCTATGAGCTCTGGAACAACAAATATTCCCATTGCTATAGGATTGATTCTTATGATGTATCCACCACTTGCAAAAGCCGATTATAAACTACTACCCAAGGTTTTTAAGAACACTAAAATATTAAGCATCTCGCTGTTGTTGAACTGGATCATCGGTCCTGTTTTAATGTTTGCGCTTGCGCTGATTTTCCTTCAAAACCATCCAGAATATATGGTTGGGCTTATTTTAATAGGTTTAGCACGTTGTATCGCCATGGTGCTGGTCTGGAATGACCTTGCTGATGGTTCTCCAGAATATGGAGCAGGATTAGTAGCTTTAAATAGTGTTTTTCAAGTTTTCGGTTATTCCTTCTATGCGTGGTTGTTTATTACCGTGTTGCCACCTTATTTTGGTTTTGACGGTGCAATTGTAGATATCTCTATTTCCACCATTGCAGAAAGTGTTGCGATTTATCTAGGAATCCCTTTTCTCATGGGAATATTGAGCCGCTATTTCTTAGTAAAAACACAAGGTAAAGAGTGGTATGAGAATGTTTTTATTCCAGCTATTTCACCTATAACGTTAGTGGCGTTATTGCTTACTATTGTTTTAATGTTTTCACTTAAAGGAGAATTGATCGTAGAGATTCCGTTTGATGTGTTGTTGATCGCTGTTCCATTAGTGATTTACTTTATTGTAATGTTCTTAATAGGTTTCTTTATCAGTAAATACCGTGGTGCGACGTACAGCGAGAATGCGGCTATTTCTTTTACTGCAGCAGGTAATAATTTTGAACTAGCCATCGCAGTAGCGATTGCGGTTTTTGGACTCAATTCTGGTCAGGCGTTTACTGGTGTAATTGGGCCACTTGTTGAGGTTCCTGCTTTGATTTTACTGGTTAGAGTAGCTTTTTGGTTGAGGAAGAGGTATTATTAATTTAAACAAGAAGGTTCACAATTGATAAGTAAATGTTATTTTTAAGTTTAAAAAAATCCTTTATATGGTTTACAATTTGAAAATTCTGTTGATATTTTTATGTGGATTAAGTTCATTTTCTCAGCATATACCTCAAGACTTTATAGTTACTAAAGAAAATGATACTATAAGGGGTTACTTCACTGAAGAAGGTTTAAAAGAATTTCACCCTAAGGATAAGCCGTATTTGAAATACCGCATGCATTACATTAAAGATGCAGTTGCTTATAGTCGTAATGGAAAATTATATGAATATTTTAGAAAAGATGTGGTAGATGGGATTTACAATAATGACAATTCTTATCTAACCGAAGAAGATCCTAATTATAATTATGATTACAAAAAAAACTTTTATCACAAATCTCTAAAAAAGCCCGACTATATTATTACCGTTTCTAAAGACACTGTATTCGGAAAGATATTTGAACAAGCAATAGGTGAAAAGTTATATTTAAAAAATAGAAATGATGAAAAAATTAAAATTAGATATAAGGAGGTTTTAGCCTATCAATACAACGGTAGTTTTTATACTACTTTTCCAGATTTAAAGAATGGTAAAAAAGATTTTTATAAATTGGAACGGACTGGAGAAATAGAACTTTATTCTCTGGAAAAAATTAGTTATTTCAACAGCACCGATGCATTTGGAAATTACAGTGGTGGAACTTATATATTTAATTATTATTTGTACGACGGCAATGAATTAAAACGAGTTAAAAATTTATACAAATCCATTTGTAAAGGACTCTTCAAAAAGGAATCTCTCATCTGTAATAAAATTAAAAGGAAAGAATTAACTATTGAAAATATGCCTTTAATTATGGATTATTACAATAATTTATAGAATCAAATCAACGATTTGTAGTAAATAAACATTTAGTCAATAAAGAAATTACTAATATTCTAAAAAAGTATTGAAGAAGAACCATTGATAATTCTATTTATAGATGAAGACTTAAAGCCGAATTGTTGATTTAAATTAATTTTAATTCAAACCAACTTTTAGTGCTATCTTTATATAAATTCACTGTTATGGTTGACTATAAAAAATATATTACCGTAGATAACGAAAGGAGATTTGGTACTCCTATCATCTCTGGAACTCGCATAAGTGTTTCTGATGTTCTCAACTGGTTAGCAAATGAAATGTCTGTAGCAGATATAATAAGTGATTTTCCAGAGCTGAACGAAATGCAAATTAATGCTTGTCTTTCCTTTGCTGCGCAAAGGGAAAGCAGAACAAGGGTCGCTTAATGAAACTTCTATTAGATCAGAATATTTCTTTTAGAGTCATTCCAAGTATCATTGAATATTTTCCAGAATCTCAACAAGTAAAATATTTGAATCTTCAAAACGCTACAGATCATGAGATTTGGGAGTTTGCACAACTACATGGATTTACTATTGTAACATTTGACGCAGATTTCTATAATATAAGTCAGATCAAGGGGTTTCCACCTAAAATTATCTGGTTGCGTACAGGAAACTTGACTTCAAATGCAATTACTACATTATTAATGAAGCACAAAGTAGTAATCAATGATTTTATAAATCATGACGACTTTAATAAAATAGCTTGTTTAGAGATAAATGAGTAATGATATATTCTTCAAAATTTATTTTTTCATTACAGATAAGCATAAATTTAATAGAAGTTCCTTCGCTTATTTTATTAGTACGTGCGGCATTTTGTTTAAGGAAAAGTTGCTATTCCTAAGATTAAAGATCGCTGCGTTGTTAGAAAATTTGATAGTATCTCGATTCAACCAAACATGCCAAGACGAATAATTGGCATATTGGTTACGAAAAAAATTTTAGGATTTGACATGCCAACTATTGGTGTTGGCATCGTCTAAATCTAATCGAGTTGCTTTTTATAAGCATAAGGTTTGACGATATTTGCAGCACCTAAAACCATTTAGGAATCGATCTCATGACCATCGTTTCAAAAGACCTATTAAAAGCTGCAGAAATTCTTTCTAAAGAAGAACTCGTTGCTATTCCTACAGAGACCGTTTATGGACTTGCTGGCAATATTTATAGCGAGACAGCGATCAAGAAGATTTTTGAGATGAAAAATCGACCGTTTTTTAATCCGCTGATTGTGCATATTCATAGTGTGGAACAAGTTGAAGATCTGGCGGTTGATTTTCCAGAAAAAGCACAAGAATTAGCAAAGGCTTTTTGGCCAGGATCGTTGACATTGGTTCTTAAAAAGAATGATAAAGTTCCAGACCTCATCACAGCAGGAAAAGATACCGTCGGGATAAGAATGCCCAATCATTCCTTGACCTTAGAACTACTGAGAAATTTAGACTTTCCAGTCGCCGCGCCTAGTGCAAATCCGTTTACTCACATTAGTCCAACGACAGCGCAACACGTGAAAAACTATTTTGACGGAAAGCTAGAAATGGTTCTTGATGGCGGCAATTGTACAAACGGTATTGAATCCACCATTGTCGGTTTTGAAAATGGTGAACCAGTTGTTTATAGATTGGGTTCTATTTCTGTTGAAGAAATAGAAAGGGTTGTAGGTAAAGTATCTGTCAGAAACAACAAAGAGCAAGCACCCAACGCTCCAGGAATGTTAGAGAAACACTATGCGCCACGCACAAAAACCTATTTAGTACAGGATATTTCAGCTTTTATCAAGCAACATCCTGATAAAAAAATAGGCCTACTACTCCACTCCACAGATCATGAGAGTTTTGACGTTTCTAGTATTACTTATTTATCAAAAACTGGAAATTTGAAAGAAGCCGCATCAAGATTATACAGCGCCATGCATGAAATGGATCAGCTAGATCTAGATATGATCATTGCGCAACGATTACCAGATTATGATTTAGGAAAATCTATTAATGATCGACTCGAACGCGCAACCAAGTAAAAGTTTTATTTTAATCTAGTATATAAAACTCAAAAGGTCGCAATACCAGCTGTCCATTAAATGTAATAGAAGTATTTGTCATAATATCAGTCCAGGTAGTATTATCTAAAGCAGCTGGGATAGTAATAGTTCTAGAACTGTTTCTAGTATTAGCAATTAGGATTACCTCATCTCCGTTCAATGATTTTTTAAACATGATTACATCAATATCATTATAAACTGTATTTGTTCCTTTTCTAGCAGTTGGAGAATTAGAATAAAAAGTCATCATTTTTTTATAACTTTCTAACATGGTTGGATTTTGGTTCCAATCGATGGACGAATTAGAAAAAAATGGAACTGTAGATAATTGGCCTACTTCCTGACTACCGTAAATTAAAGGAACGCCACCCATAAAAACAGTAACTGCTTGAGCAGATAAAGCTCCATCTATACCTCCAAAAATACTCACCGTAGTAGCATCCCAAGCAGATTCATCATGGTTAGTTGTAAATCTAACTACCTCTTTACCAGTAGGAACAGAAGTATATTCAATTGTTGCAACCTGAATTAAATTACTAGCAGGTTGTCCACTATAGACATTTTTTAAACCGCTATAAAAGTCCCAACCAAAACTCAAGTCAAATCCAGCATCAAAATGATCACTTCTATCGCCTTCTGCAAAAAGGATCAGGTCACGATTAGGAATACTGCGTACTTCTTGCCATGCCTGCGACCAAAAATCTGCAGGAACGCCGTCTGCATAATCGCATCTAAAACCGTCAATATTTGCCTCATAAATCCAGTATTTCATCGCATCGATCATAGCATCCCGCATATCTTCATTCTCATAATTAAGATCTGCAACGTCCTGCCAGTTCGTTCCAGCAGGATGAATAATAATACCATTAGCATCTTTTGTGTACCAGTCACTATTATTTCTAATCCACTCATTATCCCATGAAGTATGATTTGCGACCCAATCCAGTATTACAGCTATTTCACGTTGATGGGCTAGTGTCGTTAACCTTCTTAAGTCTTCTAGATCTCCATATTCTGTACTTACCGCTTTATAATCTCGCACAGAATAAGGAGAACCTACACTTCTCAGCTGGCCTTGTGGGTAAATAGGCATTAACCAAATCACATTCACACCTAGACTTTCAATATGATCCAGTTTATTAATCACGCCTTGTAAGTCACCACCGTTACTAAACGCTCTCAAATTAACCTCATACATGACGATATCCTCATTTGCTGGGATATCATTAAATGGTACTCCATATTGTTGGTAACCTTCTGGTTCTGTTACTCCTACTGGTTCTGTCTCATTTCCATTGGGACTTTCATCATCCTGATTGCAAGAAACAAATAACAAAAACGTATATAACAGCAAAAATCTTGATAGGTATTTCATGATCTTAATTAAATCTAATTTTTAACACTAAAATACGAGATTCTGAGAGTAATTGTTATTAGTTAGAATTTTGAAATAAGTTGTTTTAAGTTTCGCTTTCGCGAAAGCGGAACACCAATAATTAATTATCATTTTATAACAAGAACCATCGCTTGATGTGGAATTCCATCTTCAAGATATTTTTCACCGGTAGAAATAAATCCCAAATCGGTATAGAATTTATCGAGATAGCACTGTGCAGATATTTTTACAGATGGAAAATTTTCCGCTTTCGCATAAGCGAGACTAGCAAGCATAATGTCTTTACCAAAAGATTTACCTCTTTGTGAAGGACTTACCACTACTCTACCGATGCTCGCTTGCTCAAAGTAATCACCAGGTTTAAAAATGCGCGTGTAAGCAGCAATATGTTCCTTTTCATAACCTAAAATATGAATCGCTTTTTGATCTTTATCATCGATATCTTGATAAACGCAATCCTGTTCCACAACAAAAACCTCAGATCTGAGTCTTAAAACCGCATAAAGTTCTTCAATACTAAATTCATTAAATGATTTAATTACTGTTTTCATTTAAAACTGTTTAGGAACATTTTTAGGTTGTGGTGGCTTTACTCCTATGCGTATATCAGTAATAATCTTCTCTAGCATATTACCAAATTCTTCATCACCGTTTGCCATAAATTCTTGACGTCTCGCATCGAGATCATCGAGAGTTTCTTCTTTATCGTGATCGTCAAATTCTTCCAGATCACGCCATATCTCCATCAATTTTTTATGTGGATGAACAGCGGTTCTTAACTGGTGTATAATAATAGTTGCTTCTTTTCTCATAAAATGCCCAGCTTGACTGGATATCTTTTTATCGTTAATCACAAATCTTTGTTCCGCGTAGGCGGAGATCTTTTTTTCTTTATTCTTAATTAATGAAAAATGGCAGGTAGGAATCTCTAGGAATCCATCGCCTACTTTTTATTAATTACTGATTTCTGTATTTACAAAAATGACTTGTTATAATTTCTCAGTCCAAAAATACTATCATTTCTTACCTCTATAAGCTAAAGAAATCCTATTGTGTTCCAATAAGAGCTGCTCATCATCGAGATAACTCTTTAATAAATGAATGACATAATCGAGCTGGTCTTCGGTAATATTTCTGTAAGCAGGAGCTGGAACTACACTTTTCCACGGAGCAAACAAGGTATTATCTAAAGCGATGCGCCAGTAACAATGGTTATCAAAATTAAGGTGCAAATGTTTATTTGCCAGCTGATTGCCAAGATCTAAATACTGTTGCCGTTTGTTGAGATTCATATTTTTAAGAATCAAGATGAAAGAGTCAAGATACAAGAATTATGTTCTACAAATAAAATGAAGGTATTTATAGTTTGTAATTTTATGCTTTCGCGAAAGCGGAAAAATTCATTTATTAATTATCAAACCACCAGATTCCTGCCTGCGCAGGAATTTTACTTACGAACAAGCTATCTTATTCACACGATTTGCGTGACGTCCACCGGCAAATTCAGTTTCTAAAAACACTTCAACCATAGCTACCGCCTGTGGAATAGAAGTAAATCGTGCTGGAATACAAATCACATTGGCATTATTATGTTCTCTAGCAAGGCCAGCAATTTCTTTGATCCAGCACACAGCGCCGCGCACATTTTGATACTTATTAACCGTCATGGAAACACCTTGTGCACTACCACAAATAACTATCCCTATTTCTGAGCGGTTTTCTTGAATATCTTGAGCAACTTTGTGTGCAAAATCTGGGTAATCTACACTATCAAAAGTATCGGTACCGTGGTTAGTAATGTCATGACCTTTTTCTTCAAGCATTTTAACCACTGCTTGTTTATAATCTGGTCCAGCGTGATCATTTCCTATAGAGATTTTCATAAGAGGTGTGTTTTTACAAAAGTAATTTTATAATGTAAGTATTAGGATTAAATTCAAATAGTTTCATTAACAATGTTGGGGCGTTAAATTCATTGTTAATAACCTCATATAACTGTGGATAACATCAATTCATTTTAATTCAAATAAATGTAAATCAGTTTTTTATATATTGAAATAAGAGAATTTTCATTTATGAATGCCAGTAATTGAGGCTTCAAAAAACTATAGAATTATGGTTATTAACAACGACTTTTTTTTATGTAGTATAAGCCATAAATAACCTGTTGATAGAAATGGAAAGATGGTATTAGGAAAATCAAATTAAAAATTCCATAGAGATTTTATATCGAGAAAACCTAAATATAAGTCGTGAATTTTCCAGCTAGTTTTAAGACATAAATGCATAGAAATACACATTAAAAATAGCTGTATTTTGTCTACAATTAGATGTGAATAAAGCTTGTTAACAAATGTCAATAACCATATAGTTTATTGCTTATTATTTTACTTTACAATTAGTTAACGTTTAGACAACATGTGTATAACTGAGCATAAGTTTAGAACTTATCATAAACCTAATTATTTGCAGTAAAGTTATACCGCTATTCACACTACATCATCATCATCAATTTTATTTAAATTTTAAAAAAGAAAAAATGATATTGTTTATATATGTTGATAACAGTAAATATTAAAAACTGAATCGTAATTTGAATGTTAAGCTGTAGTGAAATAAAAATTAGACATAATTGAATGATCCAGAATATCTAGTATATAAAAATCTTAAGTAGACTTAAAAAGAAGGGATTTTTCTATAGCTTAAAAAACGTAATAGTAAAATTTAGACGTTTTGATCTAGGTGTAAAATCTCAGTGTATGTACTATTATTGGTAGTAGCGCTGGTAGGATTTAAAGCCGCAGAGGTTAAAATGTAAAGCACAACGATACCTGCTAGAAGGATTCCAGCAAATATATAAGTCGATAACAAAGGCTTTTTGATTTTCATGTATAACTATTAACTATTATATAACGCAAATAGTTGTACAAAGTTACACTATTTTCTTAATTAAATGTTAAGTAGAGTTAACTAAATGGTTATCATGGTGCTTTTAGAAAACATTTAAATTCTTACCCATCCTAAAAGGTTAACTTTGTACACAATATGAAGAAAAAGAAAAATAGAAACTCAAAGACGAAGTTTCCAAATTTAAGCCAGTCTGTGCTTAATGCGATTAAACAAGATCCTAACAAATCATTTAATTATAAACAAATCTGTGCAAGTCTAGGGATTACAGATTCCAGTGGCCGCAACCAGGTAATAAAGAAATTACACCAGCTTAAATCTAAAGGAAAGATTGAAGAAGTAGATCGTGGAAAATTTAAAATAATTAAAGCCATAGATTACTATACCGGTAGAATAGATGTGAGTACTCGAGGTACTGGTTATGTGATAACGGAAGAACTTGAAGAAGATATCATGATTCCTAAACGTTCTTTAGGTCAAGCGCTTAATGGTGATGAAGTAGAAGTCTATGTGTACCATAGAAAAAGAGGACAGCAACCAGAAGGTGAGATTACTAGAGTTATCAAACGTAAGAAAACAGAATTTGTAGGAGAAATACAAGTTCATGAAAAATTTGCATTTGTAAACGTTACAGATCCTAAAATATCTACAGACTTTTTTATTCCAGGTCGTGAAATTAATGGAGCCAAGGATGGACAAGTCGTCCTCGTAGAATTTGTAGAATGGAATGATAAACAAGATTCACCTAACGGTAGAGTAAAAGACATTCTAGGAGAACCTGGAGAACATGATACAGAAATACATGCAATTCTTGCACAATACGGTCTTCCTTATGAATTCCCTGCAGAGGTTGAAGAATATACTGAAAAATTAGACAAATCTATCTCTGGTAAAGAAATAGAAAAGCGTCGCGATATGCGCAATACTCTAACTTATACCATTGATCCGGCAGATGCTAAGGACTTTGATGATGCATTATCATTTAAAACTTTAGAAAATGGAAATTATGAAATAGGTATTCACATTGCAGATGTTTCTCATTATGTAAAAGAAGGAACTGTTCTAGATGATGAAGCTTATGAACGCGCAACATCAGTATACCTGGTAGATCGTGTAGTACCTATGTTGCCTGAAGTACTTTCTAACGGCGTTTGTTCCTTAAATCCGCATGAGGATAAGTTATGTTTCTCTGCTGTTTTTGAGATGGATAATGATTGTAAGATTCATAAAGAATGGTTCGGACGTACTGTGATTCATTCAGATCAGCGATTTGCTTATGAAGAGGCGCAACATATTATAGAAACTGGAAAAGGAGAAATTCCTGTTGAGATCTCGCTTTCGCGAAAGCAAACTTCCATAAAAGCTGAGATTGTAGAAGCCACGTTAAAACTAGACGAACTTGCAAAAAAAATGCGTGAGAAACGTATGGATTCTGGAGCGTTGAGTTTTGATAAAACAGAGGTAAAGTTCAATCTTAATGATGCTGCAGAACCTGTAGGAGTCTATTTTAAAACTTCTAAAGATGCTAATAAACTCATTGAAGAATTCATGTTACTAGCTAATAGGAAAGTAGCAGCATTTATAGGAAAAAAACAACCTAAGAAAACATTTATATACCGTATTCACGATGAGCCTAATGATGAGAAATTAGGAGCTTTAAAGAATATTGTAGTGAAATTTGGTCATAGTTTGGATTTGAGAGATCGTAAAACGGTAACTAAATCATTAAACAAATTATTGAGCGATGTAAAAGGTGCTAAAGAACAAAATATGGTAGATACTCTTGCCATACGTACCATGTCTAAAGCAGTTTATTCTACTAATAATATAGGTCATTACGGTCTGGCCTTTGATTACTATTCTCATTTTACTAGTCCTATACGTCGTTATCCAGATGTTATGGTGCACCGTTTATTACAGCATTATTTAGATGGTGGTAAAACAGCTAGCGAAGATTTATATGAAGAAAAATGCGAGCATTCTTCTGAAATGGAAATTCTTGCTTCTAAAGCAGAGCGTGATTCCATCAAATACATGCAGGTGAAATACATGAAAGACCATGCCGATGAGGAATTCCTTGGAGTAATTTCTGGAGTTACTGATTGGGGTATTTATGTAGAGATCATTTCTAACAAGTGTGAAGGGATGATACGACTAGGTGATCTTGATGACGATAGTTATGAATACGTAGAAGAAGAGTTTGCTGTTGTAGGTCGTAAGACTAAAAACACTTATACACTAGGTGATGAAGTTTATGTAAAAGTAAAAAATGCAGACCTTGTTAAGAAACACCTAGATTTCTGGATGATAGGAAGTAGGGAAGAGGTGGAGAGATAACATTATTAATTAGGTAATAAATTTAATTTAGGTGTTAGTTTTGAAGAGACTTCCGCCTGCGCGGGAGCTTTCATGAAAACCAAAATTTGTGCTACTTGTAATAAGGAAGATACTGTAATGTATAGAGTACAAATTACAGCAGGAAAGAAATGGATTTTCTGTTGTAAATCTTGTACTGAAAAACATCAGTCTCTACCCAATTATAAATATGGTGGCACCTGGAAAGGCAAAAGACATTGATATGAAAAAGCTTATTTACATTGTTGTTATAGTTTCATTCATATCCTGCAAGATGGAAAAACAACCTGTTGAAAATGATACCGTTGTATTGACTCAATTTCATTGGTTAGAAGGAAACTGGCAGCGTGTTAACGATAAAGAAGGATTGAAAACTTATGAATACTGGGAGCAAGATGTTAATCAAGACTATTTAGCTTATTCAGGAATAGGTTTTACACTTCAAGAAAAGGATACCGTTTTTAAAGAAGATTTACAGATATTATTTGAAGATAAACATTGGAATCTAGTAGTAACTGGTGTCAATGAAAATCCTACAGTTTTTAAAATAGAAGAATTTACAGAGGATAGTTTTACCGCTGTAAACCTTCAAAATGAATTTCCTACTCATATACGTTATTCACTTGAGAATGACACTTTAAAAGCAAGTGTTTCCAAGGATAGTACGGCAATAGGTTTTCATTTTATTCGATTATAGTACTATTTTGACGTGTTTCACCGATCATTTAATCACATGATCGATTATAATATTTCATTAGGAAACATTTTTTTACTAATACAAACAATAGTGAGATATTTGTACACTAGAGCCTGAGAAACTCTAGATCAAATATTCTTGATAATTGTATTGATGATTATCTTTCTTTTAAGATATAGATACAGTTTATCATAGTTTTTTTGGTTGGTTAGTATGAAATCCCAAATCATCTTTTGATGTTTGGGATTTTTTTAATTAAGAGTTTTAAAAACATTATTGGCACGAGTTTTGGATATATATGTATGAAGGTTATTAAGAGTAATTTTCATAAAGTTTTTTGGTTGGTTAGTAAAAAGCGGTATTTAGTAATAATTACCGCTTTTTCATTTAACGAGTTATTTTAACCTTAACTGTAACATATTCATAAAACGATTGTCTTTTAAAAAAATTAAATCATGAAATATCTATTTACCCTTGTAGTACTGTTCATATCTATCTCAAGTTTTTCTCAAAATCCTATTGAAACAGTAGTATCTGATTTTGATACTGTAAAAACTTTTGATTTAGTTACCGTAAATCTGGTAAAATCTACCGAGAATAAAATCATTATTTCTGGAGAAGATGCTGAGTTTGTGGAATATGTTCAAAAGAATAACATTTTAAAAATCAGAATGAAAACTGATAAGATTTTTGATGGTACGGAGACTTTTGTACATGTTTATTATAAAGAATTAAAAACGATAGATGCAAATGAAGGATCTATAATCCTTTCTAACGAACTGATCGAGCAAAATAGATTAGAAATTAAGGTGCAAGAAGGCGCTACTGTTAAAGCTGGTCTTACTGTTAAAAATTTAGATCTAAGAGCGGTTACTGGTGGTATTATTAACTTAACTGGTCAGGTAGAAGACCAAATAGTTGTTGTAAATACTGGCGGTATTATTGAAAATGCAAAATTAAAGTCAGATTATACTAAGGTAAAAGTACAAGCTGGTGGAGAAGTGGAAGTATATGCTACTCAAACAGTAGACGTCAACGTTAGAGCAGGTGGAGATGTCATCGTGTATGGTAATCCTACTAAGGTTGATAAGAAAACTTTATTTGGCGGTAGGATAAAAATTATGGATTAATCCATTTTATTTTACAGACAGTTTTTTAAGGATTCCGCTTTCGCGAAAGCGAGACCACAACAAAACAAATTCTCTATTTGTAAACCTATCGTCTTTTCCTACCTTTGAGCATAATCAATTTTTGAATGCTTGAAGATATTTTAAAAGCCTTACCATTAGGTCTTGTTATGGCATTTCTAATAGGTCCTGTATTTTTTGCTTTATTAGAAACTAGTGCGATTAAAGGTTTTAGAGCGGCAATAGCTTTAGACATAGGCGTTATAATTGCCGATATCTTATTCTTGCTTGCTGCCTATTTCATGACGTCAAGTATTCTGGATAAGTTAAAGGATGATCCTAGCTTATTCATTTTTGGAGGTAGTATTTTGTGTATTTATGGAATCGTTTCTTTTGTAAAAACTAAAAAAACGTTTTTAAAAGAGGTAGACACAAACGTTCTTGTGGTTAAAAAGAACAATTATCTTACATTATTCATAAAAGGATTCCTGCTCAATTTTATTAATATAGGAGTATTGGGCTTTTGGCTGGGACTTATTGTAGTTTTTAGCCCGCAGTTAGATAATGATGGTGAGCGCATTACTGTCTTTTTCTCTACCGTATTGATCACATACTTTATAGTAGATATAGGTAAAATTATTCTTGCCAAAAGCTTGAACAGATACCTGACGCCATTGAGAATTTACTGGCTCAAAAGATTGATAGCTATTATTATGTTTATTTGTGGTGCTGTTTTAATTTTTAAAGGAGCCTTTCCTAGCGCAACAGAAGAAATAGAGAATCAATTTCATTTAATGCCGGAAACAGAAGAAGTACGTCCTGTAGATCCAGAGCTTGAAGGAATGGAAGAATTTAAGGAAAAGGTGCAGCCTAAGATGGATGAAGAGAAATTACCATAATCCACAGTTATTTATTACCAGCAGCTAATTCTAAGCTCCATTTTTTAAACAAAAAATCCCCAATCAATTAAGATCGAGGATTTAAGAGGTACCAAGCGGATTCGAACCGCTGTACTAGGTTTTGCAGACCCATGCCTAGCCGCTCGGCCATGGTACCATAAGTGGATGGCAAAAATAACAATAAATTACTCGATTCCTATTTTGATCTTAAGAAAATAACGATCTTATTTTCTTTCCTCATTCATAATAATAACCACACTTTGAACATCACCACCTATAGGAGGATTAATCTTTGCAACTTTAACTTCAGCATATTGTACGAGAGATTCTTCTTTAAATATACGATTCAAAATACGTTGAGCGACTTGTTCAAGAAGTTTAGACCGCACAGCCATTTCTTCTACTATGATTTTATTTAAAGAAACATAATCTACAGTATCCTTAAGATCATCACTTATAGCACTTCTAGAAAGATCGGCCCTTACTTCTAGATCTACTCGGTATTCACTACCTATTAATTCTTCTTCGTGTAGACAACCATGGTTGGTATAAACTCTTACGTTTTCTAATCTTATTTTATGCATAGAACAAAGATAGGACGTACTGCGCTAGCAGTAAAATAAAGATTAAATTTGTACTCTTAAAATGAGTAGTAACGATGAGCGAAGAAACACGACCTAATAATTTTATAGAAGATATCATAGAAGATGATTTAGCAAATGGTCTTTCTAAGGATAAATTAAGATTCCGTTTTCCACCAGAACCTAATGGATTTCTACATATCGGGCACGCTAGTGCTATATGCCTCAATTTTGGTCTTGGAGAAAAGTACAATCAACCGGTTAATCTACGTTTTGATGATACTAACCCAGCAAAGGAAGAGGCAAAGTATGTAAAGGCGATTCAAGAAGACGTAAAATGGCTGGGTTATGAATGGGATAATCTATGTTTTGCCTCAGATTATTTTCAAGAATTGTATGATTGGGCGATTCAAATGATTAAAGACGGTAAAGCTTATGTAGATTCACAATCTAGTGAAGAAATGGCTGCTCAAAAAGGTACACCGACAGAACCTGGAGTAGATGGACCGTATCGCAATAGAAGTGTAGAAGAAAACCTAGCCCTTTTTGAGGGAATGAAGAATGGTGAATATGGTGAAGGTGAACATATCCTTCGTGCCAAAATAGACATGCAGTCTAACAATATGTTGATGCGCGATCCTATCATGTATCGTGTGGTAAATCGTGACCATCATAGAACAGGTAGTGACTGGAAGATTTATCCTATGTACGATTGGACTCATGGAGAAAGTGATTACCTAGAACAAATATCTCATTCCTTCTGTACGCTAGAATTTAAGCCTCATAGAGAACTTTACGATTGGTTCCTTGATAAAGTTGTAGATGCTGAAAAAGTACGTCCTAAGCAACGTGAATTTGCCCGCAGGAACGTTTCTCATACGGTAACAAGTAAGCGTAAACTTCAAAAACTGGTAGAAGCAGGAATCGTTAATGGATGGGATGATCCTCGTATGACCACTATTTCTGGTTTAAGACGTCGCGGTTATACAGCAAATGCCATAAAAAACTTTGCCGATTCTATAGGTATTGCAAAACGTGATAATCTTGTAGATATGAATCATCTAGAATTTCACTTGCGAGATGATTTAAACAAAAATGCAGATCGTGTCATGTGTGTTCTAGATCCTGTAAAGCTTGTCATTACTAATTATCCAGAAGATAAAGTGGAAATGCTTCAGGCAGAAAATAGTCAAGAAGATGAGTCAAGAGGTTTTAGAGAAGTTCCTTTTTCAAGAGAATTATATATAGAACGAGAAGATTATAGAGAAGAAGCAAACAAGAAATTTTTCCGTTTAAAGAATGGAAAAGAAGTACGTCTTAAGAATGGTTATATCATTAAAGGTGAAGGCTGTATCAAAGATGAGAATGGTGTAATAACTGAAATTCATGCGACTTACGATCCAGATTCTAAGAGTGGTAGTGGTACAGAGGCTAGTATGCGTCGTGTAAAAGGAACCCTACATTGGGTAAGCGCTGCACATGCGGTACCTGTAGAAGTAAGATTGTACGATCGTCTTTTTACAGTTCCTTCTCCAGATACTGATAAAGAAAAGGATTTCATGGAATTCATAAATCCAGATTCTTTAAATGTCATCACTGCCATGGCAGAGCCTGCGATGAAAAATCTTGAAGTAGGAGAAACGGTTCAATTTCAACGTATGGGATATTTTTGTGTAGATCCAGATACTACAGACGAGAAAATGGTATTCAATCGCACGGTTACTTTGCGAGATACATGGGCAAAGCTTGATATGTAAAATAATAATTCTAAGTGTTCCGCTTTCGCGAAAGCGGAATACTTAACAATGACTTTTAACAGCTGTTAATTTGTTGATGTAATCATTTTTAAAAGGTACATTTTATCAAAAATTTTATCATTAAAATATGATTTTAACTATTATTAACAGATAATTGATGAAATTAATAAGGATTTAGTAATAATGTTTGTAAGCTTAACTCACTATTAACCTTACTCAAATGACTTTAGCTCTAACTTTGTGGTACACAAAAAATTATATACATGTCAAAGTCATCAAATACATTAGTAGCATTAGTAGCAGGAGCAGCCATAGGTGTTGCCGCAGGAATGCTTTATGCTCCAGATAGTGGAGAGAAAACTAGAAAGAAATTAAAGAAACAAGCAAAGAAAGCTCAAAAAGATATCGATGCACAAGCTCGTAAGACTTACGCACAGGTTTCTGATAAAGCTGCACAGCTTACTTCAACTGTATCTTCCAAAGCGACTGAATTAAGAGGAACTGTAGGAGATCGCATTGAAACTGCATTATCAAGTGCAAGTTATAAGGCAGATGATGCTATCGTAGCACTAGAAGCAAAATTAGAGCAATTGCGTGAGCAAAATGCTAAGTTACAAAAGCCAAATACGGTACAGAATGCGATTAAGAAAGCATCTGCAAAAGTAAACGCATAAAACTTAGATTTGGGAAACAACATAACCGACAATTTTAGAGAATTTACTACGGCGACTCAAGATTATATTGAGTCGTCGATTAGTTACCACAAATTAGATCTTTTCAAAAAGGTTATGAAAGGAGTGGTATCTGGAACTTATAAACTCATTTTGGGTTTCTTCTTACTTATTGCTTTGTTGTTTTTAAGCGTATCCCTAGCCATTTATTTAGGTGAATTATTAGATAGTATTGCTTTAGGTTACCTTGTAGTAGGTGGAGTTTATTTAGTTTTAATGTTTGTTTTAACGTTATTCTTGAAGAAGTTTCTAGAGAAAAACTTGCTAAGAAAAGCTAGTGCTCAATTCTTCAACGATAATGAAGATATAAAAATTGATAAGTATGAGAGTTTACAATAGTTTTGACGAAATGGATCGTGATTTAAGATATCTTAAATTACAACAACAAGTCCATCAAGAAACGATGAAACTTCAAGTAAATGAAGTGAAAGAAAGCTTATCTGCAGTTTCTATATTATCTAATATCGTAGGTTCTATTGCAAAGAAAGCAGTAGTTCTTAAAGTAGTAAATAAACTTATAGGACTTAAAAAATAACTTGAGTGAAGGAATTAAAACAAAAAATGCGATCAGAAATGATCGCATTTTTTTTATTGGAAATAGTTTAAATCAAGTCTTATAAATCGTCGCTATCACCATATCCTGATTCACGATCTCTAGATGGACGTTCTCTTTTAGTTTCTCCATCTTTCTTTGCTGCCGTCTTTTTCATTTGTTCTCCTATTTGAGCACTTGCAGTAAAACTAGCTATCATGTTGTTAAGCATGTCGCTACCAGCTTGTGGAGAATTAGGTAATAGTATAAGATTTGAGTTAGTTTCTTCACCTAAAGATTGTAATGTATCATAGTGCTGTGTTACTACAATTAAAGCACTTGCTTCTTGTGAATTAATACCTACGTTGTTAAGAACATCTACACTTTCTTCAAGACCACGAGCAATTTCTCTCCTTTGGTCTGCAATACCTTGACCTTGTAATCGCTTAGACTCTGCTTCTGCACGTGCTTTTGCAACAATCTTGATACGATCTGCTTCTGCTTCATATTCTGCTGCTGTTTTTTCACGTTCTGCGGCGTTAATTCTATTCATTGCAGCCTTTACCTGTACATCTGGATCAATGTCTGTTACAAGTGTTTTAATGATGTCATAACCGTAATCCATCATCGCCTCGTTTAATTCACGCTTTACAGCAATGGCGATATCGTCTTTCTTTTCAAAAACGTAATCCAACTTCATTTTTGGAACTTCAGCACGTACTACATCAAAAACGTAAGCAGTAATCTGATCATGCGGATTTTGCAATCTATAAAACGCATCATATACCTTTTCTCTACGTACTTGAAATTGCACAGAGATTTTAAGACGCACAAACACGTCATCTTTTGTTTTAGTTTCAACGATTACATCCAGCTGCTGAATCTTCAAGTTTATTCTACCAGCAATTTTATCAATTACTGGAATTTTAAGTTGTAGACCAGATTGTCGCATACTGGTAAATTTACCGAAACGTTCTACTACCGCAGCGGTTTGTTGTTTTACAGTAAAGAATGTTCCCAGCAATAGGAAAAAGCCTATTACTAATAAAATCGGAATTAGAAATACCCCAAAGCCTCCCATATTATTTAAGTTTTAATGATTAGAAAAAGTGATCGATATAAATGTAATCTAGTTACTCTATATTAGTGTTATTTTTACGAATATTGTTACAAATATTATGAAATATACCTTTTTTGCTTTTTTACTAGTTACTCTTTATTTTACTTCAACCGCTCAAAATCAACTCACTGAATCAAATGTTATTCCTGCCATCCAGAATAGTTTTGAAGAGGTAGATCACGATATTACAACCACATCATCTGTAAATTATAGCCTACCGTCTCGCAAAACTTCTTACAACAACCGTTTAGGACTAGGTGTAGACGCTACATTTTTTAATATTTCTAGTGATGATGTTGAGGTTACTCAAGGAACAGGCTTCTCTATAAATTTTGAAACGCGAGGTGATTTTAGAGATGATTTTGATTTGATTTATTCTTTAGGAATTTTCAATCATAATTTTTCAGTAAATGAAAATTTCACAGGTGATCAAATAGATATGAGTATGCTAGGTGTAGAGATTAAATTCTTACTAGCCTGGAAAATTGCCCAGAAAGATTATTTCTCTATAGAGGCTGGACCAGCATTACAGCTCAATGGAGAATTGAAGATCGATAATGAAGACCGCTATGAAGAATCTTTTACCGGTGGATTAAATCCCATTCAATTGAAAGAGTTTCAAAACACCATGCCAGTAAATCTTAATGGTGTGGTAGGTTTCTCTGGTGGTGTGAGAAACTTTAGAGTTACCGCTCATTACCATTATTCATTTGTTGATGCTTTGACAGGTACAAATGCAGCAGATCAAGATATTGATGGAAACTTTAGTTTTATAAGTGTAGGAGCGAGGTTTTATTTCTAATCTCAGAAAATTTAGTTCCTTATTATAAAACCATAGATAATAGTATTTTAAATTTATCTGAGATCTCTTATTTAAAATTATCACTTCCCTAGTTACACAAAAAAGCCTGTTAGATATTATTTCTAACAGGCTTAATAGTAAAATTTATTTTTAGGTTATCCCAACTTTTCCATCGCGGTTTCAATACGCTTTACTGTTTCTTCTTTACCTACCATAGAAGCAATTTCAAAAACATCTGGACCCATAAGACTGCCTACTAAGGCAAGTCTTAAAGGCATCATTACTTTTCCAAAACCTATTTCTTGAGAGGTAATCCATCCTTTTACAGCAGTACTCAAGCCGGCAGCGCTATCATCATCGGTATTTTTAATTACTTCAATCACTTTAGACATGGTTTTGTTAGTATCTTCTTTCCATGATTTTTTAGCATTTTTCTCATCATAAGAATCTGGAGCGGTGAAAAAGAATCCAGCCAATTCAAAAAGATCTTCTGTAAAAACAGCACGTTCTTTTACAAGTCCAGCGACCATGTTTACATATTCCTGTGAACCGTATAAGATGTTTTTTTCTTGTAACGCTTTCGCGAAAGCGGCACCTATAACAGCATCATCTTGTTTTACATACCATTGCTGCTGGAACCATTTTGCCTTTTCTGGATCATATTTAGCACCAGAACTATTCACTTTATCTAAGCTAAATGCTTGAACCAACTCATCTAGACTAAAGATTTCTTGTTCTGTTCCTGGATTCCAGCCCAAGAAAGCAAGGATATTTACCATAGCTTCAGGTAAAAAACCATCTTCCCTAAAACCAGTAGATATTTCACCACTTTTAGGATCTTTCCACTCTAGCGGAAATACTGAAAAGCCCATTTTATCACCATCGCGTTTACTCAATTTTCCTTTACCAGTAGGTTTTAAAATCAGCGGTAAGTGTGCAAATTTAGGACGTTCCCAACCGAAGCTTTCATACAACAAAACGTGTAATGCCATACTAGGCAACCATTCTTCACCACGTATCACATGAGAAATTTTCATTTCATGATCATCTACCACGTTTGCAAGGTGGTAAGTAGGCATTCCATCACTTTTAAAAAGCACTTTATCATCTAGAAGACTGGTATCGATTTCAATCCCTTTACGGATTTCATCATACATGTGTAACGTCTTCAATTCTGGTTTAAAACGTACTGTATAATCATCTCCACGATCGATTCTTTCCTGAACTTCTTCTTTAGAAAACGTCAACGAGTTGGTAAAGTTGAGCCTATTATTATGATTGTAAATAAAAGTTTCTTTGTTTGTTTCAGCAGTTGCGCGGGCTTGTGCCAGTTCTTCTGCAGTGTCAAATGCGTAGTAGGCTGCATCTTTTTCGATCAATTCTTCTGCAAATGCGCGGTATATCTCTTTGCGCTCGCTTTGACGGTATGGCCCGCAAGTTCCTTCTTTTCCAGGTCCTTCATCATAAGGAATGTTGCACCAGTTTAATGCTTCTACTATATAATCTTCTGCACCTTCTACATACCTATTTTGATCGGTATCTTCTATGCGTAGAATAAAAGTTCCGTTGTGTTTTTTGGCAAATAAATAGTTGAAAAGTGCTGTTCTTACACCACCTATATGAAGTGGTCCCGTAGGACTAGGAGCAAATCTTACACGTACATCTGTACTCATTTCTTAGCATTTTTTAATGGAGTGCAAAGTTAGTGGTTAAATCTAAACTTAAACTTAAACTTAAACTTAAGTTTAGGTTTTGCCTGTTAAGAGTTTTTACTGACTATAACTTTTCCATAGAGGTAGAATTAATTCTGCACTTTTAGAATAGTATTATTCGTTTAATTTTTTAATTCTGCTATTTTCAGGATTGTTTCGTTCATACAGAATCTCAACGGAATCTACATTTTCAATATTATAATCAAAATATTGTGAATAAATGTTTTGGTAAACATCTTCACTTTGTTCATAAAAGAAATCATTTACTGTATATCGGTAAGTAATTCTAATAAAACCATTCATAGGCGCAATGCCTTGCAAAGTATTACTCGAATTATTCTTTAAATTAAGAATTTTTGCATGAGTGGAAATACTATTTGATAGAAAAGACTTTTTTATAAAATAGTTACTTGCTAATAATATAGTAATACCAAGAAGTAAAGCTAGAATTAAATATTTGAGCCATTTCCCATCTTTTCCATGTTTACGATCATGTTGTTGAATTAAATTATCTTCCGCTTTCGTTTCGGGACTTTTATTGGTGCTGTAAAATCTACTCCTAAACATTAATTAGTCAGTTCTTTTAGTTTTTGCAATTCTAATGATTCTTGCTTTGAACCTAAGTTTAAATTTAAATCTTACTCAACGCCACCATATCCTCAGGTACATGCTTATTAACTATAGAAAACCATAAAGGTGGAATAGTAGCAATGACCATCATGGTAGGATAGCCGTAAGGCAATTGTGGACTTACATCATGATAGTCGAGTAGTTGGTATTTTTTGTTTGCTCTGTAATGATGATCGCTATGTCGTGTTAATTCGTATAATAAAATTCTACCTAGCGCATGATTAGAGTTCCAGCTGTGAATTTCTCGCACTACTTCATAACGTCCAGACTTTTTCTTAGCTCTTCGTAAACCGTAATGTTCTAAATAATTTATAATTTCAAGCAATGAAAAACCTACAAACGCAACTCCTAAAGCTATGAACATGGTAGACCATGAAAAAATGAATCCTATAAAAAGCAAATAAGAGATTTGAACAATAGTGTACCAAAACATGTCATTCTTAAGTGAGAAAAAAGATCTACCAGCAGCTTTATTTAATCGGCTTTGAATTTTCCAAGAACTGGTGTATTGAGTAGTTACAGATCGCAGCCAGAAAGCGTAAAGATTTTCATTGTATCGAGCACTTGCAGGATCTTCTGGCGTTGCTGCTTTTAAATGATGATTGTAATTATGCTCTATATAGAAATGCATATACAAACTAGGAAGTAACAATAGCTTACCTAAAAACCGTTCCCATGTTTCCTGACGATGACCCAATTCATGAGCTACATTTATTCCATTACTACCTGCAACAATTCCTAAAGAAAAAATTAAACCTATCACTTCATAAGTCTCGTAAGTTTGAGTATAATAGGAGTAGAGCCCGTAAAATAGTGTACCAAAAATTATAGGAACATTAAGCCAGAGCAATACATCAAAGAAACTATTTTTAATTTTGCTTTCTTTTTCTTCGTCACTCAAATTTGATTTTAATGATGGCATCCATAGTTCAACTAAAGGAACAATAATAAATATGACAAACGGAGTTAGGAACAACCATATTTCTCCATAAGTAATTCCTATAATGCAAAATAACGGAACGATATATGCCGATAAATATTTAAGATCTTTCATTTACTATAAATAGATAAGTAGATAAATATACAACATAGTCGCAAACGTTAAGAATTACTTAAAAACCTACCCAATAGAACGCCGTTTTAATGACTTGTAACTCCATATACTTGATAAGATAACCTCTAACATAGAGTAGTATCATAAACCTCAGTCTAATCCGTTATATTTACGACTAGTACACGACAATATACAAAATGACAAATTTTGAAATCATAGAGCAAAAGCTCACACGTTTTATAAGTAAATACTATCGCAATGAATTGATCAAAGGATTGATCCTTTTTCTGGCGCTGGGTTTATTGTACTTTTTATTTACTGTAGTGATAGAGTATTTTCTTTGGTTGAACCCTTTGGGACGAACCATTCTTTTTTCACTCTTTATAATAACAGAGGTATTTTTACTCATTCGTTTTGTTGGGATTCCTTTGGCAAGATTGTTTAAATTATCTAAAGGAATAAATTTCAGAGATGCAAGTACCATGATAGGAACGCACTTTCCAGAAGTTTCTGATAAGTTAATTAATGTATTGCAACTGCATAAAAATGGTGGAGACGATGAGCTCACTTGGGCAAGTATCAATCAAAAGAGTGAGGAGTTAAAACCCATTCCTTTTACACTTGCGATTGATTATAAAAAGAACAAGAAATACTTACCGTATCTCGCAATTCCGGTGGTAATTATCGCTGGACTTTTATTTACCGGCAACAATGAAATAATTACAGACAGTGCAAAACGCGTAGCAGATTTTAATAACGAGTACATTCCGCCAGCGCCGTTCACATTTAAAATTCTCAATGAAGATTTAAATACGTTACAGCGCCGTGATTTCAAATTAAATGTAGAAGTGAGCGGCCGTAAGCTTCCAGAAAACGCTACTATCGTTTTTAATGATCAAACTTACTTCTTGACTCAAGAGGCTCCAGGTAAATTCAGTTTTATTTTCTCTAAACCTTCTATTTCTACACAATTTTATTTGCTAGCAAATGAAGTGACGAGCAAGAGGTATACTTTACATGTAGATGACGTTCCCGTACTAAATGGTTTTGAATTATTCATGGATTATCCGTCACATACTGGTAAAAAAGATGAGAAATTGTCTAGTACTGGTAACGCCATTGTCCCACATGGAACAACCATTACTTGGAATTTGAATACGTCTAACACGTCGCAAGTAGACTTTATAAGTAACAATGTTAGAAACAGTTTTGAGAAGATAGATGATGGTTTCGCTTTCGCGAAAGCGGTACTACAACCACTTAAATACAGCATTGCCACCACAAATGAAAACGTTAAAGATCACGAGGTGCTCAATTTTAAAATTGATGTGGTAAAGGACGAATTTCCAGAGTTAAAGCTAGAAATGAAAAAGGATTCTATAGATGATGACTTAATGTACTTTAAAGGGCAAGCGGCTGATGATTATGGAATTCGTAAAATGCAATTGGTTTACTATCCGTCAGATGATGTGTCCCAAATTAAAAGTTATGATTTAGGTAGTAATCGAGGTACATTCGACGAGTTCTTATTAACTTTTCCAGGTAATGTGCCTTTGGAAGCTGGTAATAGCTATCAGTTTTACTTTGAAGTTATTGATAATGATGCAGTTAGTAATTACAAATCTACTAAGTCAGAAGTTTTTTCCTATCGCAAACTATCTGACGATGAATTTGAAGACAAACAGCTTTCACAACAAAAAGAGTCTTTAACAAATGTTGAAGAAGCGCTCAAAGAACAAGAAAAGCAGCAAGAAAAACTGGATGAGCTCTCTAAGGAACAGTTACAGAAGAAGGAGCGCAGCTTTAATGATAAGCGCAAGCTAGAACAAGCTTTAAAAAATCAACAGAAGCAAGAGCAAAAAATGCGTCAGGAGTTAGAAAAGATGAAAGAGAATCTTGAAAAGTCTAATCCTGATGAAGATCCTATGAAAGAATTGCTGGAGGATCGTATGGAGAAAAGCGCAGAGGAGTTAAAGAAGAACGAAGAGTTACTCAAAGAATTGCAAGAATATCAAGACAAGCTCACTCCAGAGGAACTGAATGAGAAAATGGAGAAGTCTAAGAAGAATTCTAAAAAACAAAAGAGAAATTTAGATCAATTGCTGGAGTTAACGAAAAGATATTATGTGCAACAAAAGTTTGAACAATTAGGAAAAGAGCTACAAAAAATTGCACAGAAACAAAAAGAGCAATCAGAAAAAGATGGTGAAGAAAATAAGAAGGAAGATCAAGACAAGCTTAATGAAGAGTACAAGGAGTGGGAAAAGGAGCTTGAAGAATTAGAAAAGGAAAATGATGGTTTAAAAGATCCTATGCCTATGGAATTTGAACCAGAGGAGTCTGAAGAAATTAAAGAGGAGCAAGAGCAATCTAGTGATGACCTTCAAGAGTCTAAAACTTCTGATGCCAAGAAAAAACAAAAGAGTGCTGCTAAGAAAATGCAAAAGCAGGCTCAATCTATGGCATCTCAAATGCAAGCCATGGCCCAGGAAGGAATGGAAGAAGACTCTGATAGTTTACGTCAGATTCTAGATAACCTTCTAGTTTTTTCAGTAGAGGAAGAAGAACTGATGGAGTCCATGAAACAAATGAATAGACTAAGCCCAAGTTTAGGTAAGAAATTAAAGTTACAAAAAGACTTAGAGAAGGCGTTTGAACATGTAGACGATAGTCTATTTGCATTGGCGACGCGCAATCCAAAAATAGGTCAAGAAATCAATGATGAGGTAACTGATATTTATTATTACTTAGAGAAATCATTAGAACAAATTGCCGAATTCGAAATGCAGAATGGACAGATATCTCAGCACTTTGTGTTTAAAGGAGCAAATACGCTAGCTGAAATGTTAAGTAATACGCTAGATGCTATGAATAACGCAATCCCAAAACCTGGTATGGGAAAAGGTGGCGAACCGGGCGAAGGATTTCAATTACCAACCATTATTAAAAAACAAGAAAGTCTTTCTAAACAAGGTGAAGGGAAAGATGGTAAAGAGGGAAAAGAGGGCGAGTCTGGAAAAGAAGGTGAATCTGGGGAGTCTGGTGAAAGCGGTCAATCAGGGCAGAGTGGGCAATCTGGTGAGTCAGGTGAATCTGGACAAAGTGGTCAGTCAGGCCAGAACGGTGAATCTGGTGAAGGTGGAGAAGGTGAAGGTGGTGAATCAGGAGAAGGAAATGGAAAAGGAGGAGATGGAAAAGGTAAGGGTAATGGTAACGGAAATGGAGAAGGTCAAGGTGATGGAGAAGGCGAGGAGCAAGGTTATCGAGAGAGTGAGGAAGAAGCAAAACGTATTTATGAAATTTACAAGCAACAGCAAGAATTACGAGGTCAGTTAGAAGATATGATTCGTCGAGAAGGGCTCGAAGGCAAGGTAGGAGATATCACAGATAAGATGAAAGCCGTAGAACGTAAACTTCTTGATCAAGGTTTTAATCGTGAAGTACAACAGCGCATGATGGAAATCCAGCATGATTTGTTGAAGTTAAAAGATGCCGGATTAGAGCAAGGAGAAGAGAATCAGCGTGAGGCTAGAACTAATGTGAGAGACTTTTTAAATAATACAAATGCTAAAATTCCAGACGCATCTAAGTATTTTAATAACAAGGAGATATTAAATAGACAAGTATTACCTTTGCAGCCGCAATTTCGGAACAAGGTGAAGGACTATTTTAAATCTAATGATTGAATTTAATTACCAGAATAATTTTGAGCCATTAGGCGATCTAGAATATAGCAATTGGTTGAATGCGGTTGCTGTTTCCGAACAGAAAACTATCGGTAATCTATCCTACGTCTTTTGCTCTGATGAATTCCTTTTAGAGATTAATCAGTCGTATCTGAATCATGATAACTATACTGATATTATCACCTTTGATTATAATGAAGATGGATTACTTAATGGTGAGATTTATATTAGTACGGATCGTGTAGTAGAAAACGCGTCACGCTTTCGCGAAAGCGAGACAGACGAACTTCATCGTGTAATGGTTCATGGATTGTTGCATTTATGTGGCTATCCTGATAAAACGAATGAGGAAAAGGATGTAATGCGCAAGCTGGAAAATGAAAAAATAAAGATGTTTCACGTGAAACAATAGACTATGTTTAGTAGAGAATATGATGTTATAGTGGTAGGAGCAGGTCACGCAGGTAGTGAAGCTGCAGCTGTTTCTGCAAATATGGGAGCGAGCACGTTGTTAGTAACAATGAATCTTGAAACTATCGGTCAGATGTCATGTAATCCTGCCATGGGTGGTATTGCAAAAGGACAAATAGTTCGCGAGATTGATGCTTTAGGTGGACTCAGCGGAATCGTTTCTGATAAGAGTGCTATTCAATTTAAAATGTTGAACCTCTCCAAAGGTCCTGCAATGTGGTCGCCAAGAACCCAAAATGATCGTATGCTCTTTTCAGAAGAATGGCGTATGCAATTAGAAGCTATTCCATTATTAGATTTCTATCAAGAAATGGTAGTAGGTTTAATTGTCGAAGGCGGAAAAGTTGTAGGTGTTAAGTCATCTTTAGGTATTGAAATACGAGCTAAAGCTGTTGTATTAACTAATGGAACCTTCTTAAATGGTTTGATTCATATCGGTGATAAAAACTTTGGTGGTGGACGTGCTGGTGAAAGAGCTTCTACTGGAATTACTGGACAATTGGTCGACTTAGGTTTTGAGTCAGGGAGAATGAAGACAGGAACGCCACCAAGAGTTGATGGTAGATCATTAGATTATTCTAGAATGATTCCTCAACCTGGAGATGTAAATACCTCTAAATTTAGCTATAGTAATCTTACGACAAATTTGACCAATCAGAGAGATTGTCACATGACTTATACAAGTCCAGAGGTGCATGATTTGCTTCGTGAAGGGTTTGATCGCTCTCCAATGTTTAATGGTAGAATCCAATCTATAGGTCCAAGATATTGTCCGAGTATTGAAGATAAGATTGACCGTTTTGCAGATAAAGACAGGCATCAAATTTTTGTAGAACCAGAAGGATGGCAAACGTGTGAGGTCTATGTTAATGGATTTAGTACTTCGCTTCCTGAAGATGTCCAATTTAAAGCATTAAAATCGGTTGCAGGATTTGAGAACGTAAAATTTTTCAGACCGGGCTATGCAATCGAGTACGATTACTTCCCGCCTACGCAGTTAAAACATACTTTGGAAACTAAGCTGGTTGATAATCTCTACTTTGCTGGACAGATTAATGGAACAACTGGTTATGAAGAAGCTGCCTCTCAAGGTATGATGGCTGGTATTAACGCAGTAAGAAAGATACGTGAGGAAGAAGCTTTTATTCTACAAAGGGATGAGGCTTATATAGGTGTTTTAGTTGATGATCTAATAACAAAAGGTACAGAAGAACCTTATAGAATGTTTACGTCAAGGGCTGAATATAGAACTTTATTAAGACAGGATAATGCCGATTTACGTCTAACACCTCGTGCAGTTGATTTGGGTATTGTAACTGATGAAGCTCTAAAAAGAGTAGAGCGTAAACAAAACGAGTCTGAAAAAATGGTTCAATTTTTACGTGATACGAGTTATGATTTTAATGAAATGAATCCGTTATTGGAATCTAAAGGAAGTAAAAAAGTCACTCAAAATGATAAGTTATTTAAGGTTTTCTCAAGACCTCAAATTACTCTTGATGATATTAAGACTATTTCTCAAGTAAAAGAATACTTAGAAAAGAATGATTTAAATGATGATATTTTAGAACAAGTTGAAGTACACGTCAAATATGCTGGCTATATCGACAAGGAAAAAAACAATGCCGATAAGTTACACCGATTAGAGAATGTAAAGATTCCAGCTAACTATGATTTTAAAAGCATCAAGTCACTTTCTTATGAAGCAAGAGAGAAACTTACCAAAGTACAACCGGTAACCGTTTCTCAAGCAAGTCGTATTTCTGGTGTGTCACCTAGTGATATTTCAGTTTTGTTAGTTCATATGGGTCGATAGTTTCACGTGAAACAATTTATGAATTTGAAGTTTCCTAAATATTTTCTAGAACTTAAAGATCACTTTCTAACTCAAGAAAAATTTGATCTTTATATTGATCCAGAAACCGAATTAATAAAAACTATTCCGCAACCAGAAAATTTAGATCCTTATTATGAGAGTGAAGATTACCTATCTCATGATGACAATCAAGATTCATTTTTTGCGCGGTGCTATAATTTTGCAAAAGGTTTCAATCTCAAATCTAAAACTTCTTTAATAAGGAAATTCGCTCAAAATGGATCTGTATTAGATATCGGTGCTGGAGTAGGAGATTTAGTTCTGGCGCTGAAGGAAGCTCAATTAAGCGCAACTGGTTTCGAACCTAGCGAGAAAGCAAGAACTGTTGCTAGAAATAAAGGCGTGGATTTATACGCAAGCTTAAATGAAGTAGAGGCTAATAGTTTTCAACTTATTTCTATGTATCATGTTTTAGAACATGTACCAGATGTTGAAAAACAAAAGGAAAATATTTTGCAATTGTTAAAACCAAATGGTGTTTTAATCCTTGCTTTACCTAATTACGAATCTTTTGATGCTAAATATTACAATAGTTATTGGGCAGGTTATGATGTGCCGCGACATTTATTTCACTTCAATAAAAAAGCCGTAAAAAGTATTTTTGATAAAGAATTTGAGATTATAAAAATGCAACCGATGTGGTTTGATAGTTTATATGTTTCCATTTTATCATCTAAATACAAAAAATCAGCCTTCCCATTTCTTTCTGGAATATTCATTGGTTTGTTTTCTAATTTGAAAGCTATCTTCACAAATGAACCTAGTTCCATCACTTATGTGTTAAAAAAACGTTTTTAATACGTTTTGTACATCCGTTTTATCTGAAACTATGATATGTGTAGCGATAAACACAAAAGCGGCTTAAATCGCTTTATTTCGAACCAATTTCAATAGATGTAAATGATGGAAATTTTAGAAACTATAAGTTTTTATAATTCCATCAAATAAAGTCCAAAAATGCTAATCAAAAAGTAAATTCCTATTTGTGCAGCTCCTTGATAATCTTTTGCAATTCGCAAGCCGCTTAAAAGTACAAGTAATAAAATTGACGATATTATAAATGCATATTGCAACACTATTCTACTTTCTGAATTGATAAAAGAAAAGTTTCCATATAGAAATAGTAGGATCGAAGATAGTTCTACAACAATTATTACATAAATAGAAACAAGAACTAATTTTCTAGAAAGCCTTCCTTTAAACATTTCGTTGTAATACTTAATCGTTTTATTCCAATCCTTAATTTTTTCAAAAGCAGAAAAGAAATAAGTAATCGAAAGAAAAGCAGAGATTAGTATTACTGTCGAATTTGATAGGAGCATTTTTGTAAATTTATATTTTACTATCGGCTATTTTCCTAAAGGGTGGAGTTAATTCCACCCTTTAGGAAAATGACAAAGTGATTGTTTTATTCATTATTTGACTCGCGAGCCTTTCAATAAAAATCTTACTTAGAATGTAAGATACGCGTCATCCCTATACTCAAATCAGTAAGTACTATTTTACCATTTGCATTACGTTCTATATGATAAATGGCATCTTGAAGCTGCTTTTGTACTTCAAGCATACGGTTACCATCTACAAAAGGGGCAAATTTGCTTAAATCAAAACCACTTTGTGGTGATAAATAAACGGCGCTCTCTGCTTTATAATTTTTAAGCATTGCTTGCCTAAAGAATTCTATGCAATAATTTAAAAAGCGAATTTGAGTTTCTCTATTTACTGCAGCAATAGTATTTGCCCAATTCATTAAATCACTTATGGCGGTTATCTTGGTTTTAGCAACAAAAGCAGTACGAACCCATTGCACAAACCATTCTTCAAATTGTAAATCTTCAGCACTATTTTGTGAGAATTGAACTGCTTTACGGTAATCTCCATCAGCTTGCCTAGCTATTATAGAGCTTTGACTTTCAGTTAATTGTAGGTTTTTTTGTAATCCTTGGGCGATGACCGCAGCGTTTAATTTAGGTACATTAATGATTTGGCACCTGGATTTAATCGTGTTGATAATGCGATCATCAGATTCTGCTACTAATAAAATGATAGTATTTGCTGGTGGCTCTTCGATAAGCTTCAATAATTTATTAGCCGCTTCAGTATTCATTTTATCGGCTCCCCAAACGATGAGCACTTTATAACCACCTTCATAAGACTTAAGGCTTAGCTTTTTCATGATAAGCTGAGCCTCAGCAACACGTATTTCAGCATTTTTTTTCTCAATATCGATCGCTTTGTACCAGTCTGGTAAACTACCGTAGCTATTGGTCTTTACAAACTCGCGCCACTCTGCTAAGAATATATCAGATGTTGCCTTACTACTACTTCCTACACTGGCAGGCATAGGAAAGGAGAAATGTAAATCAGGATGCGCTAGGTTGTTTAATTGCGCATGACAGCTACTAGAATTATCATGACATAGAATATGTCTAGCATAAGCCACAGCCAGTGGTAAGACACCACTTCCTGTAGGACCTACAAATAATTGCGCATGAGCAATACGACTATTTTCTACCGTAGATTGTAGGTGCTTTTTAATGTGATCTAATCCTAAAACATCTTGATATTGCATAATGCAAATATAAGTTGATCACTTGTTTTTATTAATTTATCATTATAGCTTATTCTTAGGGTTTTCCCTTGAGGAAAATGTCCGCAGTACAAAGGGTTTTTGCGATGATATAATGATTATTTGTTATCTTCATATTAATGCGAAATCATAATATTTTACCTTATACACCAGAGGCCAGGGATCTTTCTAGAAAATTGAGAAATTCAATGACTAAGTCAGAAGGTTTGTTTTGGAAAAAAACGAAATCTTCACAACTAGGTGTAGTAATGAGAAGACAGATGCCTATACTGGATTATGTTGTAGATTTTTATATTAAAGATTTAGGAATTGCCATAGAAATTGATGGAAGTTCTCATGAGAATAATTTCTTGGAAGACGCAACAAGACAAGATAGAATAGAAGAACTTGGAGTGACTTTTGTCCGATTTTCAAATCATCAAATTCAGAATAACATGAATGAGGTACTAGCAGAGTTAAGGGAGTTAATCCATGATTTATCAGATTAATTTTTGCCGGTAAACACCCAACTCTCATCTTCCCTCAAGGAAAGAAGGTATTCTTTGATTTTCATCTACCTATAATTGCATTATGTTAACTAGGATTTTCCCTTGAGGGAAATGTCCGCAGGACAAAGGGTGTTTGCTCATGAGTAAAAATACCGCAAACACCCAACTCTCATCTTCCCTCAAGGAAAGACGGTATTCTTTGATTTTCATCTACCTATAATTGCATTATGTTAACTAGGATTTTCCCTTGAGGGAAATGTCCGCAGGACAAAGGGTGTTTGCTCATGAGTAAAAATACCGCAAACACCCAACTCCCATCTTCCCTCAAGGGAAGACGGTATTCTTTGGATTTCATCGACCTATAATTGCATTATGTTAACTAGGATTTTCCTTTAGGGAAATGTCAGCAGGACAAAGGGTGTTTGCTCATGAGTAAAAATACCGCAAACACCCAACTCTTATCTTCCCTCAAGGGAAGACGGTAATTTTTGATTTTTATCACCTTATCGCTACATTTTGTTCTTTAGTTTTTCCCTCGAGGGAAATGTCCGCAAGACAAAGAGTGTTTGCTCAAGAGTAAAAATACCGCAAACACCCAACTCTTATCTTCCCTCAAGGGAAGACGATATTCTTTGATTTTCATCACCTTATCGTTACATCTTGTTCTTTAGTTTTTCTCTCGAGGGAAATGTTCGCAGGACAAAGGGTGTTTGCTCAAGAGTAAAATGACCTCATTCTTTAGGTAACGATAACGTTATTGTAATTTCATATCCATTATATTTGTTTTTAAACCATTTGAAATTCAAAGAATGACCATAGAACAAATTAATTTTGAGAATAAAAAAGCTTTAATACGTGTAGATTTTAACGTACCGCTAGACGATGACTATAATGTCACTGATGCGACCAGGATACAAGCTGCCAAAGACACCATTATTCATGTGTTAGAACACGGTGGTTCCGTAATACTGATGTCGCACCTAGGTAGGCCTAAAAATAGTGAAGAAGAATTTTCATTAAAGCATGTTTGTGCAAAAGCAAGCGATATTCTAGGTGTTCAAGTAAAATTTGTAGAAGATTGTATAGGAGCAATGGCCGAAAATGCTGCTGCAGCTCTAGAAAGCGGTGAAGTCTTATTACTAGAGAACTTAAGATATTATAAAGAGGAGACTGCTGGAGATGCCGCTTTCGCGAAAGCGTTATCAAAACTAGCTGACGTATATATTAATGATGCCTTCGGTACTGCACATAGAGAACACGCCAGCACTGCCGTAATTGCTCAATATTTTGAAGAAAAATGCTTCGGAATGCTCATGAATAGAGAGATAGAAAGTCTAGATAAGGTAATGAAAACCCCAGAAAGACCTCTAGTGGCAATTTTAGGAGGCGCAAAAGTTTCGTCAAAAATTACGGTGATAGAAAACATTCTTAGCAAAGTAGATGACTTGATCATTGCAGGTGGGATGGCATACACTTTTATCAAAGCTCAAGGTGGTAAAATAGGAGATTCGCTGGTTGAAGATGATAAACAAAAATTGGCTTTAGAAATCCTTGAAAAGGCAAAAGAAACGAAAACAACTATACATTTACCAGTAGATGTCATTACGGCAAGTGATTTTTCAGAATTAGCAGATAGAGACGTGTCTGCTATAGACGCTATTCCCGACGGCTGGATGGGACTGGATATAGGAGAAGAGTCTAGAACAAAATTTCATCAAGTGCTTCAAAATGCCAAAACTATTTTATGGAACGGTCCAGCTGGTGTTTTTGAAATGGAACCTTTTTCAAAGGGTACGATTGCGTTAGGAAACTCTGTTGCAATGGCAACAAGAAACGGTGCGTTCTCGTTAGTAGGTGGTGGCGATAGCGTGGCTGCGGTAAAGCAATTTGGTTTTGAAGATCAAGTAAGTTATGTTTCCACTGGCGGCGGCGCAATGCTAGAGATGCTTGAAGGAAGAACGCTTCCTGGTATTGCTGCGATGAATAAATAAGCATTTAAATTACAGTTAAATACCTATTATAATTAAATTTTTAGAATCAGATGCTAGCCGGATATTTAAATCTAGTGCATCTGGCTCTATGAATTAGTAAGATACACTATGTATAAATACCTCCTATTTTTCCTTATTCCTATTTACACACTGCCTACTACAGCACAAGTGGTCGAGCAAGATTCTATAAAAACGCAAGGTAAAGTAGTCACGTATGAAGAGTATAAAAAACAGCAAATTCAAAATGATTCTTTAGAAGCAGAGACCATCCTTTCTGTAGAAATTCCTGTGCAAGAAATAGCGGTAGATACTACAATTTCAGGGACACCTTTGAAAATATATCCTGAGGTAGATGATTTTGATGAGAAGTTGCTTAATGAGTTGTATAATAACGATTTATATGATTATATGTACGATGAGATCGTACAAATGGATTATAGTGAGACAGTAAATCAAACGCTTCCTACAGATACGCTCAAGGCAAGACTTGCTATTATCAATGAGACCACACCTTTTCAGATTGATTATAACCCTATTTTAGAGAAGTTGATCAATAAGAAATTGAGTTATCAGCGTGTTTACATGGAACGTTTAATGACGCTTAGCGATTATTATTTTCCCATGTTTGAGCCTTACCTAGATCAATATGATATTCCACTAGAAATGAAATATCTGGCAGTTGTGGAAAGTGCTCTCGATCCTCGTATCAAGAGTAGAGTAGGAGCGACAGGATTGTGGCAATTTATGTTTACCACAGGTCGCAATTATGATCTTGAGGTCAATTCTTATGTAGATGAGCGCATGGATCCTATAAAATCTACACAAGCAGCGTGTAAATTTATGCGCAGTTTGTACAATATTTATGGAGATTGGGATCTGGTTCTTGCGGCTTATAATTCTGGTCCAGGAAATGTAAATAAAGCGATACGACGCAGTGGTGGCTATAAAAACTACTGGAATATAAGACCCTATTTACCCAGAGAAACAGCTGGTTACGTTCCAGCGTTTCAAGCGATGATGTATTTATTTAAATATGCGCCAGAGCATGGTTTCCAGCCGCAACAAACCATTTATAAAAGCATTGCGACAGATACCATTAGGGTAAAAAGAACTATTTCGTTAGAACATGTAGCACAATTTACAGATCAAGATCTCGAGGTCGTGCAATTTCATAATCCGTCGTATAAACTGGATATTATTCCAGTGGTAAAAGGCAGAAACTACAGTTTGCGATTGCCCATAAGAGATGCCGCAAAATTTGTGAGTAATGAGGATGATGTGTACGCTTTCGCGAAAGCGGAATTTGAAAAGAAAGAAAAACCGATACCAGAGCTCCTCAAAGCAGAAAGCAGAATCGTATATCGAGTGAAAAGTGGCGATTACTTAGGTAAAATAGCCAATCGTTATGGCGTGCGCGTCAGTCAAATCAAACGCTGGAACAGTCTAAGAAGTAATAATTTAAGCATCGGTCAGAGGCTGTATATTCATTCAAGAAATCCGATTACGAGCTCCAGCTCAAAATCGACTAAAACACCTAACACTTACAAAGTGAAAAGCGGTGACAGCTTGTGGAAAATAGCCAATAAATATGGCATATCTATTGCAAGCATACGTAAATTAAATCCTTCTAAATCCCAAAACTTAAAAGCTGGGACAACTTTAAAACTAAAGTAAAATGAATAAAATATACTTAATCCTTGCCGTTTGTTTTGTGTTGATAAGCTGCGATGATAGGGCAGTAGTAGTACAAGATAGCGCAGGAAAACTAAACGATATTCTAGTAATCATAGAAAATGACGACTGGAATGGCGCTTTAGGAGATACCATAAGAAAAGAATTTGCAAGACCTCTCGATGGCATCGTGAGAGAAGAACCTATGTTTACTCTTAATCATGTAAAACCTGCAGCTTTTAAAGGTATGTTGAGAAAGTCGCGTAACTACTTATTTGTTCAAAAAGCAGATAGCAGCGGTGTACGCATCAAGAAAGACCTGTTTGCAAATCCGCAAATAGGAATTATCGTTCGTGGAAAGAATAATGAAGAGATCAGCAATGTTATTACAGAAAATGCTGATGATATGGTTGCTATATTTAACAAGGGCGAGATAGAACGCAAGCAATTCCTAATGGATAAGGTAGCATTGAACACAGATCGACTCAAAGAGCGATTTGGTATTGATATTATTGTTCCACGAGCTTATCGCTATGCCACTTATAATGGTGAAGTAGATAACAATTTTTTCTGGTTGAGACGTCCTATCAAAGAAGGGACGATGGACTTGATGTTTTATGAAGTAGATCGCAACCGCATTAAACGTAGTGACAGTACTGTATTGGACATCGTTAAGGTCAGAGATTCTATTGGAGCTATAAAAATCCTTACCGATGGTGGTCCATTCCAGACCGAGCCAGCCTATTCTCCTTTCTTAAATGAAAGCCAAATAGACGGTAGGTTTGCTTTTGAAACCAAAGGAACTTGGGAAATTAAAGATATGTTTGCAGCTGGACCATTTGTCAATTATGCGATTTACAATAAAGAAAAAGACAACTGGATGATCATAGAAGGTTATGTAAGTGCACCTAGTAGTGCACAACGCAATTACCTTTTTGAAATAGAAGCGATCTTAAAAAGTTTAAAGTTTATAGAGCTGCAGAAGGTGAGTAGCAACTAGTGTATCATCTTTTTTATGAAGCAAGTTTCAAATAAAAACGCAACAAGCCTTGATGATTATAGAGCAAACTTGAATGCATTAGGAAAAGACAACCCTGCTGACATTTTACAACTCTTTAATAATTGGTAAAATGAAATATATTATACAAATATTAGTCATTTTTTTTGTATCCTTTTGCACAAGAACGGAAGATGAAAAAGCAACTTGTTACTCATTTTTAAATGGAACTAATAAAGAGGTTCAATTGGAGTTATATAATTATAACGGTAATAGAATAACAATCGAGATAGGCACTTACTTATCTTCTGGTCCTGGCTTATTAGTTAATAAATGTAAAGAAAGTCTGGATGTTCCTGGTCCTGTTTCAGTTTATCGTTTTGATTCGATTGTGGTGAAATTTGATAATACTAAAAAATTAACATTTTTAGGTAGATTATCTCAAGATGTCCCAGATCCCCTATTTTTTGAAGATTCATACCAAAGAGACGGCAATTCCTTGAACTTTTCCTATACCTTTACTGAAGAAGATTACAATAATGCAGTACCTTATTAAAAACGCAACAGATCTTGATGATTATAGAGCAAACTTAAATGCATTAGGAAAGGACAACCCTGCGGACATCTTGCAGTTATTCAATAATTGGTAGTATGAAAAAGCTATTAATTTTATTATCACTAGTACTAATTATATCATGTGATCCCGATCAGGAAGATAAAACAACTTGTTATTCATATTTAAATGGAACTAATAGAGATTTAAAACTTGAGTTTTATGATTATAATAGTGGACAATTTGTTACAGAGATAGGGATTTACGATAAAAATGGAATAGGATTGTTAACTAATTTTTGTAAATCGAGTAGAAGGGCATTGGGTCCAGTTTCAGTGATTCGAATGGATTCGATAGTTGTTAAATTTGATAATAATAAGAGGTTAGTGTATTTAAAGGAAAATGATTTAGGAGGTCCTGATTTACTATATAATACTGATGATTACCAGCGAGACGGCAATTCCTTAAACTTTTCTTACACTTTTACTGAAGAAGATTACAACGATGCAATTCCTTATTAAAAACGCAACTAATGAAAACAAAGTCTCAAATTATATTATTACTATTATTTTCAGTAATTCTTTACAGTTGTAATCCTGATGATGATAATCCTTCTACGCCTACACCAGTTGCAGTAGATAATCAATTTACAGTAGGTAGTACTGTCTATGATCTTGATGCTGGTTATAGATCACCTAGTTTTCCCGATAGTCCTGGTTTATTTTTAACTACCGTTGCATTAACAGGCGATGGTTTAACACGTAGTGGCAATCAGTTAACAGGAGTAGGTGATATAGTCGTTATTGAATTCTATACAGCTGCTAATAATGGACTGCAAGCCGGCACCTATAATTTAGACAGCCTTAATGATCAAGCGCTTACCGCATATGCGTACTATGGAATTGATTATGACTCTCAAACTGATAGTGCTGTAATAGAAGATGAGGTTTTTCAAGGAACGATTACTGTTGACTTGCTTACAAACGGTGATTTTAGAATTACAGGAACAGGCATCGCAGATGATGCAAATGCAAATTTCACGGTAAATTTTAATGGAGATATACCGCTAGTCAATTAGTTCTTGTCAATATTATTCCACAAAAAACGGCATCATTCTTAAAATGATGCCGTTTTTTATGAACCTTAATTTGAAAACTAACTTTCTATATTGTTAGTATCTTCTTTTTTATCGTTTTCATCTTTTGAGGCCTCTTTAAATTCTTTGATTCCGCCACCTAAGCCGCGCATCAATTCTGGTATTTTCTTACCTCCGAAAATGAGAAGAATCACTACTACAATAAGTATGATACTCCATAAGCCTGGCATTGCCAAAAAGAAATTTGCTATCATGATTTCAATTTTAATAGATTACAAAGATACAATAAGCCATAGAACAAGAAGTATTAAGGCTGTTAATCTTTAAAAATTTCACTTTATATCAAAATAAAGATAACAGGAGCATTTTTTCAAATCCAAAAATTTATTTTACCACATACCACATACCACATACCACATACCACATACCACATACCACATACCACATACCACATACCACATACCACATACCACATACCACATACCACATACCACATACTTTATTCCCTTAAAAACTATTTATATTTGTTACACGTTAGATAAACATGGCAAAAAAGAAAAAAAAGAACCAAAAGAATAAATGGACGCACCATTACCGCATGGTAGTGCTTAATGATGATACTTTTGAAGAACGCTTCAGTCTCAAATTGAACAGATTAAACGTTTTCATTGTTACCATTATAAGTGCGGTTCTTCTTATAGGTCTTACTACAGTTCTCATAGCATTTACTCCCATAAGAGAATATATTCCAGGTTATGCAGACGTGACGACTAAAAAAATTGCGCTACAACTCACTAAAGAAACCGATTCTTTAAAGCAACTCGTGGCAACAAATGACGAGTTCTACGGCCGTATAAAAATGCTACTAAATGGAGATATCACTGCAGATGAGTATGCCAGAATAGACAGCATCGCCAAAGTAGAAACAACAGTTGAGGTGCCAGATCTCAGTCCTATCAAAGAAGATAGTCTGTTAAGAGAAGAAGTCGCCCAAGCAGATCGTTATAGCGTCATCGCCGGAGCAAAAGCAAAAACCAACTTTGTTTTCTTCCCACCAGTAAAGGGAACTATTTCCGGCAATTATGATACAGAAATCAAACATTATGCGGTAGACGTGGTCGCAGCTTCAGGAACTCCCATAAAAGCCGCTGCAGACGGCACTGTGGTGTTTGCCAGCTGGAGTGCAGATACTGGTTACACTATTTTAATTGAGCATGCTTACGGCCTGATAACGGTTTACAAACATGCTGGTAGTCTCAATAAAGAACAAAACGATCAAGTTCTTGCAGGTGAGGTTATTGCAGGTGTAGGTAATACAGGAGAACTCACTACTGGACCGCACTTGCATTTTGAAATTTGGAGCGATGGCTATCCTCTCGATCCTACTAATTTTATCAATTTTGAATAAATGTCAATAAAGTCTCTTGCCGCAAAGGTTTTTGCCGCTACCATTGATAAGAAAACAAAAAAATGGGCATCTGATCCAGTAGGCTCACAGGATAAAGTTTTTAAATATTTATTGAAGACTGCTGGTAATACCGCTTTCGCGAAAGCGCACTCTTTTTCCAGCATTAAAACACATCATGACTTTATAGATCAAGTTCCAGTTCGTGATTATGAACAACTGCGACCTTTTGTCGATAGAGTAGTGGCAGGAGAAGAAGATATCTTATGGCCAGGAAAACCGCTTTACTTTGCTAAAACATCGGGAACAACCAGCGGTGCAAAATACATTCCTATCACAAAGGAATCCATGCCAGAGCATGTAAAAGCCGCCCGTAACGCCATTTTGAGTTATATCCACGAGACAGGAAATTCAAAATTTGTCGATGGTAAAATGATTTTCCTTCAGGGAAGTCCAGATATGGAGACTAAAAATGGCATTCAGTTGGGGCGTTTGAGTGGTATTGTGGCTCATTATGTACCTAATTACCTTCAGAAAAACAGGTTGCCTTCTATGAAAACCAATTGCATCGACGATTGGGAAACTAAAGTAGAAGCTGTGATTGATGAAACCCTGCCAGAAAAAATGAGCGTGATTTCTGGTATTCCTAGTTGGGTGCAAATGTATTTTGAACGTATTGTACAACGTACTGGTAAAAAAGTAGGCGAAGTATTTCCAGACTTTAATTTGTTCATTTATGGTGGCGTCAATTTTGAACCGTATCGAGCAAAATTTGACCAATTAATAGGTCGTAAAGTAGATAGTATTGAGCTTTTTCCAGCTAGTGAAGGTTTTTTTGCCTATCAGGATAAACAAAATGAGAAAGGGATGTTACTCCTTCTCGATGCCGGCATTTTTTACGAGTTCATTCCAGCCGATAAATTTTATGATAAAAATCCACCAAGATTAACAATAGGTGAGGTAGAAATAGGTGTCAATTATGTGCTTATTATTTCTACTACAGCAGGTTTATGGGCATACAACATAGGTGATACTGTTGCGTTTACGAGTACAAAACCTTATCGAGTTGTTGTTACAGGAAGGATCAAACATTACATTAGCGCTAGTGGTGAACACGTAATAGGTAAAGAGGTTGAAGAAGCAATGAAAGCCGCTTCACAAGAACTAGATGTTGTAATTAACGAATTTACCGTTGCACCACAATTAAGCCCGCTAGAAGGAGCGTTGCCTTATCATGAATGGTTTGTAGAATTTGGTGAGATTAATACCGACTTAAAAAAACTAGAAGCTTCACTAGATCTTCAAATGAGAAAACAAAACTCCTATTATGACGATTTAATAACTGGTAAAATTCTACAGCCTTTAAAAATTACATCAGTTCCTGAAAATGGTTTCAAACAATACATGAAAACCATAGGTAAATTAGGTGGTCAGAATAAATTGCCAAGACTTTCTAATGATCGTAAAATTGCTGAGGTGTTGGAGAAGATTATTTCTGACTCTTAGATCAAATTAGAATTCTATTTCCTTGAAAAAGCTAGTTTTCAATCCAAGCTTACAACCACATTTCGACACTTGAAAATAACTATCTTTGTCCCGAAAGAGAAAATATGCCAATAATAAACGTAGAACCACGTACAAGAGCTCAAGAAAGTACTAACGCCATAGAACGCATGTACATCACCATGCGACATTTATTTAATAGAGGTTTTTATAAACCCATGGGCGTAAGTGGAGAATCTTTAAGAGAATCTTTACTAACCTTGCGACCAGAAATTTATGGTTCCATAGGAGAAGCAAAAATAGAATTGAGTGGTTTACTTTATGTAATGGATCGATTGCCAGTAGGTATTGAAGAATGTACTTATATCAACTTGACTAGTGATGAAGGTTATGAAGGCTCTCATTTTAAAGCTATTATTCCTAAAAAAAGAAGGCGCAATTGCTATCGTATCGATGAGCAGCAAATGAATATAGAGGTGACTCGTGGAAGATCAGAGATCTATGATATTCTAACACACCTTACCTTCTTAATGATAGAATCGCATAAGATCATGAAACAAGTGATTGTAGGCGATAACGGCAATACAACAAGAGACTGGAAATGCTTAGAAGATGCGATAGCAAAGAAAAAACTTTCTAAAGAAGAAAAAGAAGTGGCGATAACGCATGTGGCAAATATTTTAGGCCGCACCTTTGATGAGGTAACTTCAGTTTATAAAGAATTCAGCACCACAACAAATCCCAATCGTTTTCTAAGCATTATTTATCACTTAGGAAGACTCGCAAAACAAGAAGTTTTGGATGAAGAAAAACGACTGGTCACATTTTCGCCAGTTTTAAGAGAACGATTAGGCCATCATATTCATGGTGATATCTGGGCAATGCGCATTAAAAAACATTTAGTCGAGCACGGCCTTTTTGATAGGCCATTACATATCATTAGTGCAAACTTACACAGTGTAATGAACTCCCTTTATGGTCCAAAAGCGCTTGCTAGTCAAATGCAAAAGAAAAGCCGCATGGAGATCTTTGCAGATCTTAGTAACGATAGCGGTAAGAAAAACCGTGATTTGATTAAAAAACATGCGCTTGCTAATGGGATGACAGAGCTTAAAGATCAAAGTGGTACTAATATAGACGTACAAATTTTTGATCTTTCTAATTGTGAATTTGAGAAAGTAGATTTTTGTGATATCCGCTTTCGCGAAAGCGAGAACTCCACAAAACCTGTTCTTATTGTTATGGATTATGCTTTTGGTGAACAAGCCTATGAAACTATGGATGAGTTGTTAAAACCATTTAAGGATGAAAACGGCAAAACACACCAGATGAATGTGCGATCCATAAATGTAATGGGTAAAGCTGGAATTTTAGAAGGCGATAAAGGCGATATCATGGTGCCAGATGCGCATGTTTTTGAAGGTACGGCAGATAATTATCCGTTTAAGAATAGATTGAGTAAAAAGGATTTAGAAAGTGATGACATTAAAGTAGTTACAGGATCTATGGTGACTGTTTTAGGAACCTCTCTACAGAATAAAGATTTACTAGAGTTTTTCTACAACTCAAGCTGGAGAGTTATCGGTCTAGAAATGGAAGGAGCACATTATCAAAAGGCTATTCAGGCGGCTTCTCGTGTGCGTCGTAGCATACGCAAGAAAGTAAAAGTAAGATATGCCTATTATGCCAGTGATAATCCATTAAAAACGGGACACACACTTGCCAGTGGTGGACTGGGATTAATAGGTGTAAAACCGGTTTATGTAATTACAGAAAAGATATTGGAGCAAATTATGGAGAATAGTATCTCATCTCAAGAGCAAACAAATTCTACTACAGACTCATAATTTTATTATTAATTACTCGTTTCAAAAGAATTCACATAGTTCAAGTATATTTGAATCCTTAACAAAATTGTTTACATGAATAACCAGCCAGATCAAAATCAAGAACAAGAGGTCGATTTAGTACCAGTATTTGTTTGGATAAGTAACGGATTTAAAAATTTGTTTAATGGTATAGGCAACATTTTTAAAGGGATTGCTCACTTTTTAGTGCTATTTCTAATATTTATCAAAAACAACATCATTCTGCTAGGAGTTCTGTTTGTAATAGGAGCTGCTCTTGGAATGTATTTGAGTAGAGAAAGTAAAAAGAACTTTACTGCACAATTAAGAGTACAGCCTAACTTTGAAAGCGCTGGACAGTTGATTTCTAATATAGAATATTATAATTCTCTAGTAGATCAGGAAGATTATCAAACATTAGGGCAACAGCTCAAGGTCTCTACAGAAGAAGCTAGCTATTTTGTAGGTTTTGAAATAGAGCCAGATTTTAATGATACTGAGTTGCTCAAAGAATACGATTATATGGCTCGTCGTGCTGATACTATCGCATTAGAAAATTATACCTTTGAAGGTTTTAAGAAGGCAAAGAGAGATATAGATTATCAGTTTTATAAAGTTTCAGTTACCTCAAAGAATAGGGCTGCATTAGAAAAGGCTGCACCAGATGTTGTGGAAGTGAAGGACAATCCATTAATCAAAGCTCAAAGAACTGCTAGTATTGAAACCACGGGCTATAATATTGCAAAAAGAGAATACCAACTTAAAGAGATAGATTCCCTTATTAGTGCTTATCAAATAGCAATTAAAGATAAAGATTCTGACCTTTCTAATGGAACTAATGTCTTTGTTAATGGGCAAAATGGAATGGTAGATTTCAAAAATCTATTTCAAGAAAAGTCAAATATTCTCTTTCTATTAGAAACAGAGCGAGAGAAAAAATATCAATTTGAAAATACGGTAAACATTGTTTCTTACCTTATTAAAAAAGGTAGTATCGAGAAGAAACATTTGACAGTAACATTTGCTCTTGTGTTCTTTGGCCTTGGTCTTATCATTGCGTTAATTCCTATCCTGTGGAGATTTTTGAACACCTATCAAAAGAAGGATTAAAATGAAAGTGAGTCCTACTCCTCTGTTTGATTGTATTATCATAGAGCCTGCGGTTTTTCCAGATGCTCGAGGCAAATTTGTAGTAGCCTTTGATAGTATCGCTTTCGCGAAAGCGGTTCCAAAACAAAAACCATTTATTACGACAAATGAAAGTACCTCTACCTACGGTGTTTTGAGAGGATTGCATGCACAAAAAGGCGAAGCTGCTCAAGCAAAATTAGTACGCTGTATTAGTGGTCGTATTCTCGATGTTGTAGTAGATTATAGGCCAGAATCACCTACTTATTTAAAACATTTCACTACCGAATTATCTGGTGAGAATAACAAACAACTTTTAGTTCCTAGGGGTTTTTTACACGGCTTTTCTGTACTTTCTGAAACGGCAATCGTGAATTATCAAATAGATAATACTTATCAACCAGATATGGAAATAGGCATCAGATATGATGATCCTAAGTTAAACATAGACTGGCAATTGCCTAAAGAAGATATTATTCTATCTGAGAAGGATGAGAAATTAGGCTATTTGTAAAGAAAAATTCTTTTTAACTAGCAATTTGAAGCTGTTTGTTCAATTGAAATCAATTCTCTATAAAAATGATTTAGCGACGTGTATATAATTAAAATATCAGTCTGAGCTTGCTTGTGCTGAGTTCATCGAAGTATCGAAGACGATGTTTGACAAATAAATAAAATTTGAAAAAAATTCTAATCACAGGAGCAAACGGAATGCTAGGAACAGCTATCGCAGCTGAACTAATAGACTATACATTATTTGTGTTTTCAAGTAAAGAACTGGATATAACTTGTAGTTTTCAACTGGACCAAAAAATCAAAAATATACAACCAGATTACATTATCAATTGCGCTGCATACACAGCCGTAGATCTTGCAGAAAGCGAGCAAGAAAAAGCGTTTAAAATTAATGCGATTGCGGTTCAAAAAATGGCGCAAATTGCAAAACAATATAATGCTACCTTAATTCATTTCTCTACAGATTATGTTTTTAATGGAGAGGCTACAGTTTCTTATTTAACAGATCAAAAAACAGACCCTATAAATGTTTACGGTGCCAGCAAACTAGCTGGAGAAAAAGCCATTACTCAAATTGACGGTAAACATTACATCTTTAGAATCTCTTGGTTATATGCACCGCATGGAAAGAATTTCTTCCGTTGGGTTGCTGAAACAGATATGAAGGAACTAAATATAGTCGATTCTCAGACAGGTTCTCCTACTAGCGCACTAGATGTAGCTACTTTTATAAAAGAGGTTATAGAAAACGATCCTGCGACATACGGAATTTACAATTTTACCAATCAAGGTGAGATGACGTGGTACGCTTTCGCGAAAGCGATAAATCAAAAGCTGGGATTAAGTAAAATGATACAACCAGTAGCAGAGTTTAAAACCGCTGCAAAACGACCTTTTTATAGTGTTATGAATTGTGAGAAGACTGAGCGTGTTTTTGATTATCAAATCCCTTCTATTGAAAAAGGACTGCATGAAGTGGTGAGGAGATTTAAGAGTTAGTTTATAGTTTTGTCCATTAATTATACTCAGGCTGCGGTTGATTTATTTAATTGTAGAAATTGCAACGCAACCATTTATAAAGGTATGCATCTACTTAAAAACCACTACTATGAAAATTATAACATTAACCTTACTACTATTCTTGCTAACTGCTATATCAGCAACGGCCCAAATTATTAACATTCCTGATCCTGTTTTTAAAACGGAGTTAACAACGACAAATTGTGTTTTTGTAAATGGTTTGGCAGCAAGCAGTGTAGATAGAAATGGAGATGGAGAAGTTCAAGTTTCAGAAGCGCTTGCGGTTACTGAATTAAGATTAACAAACGAGCTAACTTCTGATGTTACAGGTCTAGAGGCATTTACTAATTTAGAAGAAATAGTTTTTTTATACTACGGCGGCAACTCATCATGGCCAATGGTTTTTGATTTCAATCAATTAACCCAACTTAAAAAGATAGATGCCTATGCATTTCCATTTGATGTTCTTAATGTTAGTCAATTACAAAACCTAGAGGTATTAAGTTTTTATTTTACAGGTGGGTTAAACGATATTGATTTAAGTAATAATGCCCAGCTTAGAAGTTTTTATGTAGGTCCTGGAGGCGGAAGCTTTGCCACGTTGGACTTTTCAAATTGTCCTTTATTAGAATCTTTATTCATAGATAACGGTTCTGTAGGTTCTTTAAACATCAAAAATGGTTCTCTTCTAAATCCTAATTCATTTGGTGTTAACGCAACATATATATGTGTGGATCCCCAAGAGGAAAGGGAAATTTCCGGCCTAGTTAATCAAAACACTATAGTTAACTCTTATTGCTCTTTCACACCAGGTGGAGATTTTAATGAGATGAATGGATCGACTCGTTTCAACACATCTGGAAATTGCGCACCATCTGATCCGTTATTGAGTAATATCATGTATGGATATACTGATGGGAATTTAACAGGTGCTGTTTACAGCAATACTGGTAACTATAATATTTATGTACCATATGGTTCATACGCTGTAACCCCTCAATTAGAAAACCCATCCTACTGGAACATTACACCACCTAGCGGGACTGTTAATTTTCCAGCTCAAACATCTCCACAGACTCAGGATTTTTGTATAAGTGCAAATGGTTCAATAGAAGATCTTGAAGTGACGATTTTTGAAATGTCTGAGCCACGTCCCGGATTTGATGTAGACTATAGAGTTGTGGTGAGAAATAAAGGAAACCAGCCAGCAAGTGGAACAGTTACCTTAGAATATCAAAACGATTTTATGACCTTGTTATCTTCCAGTCCAGTAGCATCGACACCAATGGTAGATCAATTAAGCTGGGGTTTTTTAAATTTGAATCCATTAACAAATGTGAGTTTTGATTATACCATGACACTCAATACACCTACAGCAGCTGTGAATCCATTAGATATAGGTGATTTTGTAAATTTTACCGCGATTGTTAATGGAACAGGAACTGACGCTATGCCAGCTGATAATGCATTAGTTTATGATCAAGAAATAATCAACAGCTACGATCCTAATGATAAAACCTGTTTACATGGCGCAACCATCACACCTAGTCAGGTAGGCGATTATGTGTATTATAAAATCCGATTTGAGAATTTAGGGACTGCAAGTGCTGTTAATGTGGTGATCAAAGATGAGATTAATCTATCACAATTTGATATAAATACGCTTGTACCTTTAGATAGCAGTCACGATTATGTTACTCGAGTAAGAGATAACAACATAGTAGAATTCATTTTTGAGAACATTAATCTGGATTTTAATGATGCAACAAACGATGGCTACGTGGTATTTAAAATAAAGACATTGAACACACTTGTAGAAGGCGATACTTTTGATAATAACGCAGGTATTTATTTTGATTTCAATGCACCTATTATCACAAATACTGAGGTAGTAACCATCATGAGTACCGCTAGTATAGAAGAAGTAACCGATAAGAGCGTTGTCATTTATCCTAATCCTACTAATGGCATTCTACATATAAATTCAAAAAACAATCTTAAAAGCACGACTCTAGTAGATTTAAACGGCAGGTTTTTAAAGCAAATCAATTTTATAGGAAATAGGACCAATCAGCAGTTGGATTTCTCAACATTAGGAAAAGGCATTTACTTTTTGACAGTAACGACAGATTTTGGTTCTAGAGTAGAGAAACTGGTCATTAATTAAAGGATTTGTTTTTATCTCGCTTTCGCGAAAGCGAGACCTTAAGAATTACTTAGGAAACCTTATTTTTGCTTTCCTAGAATTAGAATATGTCAGTACAGCATCATAAAGTAGCTTTAATTACCGGAGTAACTGGTCAGGATGGCGCTTATTTAAGTGAGTTTTTATTAAAAAAAGGATATGAAGTACACGGTATCAAACGCCGTGCTTCATTGTTTAATACAGATCGTATCGATCATCTGTACCAGGATCCGCATGAGACTGATGTAAATTTCAAATTGCATTATGGTGATCTTACGGATACGACTAACCTGACTAGAATCATCAAGGAAACACAGCCAGATGAGATTTATAATCTTGCAGCAATGTCACACGTTCAAGTTTCTTTTGAAATGCCAGAATACACCGCAAATGCCGACGGAATAGGTGCGCTACGTATCCTAGAATCTGTACGCTTGCTAGGAATGGAAAAGAAGACTAAAGTTTATCAAGCTTCTACATCAGAATTGTATGGTAAAGTTCAGGAAATTCCACAATCAGAAACGACGCCTTTTTATCCGCGTAGTCCTTATGCTGTGGCAAAAATGTATGCCTACTGGGCAACGGTAAATTATCGTGAAGCTTATGGAATGTTTGCTTGTAATGGGATTCTGTTTAACCATGAATCTCCAGTACGTGGAGAGACATTTGTGACTCGTAAAATAACACGTGCTACTTCTAAAATTGTAAAAGGACTTCAAGATAAAGTGTATTTAGGTAATCTAGATGCAAAAAGAGATTGGGGACATGCTAAAGATTATGTGCGCATGATGTGGATGATCCTACAGCACGATGAGCCTGAAGATTGGGTGATTGCGACAGGAACAACGACTAGCGTGCGTGATTTTGTTCGCATGGCATTTCAATACGTAGGAATAGAACTAGAATTTACTGGAGAAGGCGTGGATGAGAAAGGAACCGTAAAATCTTGCTCAAATCCAGATTACCAACTAGAAATAGGAAAAGAAGTTGTAGCGGTAGATCCACGATATTTCCGTCCTACAGAGGTGGATTTATTGATAGGCGATCCAACAAAAGCCAAAGAAAAGCTAGGTTGGGTTCCAGAGATCGCATTACAAGAATTAGTAAATGACATGATGAAAAGCGATTTACACTTAATGTCTCGAGAAGAGTATTTGAAAAATGGTGGGTACCGCATTAATAACTATTTTGAATGAGCCTATCCCTAGCCCTTTCCAGCGGAAAGGGAACTACTAAAAATCAATAATTAATTTATTGTTAAGGCATTTAATATAAAAACGAATTTAAAAAGTCCTCTCCACTGGAGAGGATTTAGGTGAGGCAAAATGAATAAAGATTCTAAAATATACGTCGCAGGACATCGCGGTCTTGTGGGAAGCGCTATCGTTACTGAGTTAAAAAAATTAGGTTACACTAATTTTATTCTTAAAACTCACAAAGAGCTAGATCTTACAAATCAACAAGCTACAGCAGACTTTTTCACAGCAGAAAAACCAGAATATGTCTTTCTTGCCGCTGCTAGTGTAGGCGGTATCGTAGCAAACAATACTTACAGAGCAGATTTTATTTATAAAAATCTCATGATTCAAAATAATGTGATTCATCATAGTTATTTGAATGGAGTAAAGAAGTTATTGTTTCTAGGAAGCACGTGCATCTATCCTAAAATGGCGCCACAACCTATGCCAGAGGACAGTTTATTGACCGGACCATTAGAATATACTAATGAACCTTATGCGGTGGCTAAAATCGCTGGAATCAAGATGTGTGAGAGCTATAATTTGCAGTATGGCACCAATTTTATCTCTGTAATGCCTACTAATTTATATGGTCCTAACGATAATTTTGATTTAGAGAAATCACATGTACTGCCAGCGCTAATTCGTAAAATGCACCTAGGTAAATTATTAATGGATGGTAATGAGCAGGCATTAATGGATGATTTAGGTGTTGATGATATCGCTTTCGCGAAAGCGGAATTACAAAAACACGGTATCACAGAAAATGGCATCGCTTTATGGGGAACTGGCTCACCAAAGCGAGAGTTTCTATGGTCACATGACATGGCAAAAGCCTGTGTGTATTTGATGGAAAATAAAGACTTTGCTGATGTAAAAGGAAGCGAAAAAGACATAAGAAATACACACCTCAATATAGGAACCGGAGAAGATATCGCTATAAAAGACCTCGCAGAACTGATTAAAAAAACTGTAGGATATCAAGGTAAACTTGATTGGGATGCCACAAAACCAGACGGCACACCACGCAAACTTACAGACGTTTCTAAACTGCATGAATTAGGTTGGAAACACGAGGTAAATCTTGAAAAAGGCGTGGAGATGATGTATGAGGCTTATTTAGAAAAGTAAATAATTGTTAATCAATAGAATTAAATCTAAAGAAATATCTAAATATTTCAATAATGCTCTTTGGCTAATACTTGAAAAAGGTGTCCGTGTCATAGATGCATTTTTTATTGGTATTTGGATTGCAAATTACTTAGGTCCCGATGATTATGGAATCTTTAGCTATTCAGAGGCCTTTGTTTATTTATTTACTACAATAGCTGGTCTAGGTCTTGATCAAATAGTGGTTAAAGAATTAGTTAAAACTCCCGAGAAAAGAGACCAAATAATTGGCACGGCAATCGTTTTAAGGCTTATTGGATTTATTGCCATGGTTTCTATAGTGGTGCCGGTTATTTATTTTCAACAAGAAAGTGAAACTACTATTTATGTTATAGGACTGTTATCTCTTTCTGTAGCTTTTCAAAGTTTTAAAATCATAGATTTCTATTTTCAAAGTGAGGTAAAAAGCAAATACACTGCTATTTGTAACATAATAGTTATTAGCTGTGTAGCTTTATTTAAAGTCTATTTAATTGTTAATCTATACTCGTTACTATGGTTTGCATTTGCAATACTTATAGAATGGTTATTGTTAGCAATAGCATATATCATAGTTTATAAAGGCCAAAGATTAAGTATTACAAAATGGAAATACGATAAAAAAATAGCTCATTCTCTTTTTGATAAAGGTAAACTTTTAATCTTAGGCTCTGTTGCTGCCGCTTTATATATGAAGATCGATCAAGTTATGATAAAAGAATTTATGAGTGAATACCATGTTGGGATTTATAGCGTTGCAGTTAAGTTAGCTGGTGTATGGCTCTTTATAACTGTTATTATCACTCAGTCGATTTTTCCTTCCTTAGTCGCATTAAGAAAAGAAAATAGAGGTAAGTTTATTATAAGGCTTCAAAAGCTATACGATTTACTAATGAAAATTGCGGTTATGGCCTGTGTTCTTTACACGGTTTTCGGAAACTTAATTATTGATATTTTATTTGGAGAAGCCTATATGGAAAGTAGTGAGTTAATCGGGATTTACATATGGTCTATAGTATTTGTATTTTTGAGTAATGCTTCTTGGGGCTATTATCTTAATGAAGGATTAGAAAAAATTGCAAGCTTTAGGCTTATCTTAGGCGCCTTATTAAATATTTCTTTGAATGTTTATCTGATCAAAGAGTTTGGACTTAAAGGTGCTGCTTATGCTACTTTAATTTCTTATTCTGTATCGAGTTATTTTATCAACTTTATGTTCAAAAGAACTCGTGAGAATTTTTATTTACAAACAAAGGCTATAATTAATATTTTGAATCCCAAAACCTGGATCAAACCATTATGAATGAAGTTTTAAAAAGAGAAGAATTAAAAACACTTGAAATCTCCATAGATCAAGTTTGTACCTTGTTCTTTTATAAGAATAGAGTTATTAGAGGTGTTCATAAGCAATATCTTGAACAAGTCAAGGAAATGATGTCTAACGGTATGCTTGACGAATTAATTAGTAAAAAGCTATTTGTAAATACCTGGATCAGTGATTTGAAGGTTGAAGGTTTTGACCTCGTTATCGAGCATGAAAAAATTCAGTATTGGAACTATCCTTATGAATGGTCTTTTACTATGTTGCAGGATGCTGCTCAAACAGTGATTGATTGCAATAAAGTAGCAAACAAATATGGTTATGAACTCTTTGATGTACATGCATTTAATGTAGTCTACAACATGTCACAACCTGTTTATGTTGATTTTGGTAGTTTTTTTAAGATAGATCAAAGAAATGGAAAGGCTTGGTCAGGATATAACAATTTTTATAACTCCTTTTATATGCCCTTGTATTTATACAATAAAGGTTTTTCTGACTTGTCAAATAGTATTTATTTGCATTACGGTTTGTTTAGTGACAAGGATTTATTTCTACTTAGGAATAAATTTGCAACTTTATTTGGAAATAAAATAGCATCTCTTATTTTTAAGCTAAGTAATAGTAAAAGAAGGCTTGCAGCTGCTAGATATACTAGAGTTATTGAAAAGTACGGCAAGCATAAGCACATAAATAAATTATTAAAATTTAAAAAAATCTTCCAAAACAACTATTCTGTTTCTAACGCTGCCAAGTTACTAAAAGGTGTTTCAAAAAGTCATATCGACTCCTATTGGAAAGATTATCATAATGATAAAAACCCTTCTCAAGACGCTAGGTTTCTTAGAATTGCAGAGGTTATAAAAAAAGATTTATCAGATTCTAATTCCTTAATAGAGCTAGCTTCTAATCAAGGAAAATTTGCAAATTATGTTCTAGAGCAAACTCAAATTACTCAAATTATTGCAACAGATTATGATAAAAATGCACTAGATCAAATTTATCTGAATAATCGATCAAGCGATCAGGTTTTACCTTTATTATATGATTTTGTGCGACCTAATAATAGAACAAATACTAAAGTAATAAGTGATAGGATAAATGCCGATGTAGTTATGGCTTTGGCTGTTACACACCATCTAATCTTAACTCAAGATATTACATTAGATCATATTTTTAACGTGTTAAAGTCGTTATCGACTAAATACGTTGTAATAGAATTCATGCCATTAGGTTTATACTCGGGAGACATGAACAATATTCCTGCTGTTCCAGATTATTACACGTTAGAATGGTTTAAAACTACTTTTTCAGAATACTTTGATTACATGCTAGATGAAAAACTTGATGTAAACAGACATCTGTTTGTAGGTAGTATAAAAGAACAGTAAATGTTTTTAAGAAACACATTTATATTTATTTATTTGACTGTGACAGTCTTCCTGTTTACATCATTTCAAGTAAGTTTATCTTTATGGGTTTCTTTTTTTAGTAATGCGTTAATTCTAACATTTATTACGTATTTCCATATTTTTATAGAAAAAACTTACAGTCCTTTTTTAAGTACATATATAGTTTTCAATTATTTGTTTTTTCTATTAGCCCCTATGAATCAGGCAAATGTTATGACTGCCATGGAGTTTCCAATTTATGGAAATCAGTTTCCTTATAATGAATGGACTTTCATAAAGACAAATTTTCTAATCTCGCTTTTTCACATCTTCTTCTTTATAATTTATGTTGGTTCAAAGACGTTGATAAAAAAGTCCAATAAGGTCGTGACTAGTTTGAAAGGAAAAACCTATTTATTTCCTTCTATTTTTATCTTGTTCTCTGTACTCGTTCTTATTTTTAATTTTGGTTTTCTTATTGACGAGTATACTCGCCCCAGCTGGAAAGCACCAGATTACAATATAAGTGATTTGCTTATAAGAACTAAAGTTCTTTTTGTCATTCCATTAGCAGGGATTGTGTTATGTGTTGGTTACTTGCGTAAAAGAAAGTTACCGTTACAAAAACTACTTTTTGTTACTTTGAGTATTTTATTACTATTATTCATTTTACTGGTACTTAAAAACCCATTAACCGAGAAGAGAAACGCCCTAGGTCCTATTTATCTATTATTGATATTTTTATTTTACCCTAGATTAATTAATAGCAATGTAAAAACTACATTCTTGCTTTTCTTTTCTATGATTGTTGTTTTTCCCGCACTACAATTCCTAACCCATGTGGATTATGGATTTGCTGAATTGGTTTCTAATCCAAGTTTGATACTCAGGAAAAATGACTTAAGTCTGGGTTTTATGTCACTAAATTATGATGCTTTTGTCAATATCGGTGTTGTAATCGAAATAGTTGAAAATGATGGAGTTTCATTTGGTTTTCAATCTCTTAGTGCATTTTTATTTTTTGTACCTAGAAGCTTATGGCCCTCAAAACCAGATTCCTCCGGACTAGTAGTTGGTGATTATCTTATTGATAAATATGATTTTTGGTTTGCAAATCTTTCAAATCCACTAGTTTCTGAGGGATTTATGAATTTTGGTTATTTTGGTGTTCTATTAATGGCCTTTCTACTTGCAATAACAATTGTTTTCTTCTTAACTTGGTTGAATAGTAATGATTATCTTAAAAAAGCAATTGCATTTTATTTTGCGATGCACCTCATTTTTTTATTGAGAGGAGACTTTACAAATGGCTTTAGCTATTTTGTTGGAACTTTAATAGGATTATATATTATTCCTAAGATAATCATTTATATTTCAGGATTCATTCTTGATCAAAAAGTATGGGTTTCAAAGAAAAAGTAATAGAACACCTTCCTAAATACATTTATTACTTAACTGTAGTTATGTTCCTTATGCCTATAGTTCCTAGAGGTGCAAGACCCATCTTAATCGGTATCTATGCATTAGGCGCAATTACTAGTATGTATTTTGACAAAGAAAAATTCAGATGGGGTATATTTCTTCTTAATTCAAGCCTTTTCTTTCTTTATGTCTTCAGCTTATTATATACAGAAGATATACCATATGGCCTACGTAAGGTTTCTACTGGCGCTGCTTTTATAATTTTTCCATTGGTCTTCTCTAGCATGAGCAAACGTTGTCTGAGCTATATATTACAAAGGCGTTTTCAATTAATGTGGTTTTTTATTATCGCTACATTGTTACTTAATGTTGGTGCCTTCATAATTTTTAGTCAGAAATATTCATTTGATGAAGTCATCTTACATTTTATAAATATAATTAGAACTAATATTTCGGGATGGAAAATTCACCCTATCTATTTAAGTATGCACATTGGTGTTTCTATGATCTTCTCACTATTTTTAGTTCAGAGAGGAATCAGTTGGAAAAAACTCTCTATTTTAATAGTTATTAACCTTATTCTTATAGGGTTCTTGCTTATTATGATTAAAAAAGGCCCGATAATAGCGCTGTTATTAGTGGTGGCGTTCTTAACCTTAATGTTTAAGAATAAAAATCTTTATGTAGTCTTTGGAATAGGAACAATAGGTTTGATCTCAATAATTATTTTTAATCCTAAGGTAAATGAACGTTTTTCGGAGTTACTTCAGGTGCAAGATGCAAATGAGGAACTTGCAAATTCGACCAACATTAGATACTCCATCTATCAATGCGTTACAGATGTAATTCCACAGGCTGGTTTTTTTGGATATGGTGTAGGTGATGGTAAAAATAAGCTTGTAGAGTGTTACCAGAAAGACGCAAAGTTTCTTGCAGAAAACCGATATAACTCGCATAATCAGTTTCTAGGATTGATACTTAATGTTGGCTTTTTAGGTTTGTTTGCTTTTGCCATATTTCTTTTCTATCATCTTTTAAAGGCTTTTCGCAAGAAAAACTATTTGCTTATCGCGTTGCTGCTTTTCTATTCTATCGTCATGTTTTCAGAGAACATTCTAGAGAGGGAAAACGGAATTTTATTCTTCGCTTTTTTTATAAATTTATTTTTAATGTGGGATTATGTTATGGAAAAAAGATCAAATAAAGGAACACCCATAAATAAAATTATTCCCTAGTGAAATCATTATTTCATATTACAGAAGATATTTCCCGAGCAAGTGGTGGAGTGCGCACAGTTGTTAAGGATCTTAAAAACCAATTTCCACTATCTACTTTGCTTAGTACCGTTAAAGATAAAGACGATGTAGATATAATTGAATTTAAGAAAAGTGGTCCATGGCTGTATTCACCACAATTAAAAGAATATTTGAATCAAATACCCCAAAAACCTATTTTTCATTTGCACGGTGTTTGGATGCATGCACAATATATCGCAGCAAAAATTGCAGCGAAAAGAAAGGTGCCTTTTATAGTAAGTCCGCATGGTATGTACGAACCTTGGTTATGGAAAGAAGGCGCGCTTAAAAAGAAACTTTATTTTTATTTATTGTCAAAATCCGCTTTCGCGAAAGCGAGATATATACATGCAATAACCCCAGATGAACAAAAAAACTTACAAAAACTATTTTCTAAAACAGAAGTAGTTTGCATACCAAACGCAATAGAAATTGAAGACCTCATTGAAAGAGATAAGCCTCATAAACCATATATCCTATTCCTAGGACGTATTCACCCCAAAAAAGGAATAAAACTACTTATTGAAGTTTTCAATTCTTTAAAAGCGCTTGATTTTGACCTTAAAATTGCCGGTCCGGAAAACGATCATATCCAAGAATTAAAATTACTTGCCAAGGGTAACGAGCGCATATCTTTTTTAGGCGCCGTGAGAGGCAAAGAGAAAAAAAGACTTTATAGAAATGCTCATGTATTTATTGCGCCTAGCTATTCTGAGGTTGTTGGAATGGTAAACCTAGAAGCTGCAATGATGGCAACGCCAGTAATTACAACATATCAAACAGGTTTACTAAAAGAATGGGGCCAGAACGGAGGCATTCTTATTGACCCAAATCAAAAGGAATTAAAAAATGCTATTCAGGTAGTTTCTAAATGGACCAGCAAAGAAAGAGATGCCGCTGGTAAAAAACTTAGAGAATTTGTGATCAATGAGTATTCTTGGAAGGTCAATAAACCTAAATGGGAGCAGCTTTATAATTCAATGTCATGAAAAAGCTACTAGTTTTATCGTGTTATTTATGTATCATTTCAGGTTGCTCTGATACTTTAGATAAATATGAATTTCAAAATATGGTGCCATCAAAAAGCTTGATCCATGAATTGAAAAGCTCTAAAGAAAAAATAAAAGGTGCCCAAGATACAGATGAACTGGTAATTAAAATACAGTTTCATGGTCAATCAATAGTAAAAGGCATCAAAGAAAAACGTATAAAATCAACTCTTGAAAATGCTTTCCCTCATGTTGAGTTTAATATTACCAACACTGCTCGTAGTGGATTTCAAGTACCTCGATTACTGCCTTTGATGGAAAGCGATATTTATCCAGAACAGGCAGATGTACTTTTTTTTCATGCTTATGGAGGTACAGAAACTGGTGAATTAGATCAATTCCTTAAAAACCTAAAAATTAACTTTAAAGGCGATGTGATCATATTTAATCACCATCTATCTTTTCCAGATGATCCAGAACAAAATCAAAAACTTACTAAATTAGAAAACCATACATCAGTAAAAATAGAAAAACTCGCAAATTACTACGGATTTGGTTTTATAGATATGAGAAGCGAGTGGGCTACCTTTATTAGGCTAAATAAGAGCATTACAGCAGGTAATTTATTAAGAGATGGAATTCACCCTAACGAAGAAGGTAAATTAATCTTAGAGCACATACTAATGACACATTTCATAGATGCTATAAATACTATCTAGAACTAAAAAATTACCTTTGTTTACTAATTATTATTTCGTTTGAAAAATTACCAACAACTCCATCAGTTTCAATTACCACCTAATTTTAGAGGTCGTGGAGCTATAACTGTGCAGTTTTGGTGGTTAGTACAAAGTTCTCTTTTTGCTTGGTCACCGCAATTTATGTACGGTTGGCGCAGGTTTTTGTTACGGTCATTTGGCGCAAAAATCGGTAAAAATGTTATCATTAGACCAACAGTAAGAACACAATTCCCATGGAAAGTTTCTATAGGTAACTACAGCTGGATAGGAGATGATGTGGTTCTTTACAGTCTAGGAGAAATAGAAATAGGAGCACATGTGGTTATATCTCAAAAATCATACATCTGTACAGGAACGCACGATCCACAAGCCATCAAATTTGATATCTACGGTCATAAAATTACTATTCAAGACCAGTGTTGGATCGCTACCGATGTTTATGTAGCGCCAGGAATTACAATAGGTCGAGGAACTTTAGTTGGTGCAAGAAGCAGCGTTTTTAAAGATCTTCCAGCAGGAAAAGTATGTTTAGGAAGTCCGGCTCAAGTAATTAAAGATCGATAAAGATTCGTAATCAAAAAGTTTTTTAATCCTATTTACCAGTAACCTAATTCTTTACCTTTTTTAAATCTTAACCTACCTAATAGCTCGTAACCTATAGAATTGAAATGTATTCCGTCTATTAGCAAAGATGGCGGTGTCCTTTCTTTTTTCATCATTTCAAGATCTTGTTCGGTTGGGTGAGCAACATCTTTAGGCAATAGATCAAACGCAATTGCATCATATATAGCTTGTGTAGACATATATTTTTTTAAATCAATGAGTCTAGAACCATACTTTTCTCTTATCGGTCTAACATTTTTTTCAACTCCATTTCCATGCGAAGTAATGATAATAACATTGTTATCACCTTTATGTTCCACAAATAAGTCAATTTGATTTAATAAATCTTCAGGTGATTCATAACTACCATTTTGACCGATAAAAATCGTAGCGATACCATGTGCTTTATTTGATAATGAAGTTATTATTTTTGATTTTGGTATCGTTACATAATCTTTGGAAGCTTTTTCAATTCTATTAATGAAATACGTTCCTTTTTCAAGTGATAATTCACATGCTATAGAATCTATATAACAGGGGTTGATACCTGCGTTACCTTGTTTTAAAGGTAAAACATTACTATCGTTATAAGAGCTATAAAGTCCAGTTGGAATTTTAACCTTAGAACCATCTTTTGGAATAATGATGGATTCTTTTATATACATAGGAATAGCGCCATATCGTGCTCCTATGGTTAAAGTGTTCTCACCACCAACACCCATATTGATAACAGTCCATTCACTTCCTAAAAGTTTAGATGTGACGCTAGACATACTCGTTCCCTTTCCTCCAGCTCCTGCAGTTAAAGAGTCCCCAATATCAACCAATATTTTTCCTTCGTTTTGTTTTTGAGAAAAACAGCTTGAACTAGATAAGATTAAAAAGAGGTATATAAGATACTTTGAATTCATACAAATGATTTTTTCTTGATATGGCTTAACCGCAAAGGGTTTTGTCAAAGATACAAGAATAGAATATTACTGTATTGACTATATAAACAAGTTAATAATCAATTAAATTTGTTCAAACAATAGAACTAATTGTTTAATCTAATATTTACATTATTACAAATAAACTTGAAAGACAAACACATCACATTTATAGGCCTTAATTACGCCCCAGAAGACACTGCAATAGGCCTGTATTCTACACAAATGGTAGACGCCTTAATTAGTGCTGGCGCAACGGTAAGTGTGGTGACTGCTTTTCCTTATTATCCACAATGGAAGATCGCGCGAGCTTATCAAAATAAGCCCAAATACCTACAAGAAAAGAGTAATGGCGCAAAACTGTACCGTTACAAACAGTATGTTCCAGAGCAACCTACGTTCTTAAAACGGATTATTCACATTCTTAGCTTTACAAAAGGTAGCTTTTTCAATCTAAGAAAGATCAAGAATACCGATCTTGTTATTTCTATCATTCCATTTACATCAAGCGCATGGTTAGGTAATTATCATGCAAGAAGTCACAAAGCTAAAAGCTGGATTCACATACAAGATTTTGAATTTGATGCGGCGCTGCAATCTGGACTTTCCAGTGGTGGAAAGAAGTTCATCTTCAAATTTCTTTTTAGTCTGGAAAAGCGCATTTTAGGCAAAGCAAATAGGAATAGCACCATAAGCCATAACATGATTGCAAAGCTGCAATCTAAAACAGACCAGCCTACATATTATCTACCCAATTGGATTGATGAGAACCAAGTAAATCCTGCGGTTTCAAAACAACACGACTATCTTCAGAGTGATAAATTCAAGCTCTTGTATAGCGGCAATGTAGGTGATAAGCAAGATTGGGATTATTTTTCCGCTTTCGCGAAAGCGTTACCACAGCAATCTTACGAGATCATCATCGTAGGAGCAGGAGCAAAGTACCAGCAGTTAAAAGTAAATACCCAGCAAGAAAACATTCATTTTTACGATCCAGTACCATTTGAAGAACTCTCAGACTTACTTTGTAGTGCAGATGCTCATTTTCTATTCCAAAAAACAGAAGTACTCGATACTGTAATGCCTTCTAAATTGTTAGGCATGATGGCAAGTGAGAAGCCTTCGTTGGTTTTAGGAAATGAGGCGAGTGAAGTCAAAACCGTCATGAATAATGCAAATGCTGGCCTCTATTTTTCTAAGCCAGATGTTCAATTAGCTATTCAACAACTGGAAGTTTGGCGAGCAGACAAAGACCTTAGAAAAAAGATAGGAACAGATGCCCGCAACTATGTGGTAAAACATTTTTCTCGTAAAGAGATTCTAAATAAATGGGTTAAGGAGCTTTCTCAAATGATGTGTGAAAATTCCTTTCCTTAAAAAAGGAAAGGTGGGCAAATTGAGTGAAATGAGATTTGGTCGGAAAGGTTGGAAAAAGCCAGAAACCATTTATGCTTTTTATGGTAGAATAGACATAGGAGCTTTGTGAATTGTGAAATTATTGTTGGTTTAGCTTTTCAAATTTTGTTTTTTCTCTAAGTAAATGATTGTTTGTTCTTTGGGATAGTCAACACTTATTTATAATCTTATGTTTACATTTAGATTTCCTTTTATTTTTAATAATGAACCAACAAGAACTACTTTCCCTACTTGCGCTTAAAAAAGCACCGCTTATAGGTGATATTATAGCAAAAAAGCTCATCCGTACCTTTGGAAGTGCGGCAGGTGTTTTTGAACAACAATACAAAGACATTGCTGCCATAGAAGGAATAGGAGAGAAGAAAGCGCAGTTTATAAGAAATAAAGACGGTTTATTTTCTAAAGCAGCAAAAGAACTTGAATTCATTGAAGAAAACAATATCAAATACCGCGTTTATTACAATGACGACTATCCTGAGCGATTAAAATACTGCATCGATGGCCCAATCATTTACTTTGAGAAAGGAAACATCAATCTGGACAATCCGTTTACGCTCAGTATAGTTGGCACGAGGCAAATTACAACTGTAGGAGCTGCTTTTCTTGAGAAGTTCATTAATGAAATAGCACCATTAAATCCAATTATTATAAGCGGTTATGCTTATGGAGTAGATATTTTAGCTCATAAAATGGCCATTGAAAATGGCTTGCAAACTATTGCCGTTATGGCTCATGGACTGAATCAAACCTATCCTAGAAATCACGCTGCTCACAATGAAGATATGATGAAAAACGGTGGTTTTATAACCGACTTCTGGCATACTGATAATTTTGATCGTAAAAACTTCTTAGGACGCAATCGCATCATCGCAGGTATGAGTGAGGCAACCGTGGTCATAGAAAGTGCGTCAAAAGGCGGCTCACTGGTCACAGCAGATCTGGCCGTAGGTTATAACAGAGAGGTCTTTGCAGTTCCTGGAAGAGTAAATGATAAATATGCCATAGGTTGTAATGAGCTCATCAAACAATCTAAAGCACATATGCTCACCAAAACAGCCGACATCCCTTATATCCTAGGCTGGCAAGTACGTGACGTCGCTGTACAAAAACAACTCTTTGTAGAGCTTAGCGAGGATGAGAAACTAATTTACAGGTATCTGAAAGAACACAAAGAAGAATTATTAGACATAATCGCGTTAAATATCAAACAACCGGTACATAAAGTAGCATCACTACTTATGAGCATGGAGTTAAAAGGAGTTATTAAACCGCTTCCTGGAAAGAGATTTCAGCTCGCTTAATAAACATCATTCAAAGGTGCGGACTTAAGTCCGCACCTATGAATAGTAAACATAAATAAATTGAACGACCGCCTAAAAGAAATCAAAGAACAAGTTTACGGCCGCTGTAATCTCTATCTAACATATTACCAAGAAGAATTAGAAAGCAAAGAATACGACGCCTGCAGGTTTCGGTTAAATGATGCAAAAATCATTTCTAGAAGTTCTAAAATCACCCCTAAAAAAGCAGGCCAATTTGTTACTTTCTGGAAAAGAAATGGAAACGGACCTATCGAGCCTTTTGAAGAATCAGATGCTTTCGATTTTTTCGTTGTTAATGTGCGAACAGAAAAGAATTTTGGACAGTTTGTGTTTCCCAAATCTGTATTGGTTAAAAAAGGGATTGTTTCTACTAGTAAAAAAGAAGGTAAAAGAGCGATAAGAGTCTATCCATCTTGGGATCAACCTACAAACGCCACAGCCATGCGTTCTCAAAAATGGCAGTTGGGTTATTTCTTTGAAGTGAATGAAAAGAAAGGTTTTGAAAAGCTAAAAACACTTTATAAGAATAAATAATTTACAGACTTGACATGCCAAGTATTCTTCTTGGCATTGTCTAATTCAAGTGGCGATTTATAAATAAATAAAAATAAACACCTCAAAGGTTTGTCAAACCTTTGAGGTGTTTAAAACCTGATAAAATAAAAAACGACCTTTTCATAAGAAAAGGTCGTTCCTAACATCAAAACAGGCTCGTACCTAATGACGAGCCTGTTTTGTTACATAAGTTCCTTTAAGAACAAAGCAATGATTCCCAAGGTTATAATTGCTGAAATACTTAATGCAATCACATTATAAGTAGATCTTCCATTTTTATAGATCTGAATCCCAGAAAAAAGAACTAAAACTGGTGCCAGCAATGTCATCGGTAACATTAGCATTTCATGCATGACTCCTGCAATAGTCCATTTCATCTCAAATACATGAGTTATATAAACCCAGATGAAGAAAAGCATATTGAAAATACTCATGAATAAAATCATCTTATTTTTCTTCATGAATATAGTCTTGTTTCCTGATTCTTGCATCTTGATTCTATTTTTCACTTCCAATTCTCATCGATAAACTTCACATCTCTAGTGTTCTTTTGCACCGCGATGGCAGCAAATAGACTTAGTAAAAACGACATGCCATAGAATCCTTTTTCACTCAGTAATAAGTCGGCATTCCATAGACCTATGATTAATAAAACGATCGATGCGATAGTTACAAACCAGCTGATTCCGTAGTAAATATCTGTTACGGCGACGCCTTCTTGCTTATCTCTTACTGCTTTTTGGACCGATATGACAGAGAACAGCCCAAATAGCAAGATGACAAAATAATAGCCTTTTTCGTTGAGCGCCATGTCGGCATTCCACAATCCTATGCAGTACGAAACCATTCCTACCAGCAATGCGGTCCAGGATGCAGAGATGAATGCTGCAGTAGGTTTTCCAGTAAACACTTCTGGCTTTTTAACTTCTTTTTTCTCGGTGTTGTAATTCACTTGATTTTCCATTGTTGTTTGTTTTGATAGTACAAATATGTGGCGGCACAATAGTTTAGAAAAACCTATTTTTGATAAATTCTTACGATTGAAAAAGAGTGTACAGAATATTATATGTTGATAAAGAGTGTATTATTAAAACTATATGAACGATTTAATTACGTTAATTTATTCTTTGAATGACGATGATGTGGCTGCTTTTCTCGCTTTCGCGAAAGCGAGAAATCAACGAACCGACGTAAAAAACATACAATTATTCCAGCTGTTACAAAAAGGTGCAAGACGATATCTCGATATAAAAATCTATGGTAAACCAAATAAAAACGCCTTGCACGCGCTCTCAAATCGGTTAAAAGAAAGCTTGATAGAGTTCACCGCCATACAAGGTTTTTCAACAGAGTCTCAAGAAGAAATGCAGCTGCTTAAATTATTACTCGCAGCGCGCATATTTCTAGAACAAGGTCAACTCTCACTAGGATTTAAAACACTTCACAAAGCAAAATCAAAAGCCCAATCACTGGATTTATATGCCGTTTTACAAGAGATCTATCAAACTCATATACAATACGTGCATTTAGATACTAAAAACGATTTAGAAGATATTATAATAGCTTATCAGTATAACGAGCAGCTTTATTTAAAAGAATCGAGAATGGTCATGGCTTATGCGATGGTTCAAAAAGCCTTAAAAGCGCATCCGCCTAATATTTTTGAAGAGATTAAAAAACAATTGGATCGTTTTGATATTTTGATTGATCAAAACTTATCGTTTAAATCACTGTATCAATTAATGAACATTGCTACCGAAGCAGCAACCTTAAAATCAGATTATGCAAGTGTTTCCATTTTTATGAATCACGTATATAACATCGTAGAAAATAAAAAACACCTAGCCGATAAACATTTGTACTATCATCTAGAAATTATCTATTTGATGGCAGGAACTTGTTTTAGGAATCGAGATTTTGCACGATCACAAGAACTACTCGACCAATTGTACATAGAAATGCAAAAGCAAAAAGGAAAGTTCAAAAGCCAATTTCAAGAACGTTACCAGTTATTAAAAGCACTCAATTTAAATTATACAGGAGAAGCTGAAAAGGCATTGAAAGAACTAGACGAAATCAAAAAACCGTCACCTTCCACACGATTAGCTCAAATTATGGTTCTTTTTCAGCAGGAAAAATTGAATCTAGCACGTAAAACGATGAAAGAGCTGTATCATAGTGATGCCTTTTATGAAAAGAAAGAAGGCTTTTTATGGGTGATTCAAAAAAACATTCTTGAAATTTTAATCTACATAGAATTATTGCAACCAGATCTTGTGGAGTCTAGAATGAAGAGTTTTATGAAGCGATTTAAAATACGACTGGAACAAATAAACGAACACCGAGTGGTAAGCTTTATGAAGTTATTGCAATTCTATTTTGACAAGCCTTATGAGATAGCAAATGATGACTTTTCAAATAAGGTAGAACGGTCGTTTGAATGGAAAACCACAAGTCAGGAAGATATATTTGTCATGAGTTTTTATGCGTATTTAAAATCTAAAATGGAGAATAAAACTATGTATGAAGTAACTTTAGAGCTAGTGAATAAGGATTGATGCTTATACGACCAGATCTATGTAAAACATTACAATTCAGATAAAGGGAGACACTTTTAGTAGCTCTAGCAACAAAATCGAAAACATTGAAACAGGCTGTATTTTGAATAGTATAGTCTCTACGCAAGCGACAAGATAATTTCTAACCTGTGAGGTTTTGTCTAAAGGTAAATAACGTGAGTTCGATATAAGGATACGAGATATTTTAAAATTTAAAAAACTGATATTCAACTCCTCGCTTTAGAAAAGGCGAGGACAGATTGACCTCGTCGCACCAGCGACGATGCAATCAGGAGTGGTTGAAAGTCCCAAACCGTTGAAAGAATTCAATTCTATTTATTATAAAAATGAAAATAACTTAAGGAATATCAATCATTATTACGTCGAACTTACGTTAAATAGTATGTTCTTAAATCAATAAGCAAGTTGGGCAACCTCACAGGTTTAAAGCCTCTAGTCAAATCAAAGTCAGGTTTTAAAACCGATAAAAAGAAGTGTTAGCTTTTAAAAAGGGAATAATATCATATATCTAATGATATTTATCATCTTTTGAATCTTTCAAACTACTGTATTTTTGCACTATGGAATTACAACAAATCATCAAAAAGGCAACTGAAGAAGCCATCTCCTACCAACAATATAGAGCTTTTGTAGAAGCACATACTGCAAACGGCACTAACAGTGGCGATGAGGTTACAGAAGCCCTTGCCGAATATACAAAGCTCAACAACCAGCGCATGAAGCGACTGGATAAAACCATGAAACTACTTCCAGAAAACCAAGAGTTTCTTGAAGCATTTGATAAAGAGGTTTATTTCTTAATTATAACAGAAAGCTGGTGTGGAGACGCTGCCCAAACCATGCCTATGATGAACAAAGTGGCAAACGCCGCTAAAATCGATTTTAAAGTGGTTTTAAGAGATGAAAACCCAGAGTTGATGGATAAGTTCTTAACAAATGGTGGTCGCTCTATAGCTAAGCTAATTTTAGTTGATAAACGAACTGGATTACCAGTCACCACTTGGGGACCAAGACCTACAAAAGCAACCGCTCTCGTTGCGGCAGAAAAAGCTGCAAAAGGAGTTCTAGGACCAGAATTTAAACAAGAACTTCAAAACTGGTACAATAAAGACAAAGGAAAAGATACGGAGAAGGACCTTGTGGAGATTTTGAAAGGATTTTAAATAATAACAAATGGTTTATCGCAATACATCTTTTTTTTATAATTCACTTCAAGTAACGAATTGGTATTAAGATGATATCTAAAATGATGAATGCTAGTAAGCATAGTAGAATCATTTTCAGAAATTTAAATGTACATAAACCATGATTATTTAAGACTTCCCTTTCAATAATTGCCGTAGGTAAGCAATCTCTTCTTTAAGTGAAGTGATGTGTTCTTTATCTGCGTTGATTACAGATTCAATTATATCTGTGTTATATACCTTCGCATGAGTATTGTTGTTTTGAAAGATAGACTTACTTGTCTTCTCATTAAATAGATAAGCAATACTCACTTCTAAAATCTCTGCAATTTTTTGCACTTTAGGTACGGTAAGACGACTATCATTTTTTTCCAGCCTACCATAATTAGATTGTGTAATATCCATTTGCAATGCCATAGCTTCTTGGGATATACTTTTACGTTCACGAGTCTGTTTTATCCTAAAGCCTATTTTATTATTCATATTAATACTTTCAATAGTACTAATATAGATATATTTATTTAAATATTGAATTAAGTTTTTAAGTAGATTGGTGACGTATTGTATAGGAATGGTAAAAATTAAAATACCTCAATTTGTTTAATTAAAATTTATTATTATGAAAAATTTAGAGATGAATGAAATGACAAAATTAGTTGGTGCAGGAGAGTTATGTTTTAATAACGTTGCCTGTTATGGTGTCTCTACACTAATGGGATTGGTTAATCCTGTGGCTGGTATTCTTGCTGGTGGTGCTTGTTTATTTGCTGGCTGTGATGGTGAAGATGATGGTTCAACAACATGGTATAGTTGGTAGATGATGAATAAGTATTTACGTAGAATTTTATTTTTAAGTCCTAGTGCAATAATTTTATTTTACGATTATTATTACGCAATAATCTACATAATAATCGTTTGTGCGATAATACTTTCTTTAGAAAGAAAGTGGCTTAAATAAGTACAAATTTAATTTAAGTCTTTCCTCTAGGAAAGACTTTTTATTTCCATGTAATTTGATGAGAAAACTTGTTTTTTTTTTACTTATTGTTTTATCTTTAAGTTTAATAGAGCTTTCTGAGAAGCTACTTGACACACAACAGCTAGTATATAGTAGTTTATCAGAGCAGTTAACCAAAGAACGCCTCACTACTCAAATAAAGGTCATTAACGAATGGAAATTAATTAGATATTTTCTAATTCCATTTCTATTAATAATAAAAGTATCGTTAATAGCTGCAATTATCGACATGGGATGCTTTCTATTTAACAAAAAAATTAGATACAAAAACCTCTTAAATATTGTTATAAAAGCAGAGTTTATATTTTTAATAGTTATTGTGATTAAAATCGCTTGGTTCTGCTTCTTTCATACAGATTTTATTCTAGAAGATTTACAATATTTCTACCCACTTAGTGCGATTAATATATTAGATTATCAACAATTAGATCCTTGGTGGATTTATCCTTTACAAATGCTTAATCTATTTGAATTGGCTTATTGGTTCACACTTGCTTATTTAATAGGTAAAGAAATCGGCGATACAGTTTCTACCAAAGGCCTACAAATTGTGGCTAGCAGTTATGGTGTTAGTCTAGTGATATGGGTAGTTGTCGTGATGTTCTTAACAATAAACATAAGTTAGATATGAAAAAGAAAATTGTAATTTTATCACTGGCCGTTTTAGTTATTAGCATACTATCTTTTTTAGGTGTCAGTATCATAAGCAAAGCGAATAACAAAAAGGAAATAGCTGCAAAATTACAGCATATTCCAGATTTCAAATTTCAGCAGCTTAATGGACAGTCGTTTTCTAATGTTAGATTAAAAGATTATCTAAATACCATCTTTATCTATTACAATAGTGAGTGTGATTATTGCCAGCATGAAGCAGAAAGTATCAGTGAGAATCTAGATTCCTTTAAAAATGTTCAGTTTCTATTTGTCTCCTCAGAGCCTATAGAAACTATCAAAGAATTTTCTCAAACTTATTCTTTAGACCAACAATCTAATATTTATTTTTTACATGATCGTTTTGATATATTCAGTACTCGATTTGATGCAACTTCTATTCCTTACCTACTAATTTATAATGAAAATCAAGAACTTATTAAAAGGCAAAAGGGACAACTAAATGCAAAAGGGATTTTAAAGCTACTCAAAACACCATAGTCGAAACGTTCCATGAGTCAACTAAAAACTACTTCTCACAAGAATATAGAAAAATCACTAGTATTACAGCATGATCAGTCAGATTGTGGTGTGGCTTGTTTACTATCACTAATCCAATATTATAACGGTGCTAACTCATTAGAAAAATTACGAGAGTTAAGTGGTACGACCAAACAAGGAACAACCTTACTGGGTTTATATCAAGCAGCAAATCAATTAGGTTTTACGGCACAAGGTAACGAGGCAGATATTCAAGCACTTATAGTTCATGGCGAGCCACTTATATTGCACGTAATCATTGAAAATAGGTTGCAGCATTATGTGATATGCTACGGCTATGATAATGGTAAATTTATTATAGGTGATCCAGCAAACGGTGTTCAAAGCTATAGTAAAGAAGAATTAGAGGGTATCTGGAAATCAAAAACCTGTCTCACCTTAACACCTAATGAAACTTTTACCGTTGCTAAAACCCAAAATAAAAACAAAAAGCAATTGTTATTACAACTGCTTAAAGATGATTACAGGTTAATTACCTTTAGTGTTTTACTCGGATTAGGTGTTGCTACCCTAGGAATGGCGATGGCAATTTTCTCTCAAAAGTTAATAGATGATATATTGCCATCTAGAGATTTTAATAAGTTGATTACTGGGATCGTGTTGGTTGCTTTCTTACTCTTAATAAGAGTGCTATTCACTGCATTGCGCAGTTACTTTTTAATAGAACAAACCAAAGATTTCAATAATAGAATTATTGATAGCTTTTACTCTTCATTACTACAATTGCCTAAACCCTTTTTTGACACTCGTAAGATAGGTGAGTTAGTGGCTCGACTTAACGATACACAACGAGTACAGCGTGTAATATCACAGGTAATCGGAAATTTGGTTATCAATGCATTAGTAACTCTAGTTTCTTTAGGCTTTTTGTTTTATTATTCATGGCAAACAGGATTGATTGCTTTTATAAGTCTTCCTTTTTATTTCTCGTTAATTTACAGTTTCAACAAACGTATTATCAAGGCGCAAAAAGAAGTAATGCAAGGTTATGCTTTCAGCGAAAGCAATTTCATAACCTCTATGCAAGGTATTGCTACTATTAAAAACAACAACAGGCAAGATGTTTTTAAAAAGGTAAACCAATTGATTTATGGTAATTACCAAGATAAAGCCTTTCATCTAGGTAAAATTAATGTAAGATTATCTGTGTTTTCTGGCGTTTTCAGCGTACTATTTTTGATAGGTATATTGGTTTATACCTGTGTTCAGGTGTATGATGAAAGCATGCAATTAGGTGAGTTAATGGCAATTCTAGGAGTTGCAGGTAGTTTATTGCCATCTGTAGCTAGTCTTGCATTGATTACGATTCCCATAAATGAGGCAAAAGTAGCCTTTAATAGAATGTACGAATTTGCATCTATGGAGAAAGAGTGTAGTGGTGAAATTTCTCTTACACACTTCAATAAATTAGAAGTTAAAAATCTTTCTTTTCGATTCGCAGGTAGAAGTCCGCTACTAGAAAATATTAACTTTCAGGTATTGTCAAATGAATGCCTCGCTATTGTAGGAGAAAGTGGAAGTGGTAAAAGTACATTAGGTCAAATCATTCAGAAATTTTATCTCTATGAAAATGGAACTGTTTTAATTAATGATAACCAGTCTTTAAACGAGATTTCAACTCGTGAATGGCGTTCTATGTTAGGCGTTGTACCACAAGAAATCACGATTTTTACAGGAAATATTATTGATAATTTGTTACTTGGTCAGTCGGATACTTCAGAGAATATTGAAGATTTTGTAAACACTTACGGTTTTGAGTCATTTATTCAATCCTTACCACAGCAATATGCAACGATTTTAGGTGAAAAAGGCATTAACCTTTCTGGCGGACAGCGTCAGGTAATAGGTTTAATGCGCGCCTTGTATAAACGACCTAAGGTATTATTGCTAGATGAGTTTACCTCTGCTATGGACAGAAAAACAGAGCAAATGGTACTTCAATTATTGAATCGCTTGAAAAATGAAATGAGTATCATTATAATTTCACACCGTTTACATTCTTTACCAAAAATAGCCGATCGCATATATGTTTTGGAAAATGGAACAATAACGAATTCTGGAAACCACCAAAAACTTATGCTAACAAAGAATTTTTATAGTGACTTCTGGTCTGAATTAGAACTTTGATAACTACATCACTTACCCAATCCTTTCCTCAAAACCTCCTTAATGCCTTCTAGATTCTCCGTAAAATCCATCATTTGACTCAGGACTTGAGACATTTGATTCTGTCCACCTAGACCGTTGAGTTTATTGTTCTTGGCAAAAATCCCTTTGATATCTTCCCATCGTTGCTGTTCCTCTTGTGAGATGGTTTTTACGAGTTCTTTATATTTCAAAAGATTGGCCTCTGCAGCACTAGTTAAGGTTTGTGATTCACTTTCGTAATGAGATAACAACAGCGTTTGAAGTTCTTTGTCATCCATAATAGGGACTACTTTTGCCACTAGCTTATTCATATCACGATAAGAACCTTGTAGTTTAAAACTAGGTTCGGTACGGTACGCATCTTCCATTCCGGCACTTGAAATATAGGTTTCGTTTACTTTAAGAACGGTATCTCTAATCTTCAATACTTTTTCAAGCACGGCGACATAATCTGCTATTTCTTGATTACTGTGATTTCCTTTTAACTCATTATCACTTGCTCCGTTTTGAACACGATCGATTAATGCATACACATCATCAAAGTGTTTATTGCTTAATTGTTGTAATACTGGATTGCTTGTTAATGCATTTTCAACCAGACTTAGTTCAAACAAGTGAGCCGTATCGCCTATGATATCACCAAGGTTATAAATATCGGCACGGTTGGCAAGCATGTCTGGAATCTGGAATTTATCACCACTTTCTGTATACGGATTACCAGCCATAATCACACAAAATTTCTTACTACGTAAATCATAGGTTTTAGGCTTTCCATTATAAACTCCTTCAATCTTTCGTGTACCATCAGACAAACTGATGAATTTTTGTAAAAACTCAGGATTACAATGCTGGATATCATCTAGATATAACATCACATTATCACCCATTTCAAAAGCGAGATTTAGCTTTTTAAGCTCTTCTCTCGTTGCTGCATTAGTTGCCGCTTCAGGATCTACTGATGTAATTTCATGACCTATCGCTGGACCATTTATTTTCATAAATATCAAGCCTAATCGGTTTGCCACATATTCCATCAAGGTTGTTTTACCATAACCTGGTGGTGATATAAGTAGCAATAATCCCATGCGATCGGTACGTTTGGTATCACCTACCGTACCTAATTGTTTGGCAAGATTATCACCTATTAGTGGGAAATATACTTGATCGATCAATTTATTACGGACAAAAGAACTCAATACACGTGGTTTAAATTCTTCTAATCGCAAGGACTCTTTTAACTCTTCAGTTACCTCTTGCTTTGCTTTTCTAAAGGTTTCATAAGCAGGTACTTTTATCGTTGTAAAGTGCTCTAGTGTATGTACAAACTCATGATAATTAAACACAAACACACCTTCTTCAATAGTCTGGTGTGATCCTTTTAATCCATTGATATTTTCACTAGGTGAGATGGCAACTGTTTTATCAGCTGTCAGCTCTCCATAAAGTATGTTTGCCACACATTCGTTTACATAAGTCAGTAAAGATTGTTTTGAGTCCGCTTTCGCGAAAGCGGAAACCCAATGTCTCACCAGTTCCACTTTAGACTTCTCGTCCTCACAAGCTTCTAGACTTTTCTTAAATTTTAAATCGGCATTTTGAGATTTTATTTTCTTTTCAAAAGCTTCTTTTAATTGAATAGCGCTCGTGCTTACTGTGAAATGATCATTGTCCTTTAACTCGTTGAATAAATAGCTGGCTATGCTGCGAGCAGTGAGGCTCTCGAACTGCGATTTTGAATTAAGAATCTCATTTTCAATTTCTTCTATTATAAAGTCGTACTCCTTACTATCTGGAAAAACAGATAATACCTCACCAGCACTTTTCAAAATACGGTTGAGGTTAGATTGATGTTTTGTATCAAGCGCATTCCAAAAAAACTGTGCTTGCGCTCTCGTATTTGGGTCATAAGTGAGTAAGCCCAAATCATGGTGTTTATGTAATAAAACGCCTAAAATTTGTGCTGCGTCATGGTCATGAACACCTTTTACATAACCACCAGAATAGTTACCACTCGCGATTTCTTGAACAGTTGTCAGCAAATCTGCTGGACTCATTATTCTTAAAGCTTCTTTATCTCCAGATTTAAAAATAGAGTAGGCGAGGTAGGCAGATCTGTAGACTTGGTTATTTTCAGACACTAAATCTTGATTCCATATTCCTTGAGATTGCGTGAGAACCTCGTTATGTAATTCTTGATAGAAATCAGTTCCTGTTAAATGATAAAACAGCGCATTATCTTTAAAAACAATGGTAAGATCCAGTTGCTGTTTATTAACACCAAATTTGTGCTTTCCTAGTTTGATGATGTTATCACCATCTTCATAAAGTTCGTTCTTATCCTTGAGTTTTCTTAAAGCATCTTCACGAGCCACTTTAAGCGCTGTTTCTATCGCTTCGGCTTTTCCTGCGTCGTCCAGTTCTTTAAGTTGCCCTATGATGTCGCGCACCTTATTAATCATTAAATCGCTGGCAAAATAACCGTTGATTTCAGTAATACTATCTAGAGATTGCGCACGTTTTTGAACACCTTTTAAAATACGTTGAGCTGCATTTTGAAAAGCCATTGCCCTTTTATTGCGCGCCTCTACAAGACTACTTTTGCGATTGTCAAAAGCGGCATAAACCTCTTCTCGCTTTTCAATGATCTCTGTGATGTACTCTTCAAAATCGGCAAACTTTCCTTCAAGTTCTTCTAGCTGTATAGAAACTTTAGTAAGGAATTCATCACATTTCTCTGGCGTGTTTGCAATGTCTAAATAATTGATAATACTTTGATCAATCAGCTTGAGTTGCGCGGCAAAATCGGCTTGAGCTTCTTTTTTACCTACGGTTTTCACTTTATTTCTAATCGCCGCTTTTACCTGATTGATCGTCGCAAAAATGAGCGAGATATTCTCAATAATCTTAGTAGAGTGAGAAGTGTCTTCTATCTCTAGATTAGAAACGATGTCTATTAAAAGCTCGAGATCTTCAGCGATTTGATTCACTTCTTTCTCAAGGTTTTTGATCTCGATGACTTTTTTAGTGGCGTCGAGTGCTTTTTGTTTTTCGGCAACGGCGTCGTGGTAGGGCGCAAGTGCTTTATCGTCTAATAAAAAGGTCACTGCACGACGTGAGATCACCTCATTTTGCTCTACGATTTGCTCCTCGATTCCTTTGATAAAATCGGTGTCCACATAACGTATTTCATATAGACCTATCGCTTCACCACGTAAAGTGCGCAGCTGGATGAGCAGCTGTACAAAATCATTGATCGATTTAAAAGAAGTGCTTTTTACTTTACTAAAAAGGGCATCTGCCTTTTTGCCTATCTCTTTAGTTTCAGTTGCAGCCTGTTTGCGCAACTGTTTTACCTTTTCAAACTCGTCTATCGCTGCATTTGAAGCTTTGTTGATTTCTAATAATGGAAGGTTGAGTTGTTGCGTTTCTTCTTCAGGTAACCAATAATAAGCATCGAGAATATCTTTGGAAGCGCGAGCAATATCATCATATAAACCGCCGTAGCTGTCCTCTTTGTTAAGCAAAGTGAGCAGTTCGTTAGCTTCGGCCATCGCTTTTACGATATCCTTATTGCCTATCTTGAACAACATAGTGTCCTGATGTTCAGACGGCATAATGTTTCCTTTCAGATAAGGCGTTTGCCAGATTTGCATCATATGATGCTTAGTCTGCTCATCTTCTGTACGGAAATAACACAACTCACCTTGTTCCAAAATCGTAAACCCATTACATATAATAGGAGTTTTAACCGATTGGTCTATCACGTTATAGGACATCAACACATACAATCCTTGAGCAGGATTGTAGAAAACATACAAATGATCTTCACCGTTGGGCGATGCGATTCTTTGCTGGAATTTCAATTTTCCAGCATCGCTAGGGAAGACATTATATTCTCCAGTTTGCAAATAATAACCACTCGGGAAAATAATTCCTTGCTCGTCTGGCAACAATACCGCAGCCTGCGCGATACTGTCTATTTTTTCTACTTCTTTAATCTTGTGGTTGTATACAAAATAACGTGGCTCCTCTTGAAACGGCTTGATTTCTAGAACGATCAGGTTGCCTAAATCGGCATAGCGGTACTGCCCGTCATCGAGTGTCTGATCGCGGTGTTCTACGTCTTCACGGTAAATTCCCTGACCATCGTCTGTATTATCCTCAATTTTTATGGTAAGATCGCCACCTATAGTTTCTACAAAAACTTTATCCAGAATGGACACGTGGCCGTGCACACCAGCACGTTGATTATCACGTCCAGCTTCATTCCACTGGAAACCGTATTGCGCTGGAAAACGATACTCGTGCTCACTACGGTTATCCACATATTGCAATCCGTCGTCAGTTATCAACCACTTGAATGTCTTGATATCAGTAACCGAATCGCTAAGTTGGAATACCATATGCAGGTAATTCCCCATAATCGCAAACTTTGAAAATATCGTGTTGCGATAGTATTTGTACAGATTTTCAAAATCAGTTTGAAAGATTTCGTCTTGTATGAGGCTTAATTTGTTTCCGCTTTCGCGAAAGCGTAACGCATCACCAGCTTCACCACTTCTATCAAACTCATAGATACTAAAAACATCACTCAAGTGGATCTCGGTACGTAGTCCAAAGTGCACGTTGTAACCAAAGATGCTGTGTTTTCCAATCGTCACGATATCACGAGCGATACAGTTGTTTTCTGTATTCACACGATCATTTGCGATTAGTCGCGTCTCCAGTGAACCGAAAACCTTTTTACGTTCTTCATTAAGCGCATTGAGTCGTTGCTGCAAGTCATTTTTTTGCTTGAGTAAGCGGCTCTGGATGATCTCGTAGGTTCCTGAGTCGAGTTGGGTAGTGTCTTTTATATCTTTTTCTTCTGCCATTGTTTCTGTTAGTTCTTGGACGTATCGCATGCGTCTCTCCACTGTTGCCGCGCATTGCATGCGCCTTTCTCTCTACTGGACTTCATCTCACTCTGCTGGGCGGATGCGATCCGCCCTTACCATACTGCATATCTCAGAGCTTGAGCTTTGCTTTCAGCTGCTCGTCCCATTTTCTAGGATTGTCGTTGATATACTTGGTCACGTTTTCATAGTGTTGTTCCGTCTTGATGATTGCTTCGTTATAGTTGCGAACCCATATGGTCTTTTCATTAGCGAGAGCATCACATATTTTTATAAGTTCCAAGCTTTGTAGATTTGGAAGATCCATTTCAGCTTTTATAGTTTCTAAAACTTGTCTAGTCACAGCGCCTTTGTAACCGCGCACAATGGCGCCTAGTGAACCTGGCTTATTCATATGCTTTCCTGCAACAGCGCCGGCGCGTTTTTCCAATTCTTCAGGAGTGAATTGCTTCTGTTCTTGTTGTTGGTCAATATGAACTAGAAAATGCATATGGTCTGGCATAATCATATATGCTCCAAGCGAGACATTATCCCTAAGTTCCATTGTGTTTTCCCATTCATTAGCCGCTATTTCACCAAACTCATTCAACACCATTTCTCCATCCACGATCTTCCCGAACAAGCGTAGTCGATCACGAGTGACGATAGTAACGAAGTATCTACCGACTGATGTGTAGTCGTAGCCTTTAAGACGTACCGTTTTGCGATTGTGTTGGTTCATTTCTATGATGTTTCTACACGCATTGCATGCGCGTTTTCAACACATCGCATGCGTCTAGTATTGGGCGGATGCGATCCGCCCAATACTATGACTGGATCTATATATCTCCTAGCTTCTTACCAGAAAGCCCCATACCTTTTGCCATGTTCAACAAGTTACTGAGCATATTTTGCTCATCACCGTCGTCAGACTTGTTCTGTAGATTGCTTAACAAGTTTGCAATCGTCAGGTTCTTGATGTCCTCAGAGCTGATGTTATACTTGTCTGCAAAGTCCTTTACTTTATCCAATAAATTACCTTTTACGTCATCACTTCCTAGAATGGCATCTTTTACTTCAGATACAGTTTCAGAATGATTCACGAGTCTGTCATAACCTTTGGCCTTAGTGATCTGACCGATGATTTGTTCAAAGAACATGGTCTCTCCACCTACGATATCAATCTTAGCCGCTTTCAATGCATCTCCTATCACTTGTGCTTGCGCATCAGCAATGTCCTTCTGGATGTTGATTTGCGCTAGGTCTACTTGAAGTTCCTTATCTAGACGTAGTTTGAACTCTTCATGTTCTTTACCTACACCATCTAGTTTCTTCATCGCTTCAGCTTTCTCTTCAATTCCAGCAGCATCTGCAAGGGCTTTTTCTTTGATTACCTCTGCTTCAGCAAGTCCATCTTGACGTTTTGCTGCAGCTTTTGCGGTGATTCCGCTAGCCTCAGCCTCAGCCTTTTTCTGGATGATGAGTGCATCAACAATTCCCTGGCGCTCGCTGGCCTCAGCCTTAGCGTGCATTACTTGTGCTTCAGAAAGTCCTACAGTTGCTTCTTCCTTAGCAGTTGCTTCGGCAAGAATTTTACGTGCATCAGCTTGCTTTTCACTAGCTTCTTTATGTGCTAGCGCTTCAATATTGATTTCTTCAGCCTTTTGAACCGCAGCTTTTTTAGAAGCCTCAGCCGCTATGGTAATGCGTATCAAGTCATCTTGAGCACGAGCTTCTGCATTTGTAATCGCTACTTGTTTTACACGATCTGCAGTTTTGAAAGCCTCAATATCTTTCATGTTTTCTTGCTCTTCAACCACACCTTTTTCAAGAATCACGCGATCACGGATCACGTCTTGAATATTCTTTTTCTCGACCTCTACTACTTTCTCTTTCTCGATTTGAGCTAGAGTTACCACTCGTTCTCTTTCGGTCAATTCTAACATGCGGTCTTTTTCCACACGTTCTGTTTCCACAGCGTCAGTGCGTTGCTTATTCTTTTCTGCAACGATGATTTGACGCTGCATGTTTTCTTCGGCTACTTTTACTTTTTCTTCGGTAGCGATGCGAGCTGTTTCTGACTTGAGTCGTTCTTCTTCAGCCACTTTAAGCGTTTCGGCTTCTTCACGAGATTTGATGTTTGAAATCTCACGTTTTTGTTGCTCTTCTTTTTCGGCTAGTTGCTTATCAAGTTCTAGGATCGCTTCACGAGACTCAACATCTTGCTTGCGGATGGTTTTCTCTTCATCGCGCTTGATGAGGTTAGCCTTGATGTTTTGTGCTGCTGTAAGGTCAGTAATCTTCTTAATACCTTCAGCATCCAGAATATTATCTGCTTTTAAGTGAGAAACGCTGGTTTGCTCTAAAAAGTCAATGGCACAATCTTCTAAAGTATATCCATTTAAATCAGTACCGATAATGTCTACAATCTCATCACGGAACTCACGACGTGCTTCATAGAGATCAATAAATTGGAATTTTTTACCTACGGTCTTGAGTGCTTCAGAAAACTTGGCTTCAAAAAGATCTTCTAATGTCTCAATACGAGAAGCACGTTGCACACCTATAGTTTGAGCCACTTTCTTGATATATTCTACCTCGTTGTTGACACGCACGAAAAACGCCACTTTAATATCGGCTCGCATGTTGTCTTTACAGATCAACCCTTCAACGCCCATACGCTCGATCTGGATTTTCTTAACCGAAATATCCATAGTCTCTACACGGTGGAAAACCGGCACGACGTAAAGTCCTTTATCTGTTGCGACTTTTGTACCTCCAAAACCAGTACGCACGAGCGCCTGACCTTGATGTACTTTTTTGTAAAACATCGCAATGATCGCGAAGTATACAATTACAAGGAATAGAAAAATACCTACTCCTGTTACAATGATTCCTAATGTTCCGTCCATAGTTATTGTTTGGTTTTTGTTTATTTAATTGTTTTTATAAGTTATTTGGTTTTGATTTTTCAATATAATCTATTGCAATATCTGCGAGTAGGAAACCGTATAAATCAACACCTATGTGTTTAATTAATTCTATTCTGAATTTATCGCGATGATTAAGCAATTCTTCAAATTTAAAAATCTTTGCAACTGTTTTTAAGGAATGTGTAAAGTTAGCCTCAAAAAGCTCTTGAACCTTGTTAGGGTCAGATGCATTTGTAGCGCCTATTCTTCCTGCTACAGATTTTATATGCTCAAGTTTAAAACCTACTTGAACATGAAAACATGCTTTTATGTCTACTCTAATGTCGTCTTGACAAATAAGGTTTTCGTCGTCCAAAAGTTCTATGCGAACTTGTTTTATGGTCATATCCATCATTTCTAGTTGATGAAAAACAGGGACTACATATATTGCTGTTGTTGAAATTTTTGTACCACCTATTCCAGTGCGTATCAGGGCAAAACCTTGAGGAGCTTTTTTAAAGAACAATGCTATGATTAAGAAATACACCGTTATCAGTAAAAGAAGCATTCCTAATAATGTAATAATCATGGGTATAAATCCGTCCATAGTTTTTATTTATTTGTTTTAATGTTTGTGTCACACTGAGCACTTCGGTCAACTCAGCACAGGCTTATCGCAGTGTGATTTGAATAAGCTTTTTCAATTTATACATCGACTTCGACAAGCTCAGACTGACATTAGTTATTTCAAAACAGCCATGAAATAGCAGTAACAAAACCAATTATGAAACAAATTGCGATTGTCGTTAACATTAAGTAAATCCCTATTACTAAAATATAATCTTTCCATGATCTCTTTTGGTTTTCGAAATAATCACCTTCTAACTTAGAGCTTTTAATAATGTCAACTAAATCAAAAAAGAATTCAGAATTTTTATCAGTTAATTTATCGCTTATCACTAAATGATTTTCAACCGTAATAGCAGCCTCAAGAAATTCCGCAGCATAAAGCTCAAGACCATGTTTGTTTGCTTTTATATGACCAGTAATATTTTCTGGATCCTGATAATAACCAAACCGACTATCCTTGATTGAATTTTGAGCTCTTAGTTTTTTAATAAATAGTTCTAATTCTTCCTTTTCCAACTTTTACGCTTTACTCACTAAAAAATAGTTCTTATCATCGGATCGCTTGATGATGAGCACGCTTTCGCGAAAGCGTAACTCTGATCCATCTAATGATTTTACATAAATACTCATTACATTACCATCTGCCATGACCTCTGCATTTCCTAATTTATCCCCAGAAATGGAAGATAAAAGTAAGGCTTCACGACCTAAAAAGTCTACTGCTTTGTCTCCATCTTTATTCAAATTTTTGAAAAATGATTTGAATGGCGTGGTAATCACTTTAGTTAGGATCAAGGCTGGTACGAATGCTGCTAGAACAATGACAAAACCGAATGTGTTGTCATAACTACCAGTGATTGAGGTTGTGAGCACTGAAATCATCCACCACAGGAAAATCCAAAACGTAAAAGTGAACATGAATGGCAGGCCTACAAAGTTGAAATAGATCAAAAAGACTTGCCACCACTTGAGTTTACGAGTGCGTTTGTTCACTACGTGCTCACGATCAACTTCAGCATTTGCAACGTCCTGGAAATCCATATTTCCTCCTTCAATACCAGTGTCCAGATCAACATCTGCATCGATATCTACGTCTATGTCTACATCCACGTCTAGGTCAAAATCTATTCCTGTAATCATCGTGGCAAGCCAGTAGAGTATAAGAATGATTAACAACACGGTAAGTGTGATGTTTACTTCAGAGAATAATATGTTAAAATAGTTTTCCAAGGTTGGTTAGTGTTTAGTGGTTACTGGCGGATGCAATCCGCCGTTGCTTTAGCTCGTAAAGAAGTCAAAGATATTACTCAATGCTCCTGTGCTGGCTTTATAAAACTCTGTGTATTTGCATCGTGTGCAGGCTACGTAAGAGAATTTCTTGTTTTGAATGTCAAATATTTTGGAAAGCGTGCCGCCAGTAGCACGCATTTCTCCGGTTTCATAATCGTGATGACCGCATTTGACACATTTAAAATTTATGTTGCTCATTGTTTTGATTTTTTATGGCGGATGCGATTCGCCACTACGCCTCATCTTTTTTGATTCCTAATTGCTCTTTGAGCTTTGCTAGGTCATCGTCAAGTTTAGACTCAGACATGTCTGCTGCGGCATCAATTTCATCGTCTACCGACTTGGTTGTCTTAGCTAGATCTCCATAAGCCTCAGCAAGAGCTTCGTCTTGAGCGACTTTTTCTTTCATACGCTCGAGCATGCTCACCGTTCCTGTACTGTCTAATTCTGCCATTTGTTTGTTGACATTTTTAGTAGCATCACTCACTTTTACGCGAGCCTTCAGTGTTTTGAGTTCGTTTTCCCAGTTGGTAATATTTCCTTTGATGGTTTCAATGGTTTCCTTTAACTGTGCGACGTTTTTATCAAACTTCTCCGTGTCAGCACTCGCACGATTAGCGTGTTGTTGTGCTTCTTCTTTTTTGGCAAGAGCTTCTTTGGTAAGGCGATCTGCTGCTTCTACTTCCATGTCACCAGAGTGTGCTTTTTTAAGGATCAACATGGCTTTAGACTCATAGTCTTTAGCTTTTGCCACGTGCTCATCACGTTCATTTTTAGAACGTATAGCTAGAGCTTTTACTTGTGCCATAGCTTCTACGCTTTTGTTGAGGTCTGCTTTCATATCGCGTATTCCTTGCTCGGTCATGGTGATAGGATCTTCTAGATTATCTACTGCTTTGTTAGCTTGTGCTTCTCCTATTTTGAAAATTCTTTTAAATATATTCATGATTTTAGTTTTTTATGGCGGATGCGATCCGCCGTTACGTTTTCACTGCGCAATGTTTGCGCGGTTATGGCAGGTGCAATTTGCCGCTGCTAGTATTTTGAAAATTTGATAATATGGTCTGAGTACTCACTCATTAATAAACTCAAAGAGTTAAGAGTACCTTCTAACTCATTAAGGTCTAGGTTTTCTATTTGAAGTGTGTCTCTAAAGATAACTTTAGTACCACTTTCATCAAGTACAAATGCACCGTGTATGATATCTCTGTTTTTTTGAAGCAAGCTTTTAAAAACCTCTTCATTTTTGTTCTTGATCTTAAAAATATACTGCTCCATGATTAAAATAGGAGGCGCAATTCCTAAAATCATATTTTTAATACCATCACTTTCTTTTTCAATCACTAGAATTCCATCTTTTGGATTGTCTCTAATGATATCATAATTAAGTTCTAACAGGTATTCTTTAATGGTACTGAAGTAGTTGTTCATAGTTTTTTATTGGTAGGTTTAATATTACGAAAAATGAACTTCTTATCCCACAAAAATATGCAGTGCTGTATCAACGATGTAAATAATGAATAGTATCATGTTTAATTTTTTTGGTTAATATTTCTTTGATGGTCTCGCTTTCGCGAAAGCGAACTTCTAAAACGGCCTATTTTAAAAGCTATATTTCATTAAATATTCTTTCTATTTGTTGTTACCGTCCAGAAAGAATACTCAAAAAATTAGCGTAACTTAATAGTATTTGCTAATATTGTTAGTGTAAATATACACAAATTATTTTAATTGCAAATAAAATTAGCAAAAAATGTCGTTTTTTGGAAAAAATATTAAAAAGATACGAGGTATAAAGAGCTTAAGTCAGCAGGCATTTGCAGACCTATTTGGCTTAAAAAGAGGTACTTTAGGAGCTTATGAAGAAGGTAGGAGCGAGCCGAAAATAGAAACGATCATCAAGATTGCTAATTATTTTAGCATAACTATAGATGATATTTTAACCAGCGAGCTTACCGTAAACCAGCTATTAAAGTTTAATGATGCGCTTACGTTAACGCCAGAAGAGTTAGAAAGAGAGCATTTTGCTCAAGTGCCTTGCATCACCGAAAAAACTGCTGAGGATTATCTAGAATATTACGATAATGATGCTTTTATAGCCGACTTGCCGCAACTGACTCTACCTATAAATACTGAAAAAGACTTTATTGCATACACGGTTTCTAATCTGGAGCTGACGAAACATGATAAAGGTTTTTACCCTAAAGATGTAGTGATAGGAGAAAAGGTGCCTAAAAATGTGGTGTCAAAACTAAATAACGGTACTATAGTTCTTGCGGTAACCGATGAACAACTGATATTAAGAAAGCTGTATGTGACATCTAAAGGGCTGGTGTTGCGTGCAGATCATAAAAATATTGAGGATATCACTATCGATAAAAAGTCATTGAAGCAACTGTGGCGTGTGAGATATGTGTTTTTTAGACGTATTCCAGAGTTTTCAGACAGTATGGAAGATAAACTTGCTTTGCTAGAGTTGCAAATGAGGGAAATTAGGGAAGGGATTTGATAAATACATTTAAGCATCAACCAAAACTAGATTAATGAACGTAGATTTAAAAGGATATTTAAAGCAAATAAAATCTCTAAAACGAGGCTTTAATAAGGGTTTAGGTAAAGCGCCACATAAGCCTATTCTTTTACTATCTATAATTAGAATGATAGAACAGAATAAACTTTTAAGTAACAGAATTGAAATCACAAGCGATTTAATTCTGATTTTTAAGGAATACTTTAAAACTTTAGTTTTTACAGGTCATGTCGATAATTTTTCACTTCCTTTTTTTCATATGAAAAGCGAGCCTTTTTATCGTTTAATCCCTAACGGAGGCATGAGTCATAGATTAGGCAAAGAAAAAAGTATAAAGAGTATTAATAAACTTTCAGAGCTAATTGCTTTCGCAGAGATAGATAAAACTCTTTTCCAGCTTTTACAGCGACCTGAGGAAAGATCTTTAATTTACAATGTTATTTTTGAAGAGTATTTCACACAATTCAGTAATGATACTTATATCTACACAGATGTATCTGAAACTAAAATACAAGATGAAATTCTGAAAGAGTCAAAAGTTACATACCTTTCTAAATTGGAAAGATTAAGATCTAGCATCGATAACGATTCTTATGAGGAAGAGGTTTTTCTTAGAGGTGGAGTTTTTAAGAAAACCGTTCCAAGGATTTATGAATATACATGCTGTGTAACAGGCTTTAAAATTTCTACTCATTATAATATTCAAATGGTCGATGCGTGCCATATTATACCATTTAGTGTTTGTCAGGATGATACCATACAAAATGGAATTTCATTAAGCCCTAATATTCATAGGACTTTTGATAGAGGCTTGATAACTATTAACAATGATTATTTAGTACGAGTATCTCCTACTATTGATGCTAGTTCTACAACTAAAAGTATAATTGAACTCGATGGAAAACCTATCAAATTGCCCTCAAATAAAAATCATTACCCTTCTTTAGAAGCAATAGAATGGCATAGGAAAGAAGTTTTTTTGTTTTAGCTAAAAACGTGGATACCTCTTCCAAACGAATAAACTAAATGATATTGAAGACCAAAAAAAAGACCTTAGCGTTTACTAAGGTCTTGTTGTGGGCCCACCTGGGCTTACCGTGTCAAGCACGACACGGGCTTCTCGCCCAGTTGGGGCAATATTATCGATAACTTAAATTTAATCCATAAAAAAAGCTCCAACGTAATGTTGAAGCTTTTGTGGGCCCACCTGGGCTCGAACCAGGGACTTTCTGATTATGAGTCAGATACTCTAACCAGCTGAGTTATAGGCCCAATAAGATTATAGCTGGTAAAATCTTATCTAAAAAGTCTGCAAATTTAAACTATAAATGCGTACTCGCAAATTATTCTTCAATTTCTTGACATAATTCTACTAATACGCCATTTGTTCCTTTAGGATGTACAAAGGCTACCCATTTATTATCGGCACCGCGTTTGGGTTCTTTATTCAGGATTTGAAAACCTTCTTTTTCCAGTCTAACAAGTTCTGCTTTAATATCCTCTACTGCAAAAGCTACATGGTGAATTCCTTCGCCTCGTTTTGCTACATACTTTGCAATGGCGCTGTCATCGCTGGTAGCAGCAAGTAATTCTATTTTATTTTCTCCTGTCATGAAAAAACTCGTTTCTACCGCTTCACTTTCTACCGCCTCACTTTTATAGGGTTGACGACCCAATAATTTGGTGTAAACCTCGTTTGCTTGTTCCAGGTTTTTAACTGCAATTCCTAAATGTTCAATTTTACCAAACATATTCTTGATTTTTTAACGTGAAGATAGAGACAAGAGTTAAGAAACAAGAGTCAAGAAGTCTTTTTTTGAGATGAAAACCCACAAACTGAAAATTTTATAATCGTTTGTACCGGATTTGATAAAAATGAAATTAAAGGACTATTAATAAGGAACAACTTACCTTTGCACTATGGAAGAAAGTAATAGACAGAAAAAAATCGCTGGTGTCTTACAAGAAGATCTATCAGCTGTCATTCAGGATGTAATGAGAAAGAATGCCGTAAGCAACCTTATCGTATCGGTTACTAAGGTGACTGTTACTCCGGATTTAGGTTACGCAAAAGTGTACCTGTCTGTTTTCCCGGCAGATAAGGCAGCTACTGTTGTTCAAGAGATTGTTGAGATGGGACACGAGATACGTTATGAAGTAGCTTCACGAGTACGTCACCAGTTCCGTCGCATGCCTGAGCTCCAATTTTTCAACGATGATTCTTTAGAGTACATGGATCAAATCGATCAAGAATTAAAAGGGAAAAATAACCCTATTGAAAATCCAGATATTCTCCCACGACGCAAAAAGTCTTAGTGAATTTTTCTTTTTACATAGCGCGACGTTACCTCGTTTCTAAAAACGGAAAAAACGCCATTAATATCATAAATATCCTCAGTTTTATCATTACAGTGGTAGGAACTGCAGCGCTTTTTATTGTTCTTTCTGGCTTTTCAGGATTGAAAGATTTTAGCACCGAGTTTTCCAACTATTTTGATCCAGATCTTAAAGTATTACCTGTAAACGGTAAGACAGTAGAGATACCGCTTTCGCGAAAGCGAGAGCTAGAAAATATATCTGGAATAGCGTTAGTTTGTGCTGTAATAGAAGAAAAGGCCTTCCTGAATTATGAGGAAAAAAATGACATCGCTTTTATCAAAGGTGTTCCAGAAGGTTATGTGAATATGATAAGTACAGATTCCATTCTTTACTATGGTAGCTGGCTTTCTAAAAGTGATGCGCAAGTTGTTGCGGGCTATTCTCTAGCAGCACGATTATCACTTACAGTTAATGATTACGGGAATTATATGCAAATAATGGTTCCTAAACCAGGAGCTAATGCGATTAATAAACTCAATCTCAACAGTTCGTTTTCAAGATTAGACGCTATTCCTGTAGGTACTTTTAGCGTTAATGAAGCGCTAGATAGCAAGTATATTTTTACGAGATTAAGTGCTGCTCGCAAGCTGCTTAATTTGAGCGACTCGACGGCAAGTGCAGTAGAGGTAAAGCTTAAAGATGGAGCAAGCCAGAAAGAAGTAAGAGCCGCAATTCATGAGGTGTTTGATGAGCCTGTGAAAATCAAAGATAAATTCCAGATGAATGATGCGTTGTATAAAATGCTTAATTCAGAAAATCTGGTGGTGTATTTGATTTTTACTTTAGTATTGATCATTGCATTATTTAATGTGGTAGGATCGATCATTATGATGATTCTAGACAAAAAGAAAAACATGAAAACCCTCTTGGATCTAGGCGCTCCAGTAGAATCTTTGCGCAAAATATTCTTTATTCAAGGAAGCTTGATGACTCTTTCTGGTGGTGTCATAGGTCTTGTTATAGGCGTAGTATTTGTTGCTTTACAAGTGCAGTACGATTTAATTTATATCGCACCAGGAATTCCATACCCTTTTGCAATGGAACTAGTAAACGTATTTATTTCTCTAGCTACGATCGCCGTTTTGGGAGTTATAGCAAGTTATATAGGTTCTCGTAGAATTAACGACAGGTTGCTTTCTCAAGCAAAACTATGATCGCCAAATTTTTGAAGTACATCATCAAAAGCAGCAAAAACACCAGCACTGTCATCACTAGTTACCATTTTCATACGGTGTTCTTTAAAATTAGGGATTCCTTTGAAGTAGTTGGTGTAATGTCTGCGTGTTTCAAAAACACCTAGTTTTTCTCCTTTCCAGTCTATCGACATTTGTAAATGACGTCTGGCTACTTCAACACGTTCTTGCATGGTAGGTTTTGCTAGATGGGTTCCTGTTTCAAAAAAGTGCTTTACTTCTCTAAAAAACCAAGGATAACCTATGCTTGCGCGACCTATCATACAGCCATCAAGGCCGTATTCATCACGCATTTTCATAGCAAGCTCTGGAGTAGTCACGTCTCCATTTCCAAAAATAGGAATGTGTATCCGCGGATTATTTTTCACCTCTGCAATAGGAGCCCAGTTGGCATTTCCTTTATACATCTGTGCTCGTGTACGTCCATGAATAGAAAGTGCTTTGATACCTACATCTTGTAAACGCTCTGCTACTTCCATGATCTTAATAGAATCGTCATCCCAGCCTAAACGTGTTTTTACGGTAATAGGTAAAGAAGTATGTTTTACCATAGCCTCTGTAAGCGATACCATAAGATCGATGTCTTTAAGTATTCCTGCGCCTGCGCCACGAGAAACTACTTTTTTTACAGGACAACCAAAGTTGATGTCTATAATATCAGGCTTAGTACGCTCTACAATTTCAACAGATTGCAGCATGGAGTCTAAGTTGGCTCCAAAGATTTGAATTCCTACAGGACGTTCAGTTTCATAGATATCAAGCTTCATGGTACTTTTTGCAGCATCACGTATCAGCCCTTCACTAGAAATAAATTCGGTAAAAACAACATCGGCGCCATTTTCTTTACATAAGGTACGGAAAGGTGGATCGCTCACATCTTCCATAGGTGCAAGTAAGAGTGGGAAATCTGGTAATTCTATGTCGCCTATTTTAACCATGTTGCAAAGGTAAGATGTGTTTGTTGATCTCGCTTTCGCGAAAGCGGAATTATTTCAAAACTACTCTATTAATTTTAACTTTTTTTGAAGGCTAGTTTTTCTGAACGGCCTTTTTTAAAGATATTATTGCTGTTGTAATGTCCAGCACGTAGAGCCTTTTGTTCTTCATAAGGAAGCTGGATGATGTCGTTGCATTCTTCACTGCAACAGTTTTCTAGTTTTTCTTTGCATGAATCACATTGAATAAAAAGTAAATGACAAGCGTCGTTAGCACAATTAGTATGCGTGTCGCAAGGCTCACCACATTGATGACAATTTGCAATCACTTCTTCTCCTATCTTTTCTGAAAGCCTGTGGTCAAAAACAAAATTTTTACCCTTAAACTTATTTTCTAAGCCTTGCTCAGTAACTTGTCTATGGTATTCTATAATACCACCTTCTAGTTGGTAGACGTTCTCAAAGCCTTTATGCTTGTAATAGGCACTTGCTTTTTCACAACGTATACCACCAGTACAATACATGACCAGTTTTTTGTCTTGTTTATTGTCTTTCAGTTTATCCTCTATATAATCTAGGCTATCTCTAAAGGTATCGACATCTGGTGTCCAGGCATTTTTAAAATGACCTATTTCTGACTCGTAATGATTACGCATGTCCACAAGAACAGTGTCTGGATCTTCTATAAGATCGTTAAAAGAAGTTGCATTCACATGAATTCCCTTGTTAGTAACATCAAAAGTGGCGTCTTCTAGTCCATCAGCAACGATTTTGTTGCGTACTTTGATTTTAAGCTTTAAAAAACTTTCATTATCATGTTCACGTGCGATGTTAAGACGTACGTTTTCTAAGAAATTGATATGATCTAGGAAGTGTTTAAATTCTTCAAAACGATCAGCAGGAATAGAAAGCTGCGCGTTGATTCCTTCATGAGCTACATAAATTCTACCTAACACATCCATGGGATGCCAGTGTAAGAATAAATGATCTCTTAATAATTGAGGGTTTCCGATGTTATGATACTGATAGAAAGAAATAGTAAGGCGCTCTTTTCCAGCCTCACGTATTAAAACACGTCTTTCTTCAGCACTTAATTTGTTATACAGTTGCATGCTATAAACAGTTTATGTGTTGAATATTCTGCAAAGATAGGAAGAATTACCAAATGATAACTCTTTGTTTTTAATCGTTTTAAGATGTGTGTTTAACAATTAGTTATCATAATATTAAGATAATATTTTAATTATGCGTATTTTTTGCGCTGCAAATAATTAAATAATTGAGAATCTAAATAATAATCTTATGAAATTAAAATTACTTTTATTGAGTCTTTTATACACTTTTACGTGTTTAATAACTACTGCTCAACCTCCTAACGACACTTTTGCTGGAGCTATTCCGATTGTGATACCTACTCAAGGAGCAGCTTCACCGCAATTCACATTACCTTTTTCATCAGATGGGACCACTGATAGTGGACTAGATAATGCTGGTTGTTCTAACTCTGGTAATGATCAGTTTTTTACTTGGACGGCTACTAGTCTTTCTTTAACATTTAATTCATTGTCACCAGGTAATCCAGGTGTTGCAGTTTATGATGGATCCATGACATTAATTTCATGTACTGATACATTTGTGTCTGGTCAAACAGTTTCAGGATGGGCGCTTAATGATAATGTAGTAATTAAGATATTTGATTTTCAAGGTTCCAATGCGGATGTTGCATTTGACCTATTCACAATTCCTTGTCCAGCTCCTGATAATCTAGATGTGACTCCATCAATTACCTCTGCCGACGTCACTTGGACTAATAATTCTACTTCTACAGAAACAATATTAGAGTATGGAATTAGTGGCTTTACCGCAGGTTCTGGAACTACTATAAACATATCTGGTGGACTTACAACAGCAACGATCCCTAGTTTAATGGCAAATACAGAATATGATTATATACTAACTCAGGATTGTTCTGCTACGGGAGATGGTACTTCCACGGAAGCAACTGGAAGTTTTACAACATTATGTAACCCAATAACCCCAGATTATCTGGCTGATATGTCTTTAAATGTTCCCGATTGTTGGGCTGAAGCAAATAGCGGTAACGCTGCTAGCGGGCCTTCGGATTTAGGCGCAGGTTTATGGAGTGCTTCAAATCATAATGGAACGCCGAGTAATAGAATCAATTTATTCTCTAATACTAGAAGCGACTGGATTATATCTCCAGTTTTTGATTTATCCACAGCTGCTCCAAGTGAACTTAATATTTATGTAGCACTAACAGAATCTTCTACAAGTGGAACAGGAGCTGATTTAGGCTCTGATGATAGAGTTAGCCTGTTGATGACTACCGACAATGGTGCGACATGGACAGAAATGCAAGCTTGGGTACAAGGTACTGTTCCAACGGACATTGGTGAATCTATAACGTATGACTTATCAAGTATTACTGGTAGTGTTCAATTTGCTTTTCTTGGTGATGAAGGAAGTGTAAACGATCTTGAAGACGTTTACTTTCACGTAAGTACATTTCAAGTTAGGGAAACACCAACTTGTCCAGATACTATAAATCTGACTTTATTAAGTTTTACTGATGTAGATGCTACTATAAATTTTGATAGTGGTAATGTTTCAAGTTTAGGAAATTACGAGTATTCGTTAACCACAGTTTCAGGAGCTACTCCAGCAGTTTCAGGTTCATGGACAGACGTTGCTGGAGCAAATCCTAACGTTACTTATACAATTTCAGGTTTGAGCCCAGAAACTGAATACTTTGTTCATGTTAGGGAGGTTTGTGCTGTTGGTAATGAAGGTCCTTGGTCTATTACTCCTGTAACTTTTACAACAGCTTGTTCTCCTATCGCAGCTCCATATTTAGAAGATTTTGAAATGTTCACAACTTCAACATCTGCATTTACATCAGGAAATTGCTGGTCAGGAACGGGAGGATCTTATTTTTGGGAAACTGCTCCTGGAACTGATACTAGTTCTACGGGAACAGGTCCTGCACCATCTATTACTACCGGAAATTATTTCTTTACAGAAGCAACATCAGGTTCAATGGGAGATACAACAGACTTAATCTCTCCATTAGTAGATTTAACAGCACTTACTGCTCCTGCACTTTCTTTCAATTACCACATGTTTGGTGAAGACATGGGAACTTTAGATGTATTAGTTAATGGAACAACAAATGTTTGGACATTAAGTGGTGAGCAACAAATGAGCGATACTGATCCTTGGAGATTAGCAGTTGTAGATTTATCTGCTTTTGCAGGTCAAACGATATCTGTTACCTTCAGAGGAACTAAAGGCGTAGACTTTGAAAGTGATATGGCCATTGATAATGTAGATTTTGGCGAGGCACCTTCTTGTTTTCCTCCTATTAATATTGCGGTTGTAGCAACAACTTTTGATGGTGCAACTATTGACTTTACAAACAGCAATGCTTCAACAAATTCAAACTTTGAATATGGTGCTCCTGGATTTACTCAAGGAACGGGAATTATTTTACCACAAACCACTAGTACTTTTACAGTAACTGGATTGATGAGCGCTACCACTTATGATTTCTATCTACAAAGTGATTGTGGAATGGGTGATGTAACAACTTGGGAAGGGCCTTTTAGCTTCACGACAGACTGTAATTCATTTACCGACTTTAATGAAAATTTTGATGGAGTATCTACACCTGATCTTCCAGTTTGCTGGACTTCTTTTGTTACTACTCCTGCAGGTACTACTGCTGCTGTAGTTCAAACAAATACAGCTGCAGATAATAGTCCATCTAATGGTGTAAGACTATATAGCGGTAGTTTAACAGGTAATATAGGTAGTGGAACTACTGATGAAGGAGAGACTGTATTGATTTCTCCACAACTTAGTAACCTTGCTGCTGGAACGCATAGAATTAAATTCTTTGCTGATGCAGGAACGGCTACGAGCACCTTAGAAGTAGGAACAATGACTGATCCAACTGATCCAGCAACATTTACCTTACTTGGTTCTTTTGCACCTACAACTACTCATGCTGAGTATATACAGAATTTTGATACCTATACAGGAACAGACGAGTACATAGCATTCAGACATATTTTTGCTGGTACTTTTGACACGATGTATTTAGATGATATTGTTTGGGAGCCAATTCCTTCATGTGTAGCTCCCACTGATCTTGCTTTAGTTTCTGCTACAGATACTCAGGTGACTATTGGATGGACTAACAATGCAGGTGCTGCTGCATCTTCAGTGATTTATGGTGCACCTGGATTTGACCCTTTAGTAGCTGGTACTACGGTAGCTGGTACGGGAGACATGGCAACTATCACAGGTCTGGCTGCTGAGACAGCTTATGATTTTTACGTAATTCAAGACTGTAGTGCTACAGGAGACGGTCAGTCAAGCACTTCTGGTCCATTAAGTATCACAACACCTTGCGCAGCAATTCCAGCACCGTATTTTGTAGATTTTGAGAATTTCTCAGCAGCAACATCTGGTTTTGTAAATGACCAATGCTGGAATGAAATAAGTTCTACCATTTATGATTGGGCAATTGATGCTTCTGGCGGGACTACCTCTAGCGATACTGGACCATCAGGTGCATTTAGTGGTTCTACTTTTATGTTTGTTGAATCAAGTAACGGAGCAGATGGAGATATTGCAACGGTACTTTCACCAGCTATAGATCTAACTGCTTTGACAGTACCATCTTTATCATTTTATTATCATATGTATGGTAGTCAAATCACTAGTCTTGAAGTAGGAGTATCAACAGATAATGGAGCAACTTTTACGAATGAATTAACCATTACTGGTCAACAACAAATGGATAGTACAGATCCTTGGTTACAATCTATAATTGATCTTAGCGCTTATGCAAATCAAACGGTGATTGTAAGCTTTACCACTACAAAAGGAACTGGAACTCTTGCTTTTGAAGGAGATGTTTCCATTGATGATGTGAACTTTGATGAGTTACCTGTATGTAATGACGTTACTGCTGTAACGATTGATTCTGTTACCTCCGATTCGGTTACGGTAAGTTGGACAGAAAATAGTATTCCAGCATCTACAGCTTGGGAAGTAATTGCAGTGCCAGCAGGTGATCCTGCTCCAGCGGTAGGAACAAGTAACGCAACTACCAACCCTTTTACAATTTCTTCTTTGATGGGTATTACCTCTTATGATGTTTATGTAAGAGCAGATTGTAGTACGGCATTTGTGGGGCCAGTTGCAGCTACGACTGATTGTCCTGTTTTTGTTCCGGATACTTTTGAGGCATTTACCACCTTTGTTCCAGATTGTTGGGATGTTGCAGATGGTGGAGATCTCACTACGGGACCTACTAATCTTGGAACATCACAATGGTTTGCAGAAGAATTTGCACATGTAGGTTCAGGTAATGGAGCTGTAAATATTAATTTATATCGAGCAGTAGTATCTGACTGGATATTATCTCCTATATATGACCTTTCTGCAGGTGGCTATGAGTTGAATTTAGACGTTGCATTGACAGATTTTAACAGCACAGCTGCTGGTGTAATGGGATCTGATGATTTAGTTGCTTTAGCCTATACTACAGATGGTACAACTTGGACCGCATTGCAAACATGGGATCTTAACAATCAACCAGCAACAGCAGGTGAGACGTATAACGACGCTCTAACAGGTATAAATAGCACAACTGTTCAATTCGGTATTTATGCAACTGACGGTGCGGTTGACGATGTTGGTATCGATTATGATTTCCATATCGATAATTTTCAAGTGAGAACTCCACCTACTTGTCCAGATACTTCTAACCTAACTTTAGTTAGCAATACAGATGTAACAGCTACCATAAATTTTGATAGTGGTAACGCAACAAGTAATGGAGACTATGAATATTCTTTAACAACTGTTGCAGGTGCTGCACCAGCTGTAACGGGAGCATGGTCTGATGTAGCAGGTGCAACACCGAATGTAACTTATACGATTATGGGTCTTACTGCCGAAACAGAATATTTTGTGCATGTAAGAGAAGTCTGTGCTGTAGGTGATGAAAGTGCTTGGACTTTTGTACCAATTAATTTCACAACAGCTTGCGCACCAGTAGCTGCTCCATATACCGAAGACTTTGAAATGTTCACAACAGCTACTTCTGCATTTGCATCAGAGAACTGTTGGTCAGGAACTGGCGGAGCATACTTCTGGGAAGCAGCTCCTGGAACAGATACAGGATCAGGTGGTACTGGACCAAACCCTTCTATAACAACAGGAAATTATTTTTACACAGAGGCATCAAGTGGTGTTACAGGCGATACAACTGACCTTGTATCTCCATTAGTTGACTTAACAGCATTAACAGCTCCAGCATTATCATTCAATTACCACATGTTTGGTGCTGAGATAGGAACTCTAGATGTTCTAGTTAACGGTAGCGTAAATGTTTGGACATTAAGCGGTCAGCAACAAGCTGCTGATACAGATCCTTTTGAACTTGCTGTAGTTGATTTAGCAGCTTACGCTGGTCAGACCATATCAATTACATTTAGAGCCACAAGCGCAGGAATATTTGAAGGAGATATAGCTATCGATAATGTAAGCTTTGACGAGGCTCCTGCTTGTGTAAATGTAAATGGTGTTACTGTTGATTCGGTTACATCTGACTCTGCAACAATAAGCTGGTTAGAAAATAATATTCCACCAGGAACAGCTTGGGAAGTAGTGACAGTGCCAGCAGGAGATCCTGCACCAGCCGTAGGAACAAGTAATGCTACAACAAATCCATTCACCATTCCTGCACTTATGGCAAATACTTCTTATGATGTTTATGTAAGAGCAGATTGTAGTACTAGTTTTGCTGCACCAGTTAATTTCACAACGCTTTGTAATACGTTTACAGCGCCTTACACTGAAGATTTTGAAAACGCAGGAGCAACTCCTGATTGTTGGACTCTTGGTGGTGATGAAGACTGGTTGTTCAATTTATCAGGACCTAATCAAGTAGGTAATGGAGGAACTTTATCTGGCGCAACCGCTTCTGGTGGTTATTATGCCGTAGTAGATGACTCTACACCTGATGCTAGTAATGCTCAAATGGATTCTCCATTTGTAGATATCTCTACATTAGCATCTCCAGAATTAAGTTTTTATTTAATCAGTGATAATACAAGCGATACACGTCCTGTTCCTGTTAACGCAACTCTTACGGTAAGTGTTTGGGATGGTGCTGCATGGAATGTAGCAGGTACTTATAATACGGATACAGTAGGTTGGGAATTAAGAACAATAGATCTTAGTGCCTTCACTTTTACTGGACCAGCCCAAGCCCGTTTTTCTGTTGCAGACTCTGGATCGTTCTATGATGATATCGCAATTGATGACGTTACTTTTGATGAGGCACTTACTTGTATCAATGTGTCAGCTATAACAGTAGATTCTACGACAGCAGACTCTATTACGGTAAGTTGGACAGAAAATAATGTGCCAGCAGCAACTGCTTGGGAAGTAGTAGCAGTGCCAGCGGGAGATCCTGCACCAGCTGTAGGAACAAGTAATGCGACAACAAATCCATTTACTATTCCTGCACTCATGGCAAACACTTCTTATGATATTTATGTAAGAACAGATTGTAGTACGACATTTGCAGCAGCGATAACTGTTACTACAGATTGTACAGTAAACTCGGTTTACCCTTATGTAACTGATTTCACTAACAACGTACCTAATGCATGTTGGGACGAGGCTGGATCTGGAGAGATTACCGATGGTCCTATGACAGTAGGTGCTTCTGAATGGAGAGCAAATAGATCTTATGAAGACTTTGCAGGAAATGTAACTCCTAGTAACGCGATGAACTTATATCGTAACTCAGATCGTGAGTGGTTGCTTTCTGAGCAATATGATATGACAGGTACATCAAATGATGTTCTTTCTATTGAAGTTGCTGTTACAGATTGGACTAATACTGGTGCATCTGATGCTACTGATACGGACACTATGGGGTCAGACGATCAAGTAGATTTATTAATTACTACAGATGGTGGTACCACATGGACTTCTTTAATGACCTGGAATGCAGCAAATCAACCTGCTGTAGATGGAACTAGAGAAGACATCGATTTAAGTGCCTATACAGGTACGGTTCAATTTGCATTCTTTGCTACCGATGGAACCGTAGATGATACAGAAGACTATGACTTCCATGTAGGAATGTTTATCATAGATGGTACCGCAGGTAATAATGATGTATTTGAAAACTCTTTAAGCTTATATCCAAATCCTGTAAATGGTGATACTGTTACTATTAGTATGAGTAATACAAATAACGCAAGTGTTCAAATAGCAATATTTAATACTTTAGGTCAACAAGTATTGACGAGATCTTATCCTCAAGCAACAAATGAAATACGTATTGATAATCTATCTAGATTATCAAAAGGTATGTACCTCATTAAAGTTACCGATGGAAAACAAGAGTCCACCCTTAAATTTATTAAGGAATAAGTAGACCAATCATTTAATTAAAAAGGGGAATCTTTTCAAAGATTCCCCTTTTTTTATGCTGTAAAATATGGGATTATTGTGATGGTAAGAGTTCTTTTAATTTTAAACCCACAAATACTATATTATAAGTCATACTTATACCGCTTTCGCGAAAGCAAAATCTCAACATCCATTCTCAAATATTTCATACTTTAGGGTAAAATCAAGCTTTTCAAAGACATATTCCTATAAGCTTCTATTCCTTCCTGAACTCTCTTGAGTAAAAAGTATACGGTTCAATAAATGAGATACTTGTGATTTAAATTGATTTGAACACAGCGATTAAACGATAAAAACAACCTTTTTAACAATTAATTATGTTTTTTTCTTAACAAGGTCTGAATTTGTTTTAAATTGTTCAACTACAATATTTTAAACAACCGACTTATGAAAATTAAATTACTTTTAATGTTTTTGATTACAGGAGCTTTCCTGTTCCAATCAAATGCACAGACTTTAAATCAGTCCGCAAACTGGGCTGATTCGAATTGGTCATTATCAGGTACGTATACTGCAAGTGGACTACTATCTGACCCTACAGACACAGGAACAACCTTTACTTTTGATGATGATGCCGCCGGTAGCACTTCTTTTGACGATCTTCAACTAACCTCGCCCGTAATTGATCTTACCGCTGCAAATACTGCCGGAGAGACTTGGATTACTATTAGTGGTGACTACACCTTTAGATCTTTAGGAGAAATTTTAATTATGGAAATTTATGATGCAGATGCAATGACGTGGTCTACTTTACAAACATTTGCAGGTAATTCTTCTAATTTTGATTATCAAACTTGTACTGGCTCCACCGCATACATTACTCCTATTATCAATATTTCTGGGTATACTTCTACCCAGTTATCAGGATTTCAATACCGTATTTCTTATGATGATACGGACGATTGGATGTATGGATTTTGTTTTACCTCACCTACAATAACATCTGCTGCGCCACCTTCTTGTGCAGATCCTTCTAGTCTAACTGTTTCTAACCTTACAAGTACAACTGCTGATTTAGGTTGGACAGAACTGGGAACCGCGACTGCATGGGATGTAGAAATAGTTGATGTTACAGGTGGAGGAATGGCAACCGGTACACCGACTGCTTCGGGAGTTGCAAATCCTTATGGAGCTACTGGGCTTATGTCAAGTAATAACTACGAGTTCTATGTAAGAGCAAATTGTGGTGTGGATGGAACATCTGATTGGGTAGGACCTTTTGCATTCACAACAGCACCAGACTGCGGAGATACCGTTACAGGGTTGTGTTATTCTCAAACTAGTACCATTGAAGTGCTTGCGAGTTTTTCTGCTACATCTGGCGATTGGGCAGAGATTGTTTTCAACTCTGGAGGAATAGAATCTTGTTGTGATGAATTGATCGTTTATGACGGTTTAAACGGTACTGGAAATATTATTTATGGAGCATTATCAGGTGGTACTGCATCTAGCGATATTTCAACCCTAGCAGCAGTAGTCAGTACAACAGGTCAAATATCTTTAGCGATTAATTCAGATGGGTCAGTGACATGCGCTAGTTCTTCAACTATAGATCCTATTAGCGTTACTTTTAATTGTGTAACTCCACCTTCTTGTCTAGCTCCTTCTTCTCTAACAGCAATCAATATAACTGCTTTTACAGCAGATTTAGGTTGGATAGAAAATGGTACAGCAACTGCTTGGAATGTAGAAGTAGTAGATGTTACTGCTGGTGGAATGGTTACCGGTACGGCAACTGCAAGTGGGATAATGAATCCTTATACTGCAACTGGCTTAACATCTGATAATGATTATGAATTTTATGTACAAGCAGATTGTGGGGTTGATGGAACCTCTACATGGGCTGGTCCCTTTGCATTTAGTACAACTGTAGCTTGTCCAGCACCATCTGCCTTGACAGCAACTAGCATTACTGAAACCACTGCAAATCTAGGCTGGACAGAAAATGGTACAGCAACTACGTGGGATGTAGAAATAGTAACAAGTGGATCGACACCTACAGGTACACCAACAAGTGCTGGTGTTACCGGAAATCCTTATGGTGCAACCATGCTTACAGCAGATACTGCTTATCAATTTTATGTTAGAGCAGATTGTGGCGGAATGAATGGTGCATCTACTTGGTCTGGACCATTTAGTTTTAGAACAGCTTGTGTAGCTTTCACCGCTCCTTATACTGAAGATTTTGAAAATGCAGGAGTAATACCAAATTGTTGGAGAAATGGAGGAGATGATGATTGGTTATTTAACCTTTCAGGACCGAATAACGTTGGAGATGGAGGTACACTTTCAGGAACTACAGCTTCTGGAAATTACTATGCTGTTTTAGATGATTCCGACCCTACCGCTACTGATGGACAGTTAAATTCTCCATTTGTAGATGTCTCTGGTTTAACAGCTCCAGCTCTTTCGTTCTATTTGATAAGTGATAACACAAATGATACAAGAACTCCTAAAGTTAATGCAACTCTTACGGTTAGCGTTTGGGACGGTGCTGCTTGGAATGTGGTAGGAGTATATAATTCAGATACAGTTGGTTGGGAATTAAGAACTATTGACTTAAGTACATTAACTTTTACAGGCGCAGCACAAGCTCGTTTTTCAGTTGCTGATTCTGGAAGTTTTTACGATGATATTGCTATAGATGATGTAAGCTTCGATGAACTTCCATCGTGTTTTGCACCTAGTATTTTAACAGCAACTAATATAACTGCTTTTACAGCTGATTTAGGATGGACAGAAAATGGTACAGCAACTGCTTGGAATGTAGAAGTAGTAGATGTAACAGCTGGTGGAATGGTAACAGGAACTGCAACTGCAAGTGGGGTAATGAATCCATATACAGCAACTGGCTTAACACCAGAGAATAATTATGAATTCTATGTACAGGCAGACTGTGGTATGGATGGAACTTCGGATTGGGTAGGTCCTTTTGCGTTTACTACAGCTATTGCTTGTCCAGCACCAACGGCATTAAGCGTTTCAAATGAGACACTTACTTCTGCAGAATTAGCATGGACAGCAGGTGCATCAGAAACTCTTTGGAATATAGAACTAGTAGATGTAACTTCTGGTGGAATGGTAACAGGAACTGCAACCGCAACAGGTGTAATGAATCCTTATACTCAAACAGGTTTGGTAAGTGGAAATGATTACCAGTTTTATGTACAAGCAGATTGTGGTGGAATGAATGGAGTTTCTACTTGGTCTGGACCATTCAGTTTTTCTACACTAGTTAACTATTGTGCTGGGGACTCTTTTTCTGATCCAGGCGGTACGACAGGTAATTATAGCGATGATGAGAATGAAACCTATACCATCTGTCCAGATAATCCTGGAGATAAAGTGGTGATTAATTTCTCTGAATTTGATTTTGAAAATAATGGATCCAATTGTTATGATGGCCTTACTATTTACGATGGAGATGTTGCTACAGGGACTATAATTCCTTCTCCAGGAGGTACGACTGATGTATGGTGTTGGGATAGAACAGGATTTGGTGCTCCAGGAGGATCAGGAGACCTTTTAGGTGTTTCTATTGCTGCTACTAGTGCTTCAGGATGTATCACTATTGTTCTTACTTCTGATGGTAGCCAACAAAGAGCAGGTTTTATTGCAACGGCTTCTTGTGAATCTACAGTTTATTTATGGGATGGTACTGCATGGACTAATGCTCCAGAAGGTAGCATCACGGTTAATGATAATTTATATGTAAACTCAGGTGGAGCTGCAGCTTTAACAGCTGGAGTCTCTGCAAAAAATATTTATGTAGACGCTGGTGCTTCTTTAGACGCTAGTAATGGAGATCTTACTACTGGTGGTAACTTTGTTAATTATGGTACTGTTTCAGGAACTAACGCTGTTGTTTTAAACGGTGCAAGTGCTGATGTATCTGGTATTGGTTCTGTTGAAAACTTAACAGTAGGTGCTGCTGGCGTAGTAACCGTATCTGGTTCACAATCTGTTACAGGTACTTTAGATGTACTTTCAGGAGGATTGTTAGACGCAGCTGGTAACGTGACTATGGTTTCTAACGCTATGGGCACTGCCCGAGTAGATCAAATGGATGCAGGAGCTATTATAGGTGATGTTAATGTGCAACGTTATATTCCTGCTGGTAACAGGGCATTTAGATTTATAGGTTCAACGGTTACTGGTCCTACGGTATTTGATAGCTGGCAAGAAGCAGGATCTAATGATGCAGGTTTTGGAACTCATATTTCTGGTACAGTTGGTACAACAGGTACTGTGAATGCTACTAGTGGTCATGATGAAACAATTTCTGGTGCTGAAAGTATGTTTAGCTGGAATGAAGGGTCGCAAGCTTGGGCTGCGATTACTAACACTAGAACTGAAATTCTCAATGCAGGGTCTTTTTATAGAATACTTGTAAGAGGTGATAGAACTATAGATCTTTCTAATGACGCCTCTGTTCCTACCGCTACTACCTTGAGAGCAACAGGAGCGCTTCAGCAAACTGGTTATTCGGTAACTCCTGGGGTGGCATCAGGTGCTTTTTACACATTTGCAAATCCATATCAATCTAAAGTGACTATGGCAACAAGTGCAACAGGAACTTTTGTAGATATGTATTATTGGGACCCAACATTGGGTATGTTTGGTAATTATGTAGCGATTGATATCGCGACTGGTATAAACACAGGTGGAGTTGCTACTAATGTTCTTGACCCTGGTCAGGCAGTGTTTTTCCGTGATAATTCTGGAACTTCAAATGTTACCGTAGCGCAGTCTAATAAGGTTATGGGTAATGCAAACGCCGCTGTATTTAATGCAAATAATTCACAACAATCTTTAAGATTAAAGTTATATCAAACATCAAGATATAATACTAATTTATCTGAAAGTGACGGACTATATTTAAATTTTGACACATCGCACAGTCTTAATATAGACGGTAACGATGCTGTAAAATTAAATGGCTCAAATGCTAACATAGCTATTGAAAAGTCTACTGGAGACTTGTTAACAGTAGAAAGAAGACCTCTTCCTACAACAAACGAGACTATAAATTTGAATATATCTAACTATTTGACTGATAATTATACTATGGTTGCTACTTTAGATGTTCTTCCAGGTCTTACAGCATATTTAAAAGACAATTTCACTGGTAACTTGACACAACTAGTGCAAAATTCTATTACACCTATAAGTTTTACCGTAGATAGTAATAATACAGCTAGCATAGATGCATCACGATTTGAAATTGTTTTTGAAGTAATAGTTCTCAGTAATGATGATATCGCTTTTGGAAATGATATAAAAGTTTATCCTAATCCAGTAGACGGTGACGTGTTAAATATTTCTTTAGGAACATCAATTCAAGGAGATGTGGAGGTTACATTAGTAAATACTTTAGGGCAGCAAGTAATATCTAAAGTCTACGATGGAATTGCTAATGAACTGATTACCATGAATAATTTATCGCAATTAGAAAAAGGTTTGTATATTGCAATTATAAGTAACGGAGAAAAAACAGTTGCTAAAAAGATAATTTTAAACTAACTTTAACCTCAAAATAAGAACAAAATGAAAAAACTTAAATTTACTCTGTTAATAGGAATGCTAATGTTAGCAACAACTGCTTTCGCTCAAGGAGGTCTTGACGCTATTGCTTTTGATGATGAGCTATCTGACACTCCTTTACCTGGGATTGCAATTGCTATCATTGCAGCGATAGGAATAGGTATTGTAAAGCTAAGAGCTAAGAAATAATATATAGATTATTTTCAATATTGGGGAGTCCAGATATGGGCTCCCCTTTTTTTTGTTGCACGCTTTTGCGAAAGCGTAACCTTTGACAAGCATCTTTTACTAGTTTAAAATGAGAAATTTGTTTGAAACAAGAATAGTTTGTGATAGTTAATAAACTAAATAAATAACTATTGTTTCCATTAATCATAGATCTTATTTTTACCTAAAATTTTTACAATGGCAGACGATAAAGAAAAAGAAGCAAAATTAAAAGCCTTAAAACTTACTCTAGACAAATTAGATAAGGCGTACGGCAAAGGAACTGTCATGAAGATGGGAGATAAGCAGGTAGTGGAAGTGGATTCTATTTCTACTGGCTCTCTAGCTTTAAATGCCGCTTTGGGTGTAGGAGGTTATCCACGTGGTAGGGTTATAGAGATCTACGGTCCTGAATCTTCAGGTAAAACGACGCTTACCTTACATGCTATTGCAGAATGTCAAAAGGCTGGAGGAATTGCAGCGTTTATAGATGCAGAACACGCTTTTGATAGGTTTTATGCTGAAAAATTAGGCGTTGATCTAGATAACTTAATTATTTCTCAACCAGATAATGGGGAGCAAGCTTTAGAAATTACAGACAACTTAATAAGATCTGGAGCTATTGATATCATTGTTATTGATTCTGTGGCGGCTCTTACTCCTAAAAGTGAAATTGAAGGAGAGATGGGAGATAGTAAAATGGGTTTACACGCCCGTTTGATGTCTCAGGCGCTTAGAAAACTTACCGGTTCTATCTCTAAAACAAATTGTACAGTTATTTTTATCAACCAGTTACGTGAAAAAATTGGTGTAATGTTTGGTAATCCAGAAACTACTACCGGAGGTAATGCGCTTAAATTCTATGCATCAGTAAGACTAGATATAAGAAGGTCCACGCAAATTAAAGATAGTAGCGGCGCTGTTTTAGGTAATAAAACACGTGTTAAAGTGGTAAAGAATAAAGTAGCTCCACCTTTTAGAATGGCAGAGTTTGATATTATGTATGGTGAAGGAGTTTCTAAGTTAGGAGAAATTATCGACCTAGGTGTTAACTATGAAATAGTAAATAAGGCTGGGTCTTGGTTCTCTTATGAAGACACTAAGTTAGGTCAGGGACGAGACTCTGTAAAGACTATTCTTAAAGATAACCCAGATCTTGTTGAAGAGTTAGAAACTAAAATTATGGTGGCAATTAAATCCGTGAATGAGTAGTTCAACTCTCAAATAAGTATACTAAACCGCTATCATTTCATTGGTAGCGGTTTATTTTTTTTAAAAATGACGCAACCTTTTTATAAAAGTTGCATCTATTAAGTATAATGTTAAAAATAAATATGAAAATTAAGGTTGCGATAACAGGTTTATTAATGGTATTACTGCTTCATAGTTGTAGTCTAGATGATGGAGATGCTCCTATAATCAATTATCAAGCTTTACCAGTCATTGAAGTTGAATTGCCTCAAGCATTCACCTTTGGAGAAGTTCATGCCATACCAGTGATATTTGAATACACTAATAGTTGTCAGACGTTTGCAGGTTTTGACGTAACTTCTAATCTAAATCAAAGGGAAATTACAGTGGTAGCATCTGTCTCTGACAGTGGTTGTCAGGATGAAATCATTAGAACACAGCAAAACTTGAGGTTTTTGGCAGCAAGTAATGGGTCCTATGTCTTCAAGTTCTTTACAGGATTAGACGATAATGGTGAACCAGAATATTTGGAATATACTATACCTGTTGAAGAATGATTGAACTTTAAAATGTGGTCTATAAAGAGATTATTTCCTTATGTCAAAGAAATGATCGTAAAGCACAAAGAGAGCTGTATGAAGCTATCTCACCTAAGCTTTATGGATCCTGTTTAAGGTATGCTCCTAATGAAGCTGAAGCTCAAGATATATTACAAGATGCGTTTATAACCATTTTTAAAAAAATTGAGCAATTCAAGTTCAATGGTTCATTTGAAGGTTGGTGTAAGAGAATAACAGTGAATACTGCATTACAAAGGTATCGAGGTGCAAAGGTTTATGATCTTGTTAACGAAGATCAAATAGAAGATCTAGAATCTAGTGATGATGAAGAGTACATCGATGTAACGCTTGATGGATTATTAAATATGGTACAAGAGTTACCAGAGCGATATAGGATTGTATTCTCTATGTATGTAATGGATGGGTATAATCACAATGAAATAGCAGAAATGATGAAAATTAGTGTCGGAACTTCAAAATCAAATCTGGCAAGAGCAAGAAAGCATTTACAAAAAATGGTAAAAACATGGCGAGAATTAAATAATTCAACCGCTAGCTAAATATGAGTGACAAAAAAAACATAGACAGACTTTTTCAAGAAAAATTCAAAGATTTTGAGGTGCAGCCACCTTCAAATGTTTGGGATGCAATAGATAAAGAGCTTGATCAAAAGACCGATCGTAAGGTAGTTCCGCTGTGGTGGAAGTTTGCTGGTATCGCTGCGGTGTTAGCGATCTTATTCTCGTCTATATATTTAGGTATAGAGAATAATGAAGAGAATAAATCACAGCCATTTGTAACTGGTGATAAGGAAATTAAAGGCGATAAAAATATAAACGTTGAATCAAAGAATGACGATAATAAAAACGTAAAACAACTTCTGCCTGAAAGCAATTATAAGAGTAATAAAGAATCCCAATATGCAACTGAAGATCTAAAAACAGACAAAGACTCTTGGAGTAATTTAAATAAAAAGTCTGGCGGCAACAATAGTACAAATAGCCTTATTGAAAAAAACAATTTGATAACCTCTAGTGATAAACCTTCAGATACTAATTCTAATATTAAAAAAGAAAAGCCACTAACTAATCCAAGCTCATTGAACTCAAAATCGGATTCCCAGATAGGTATTGCTCAAACTGAGAATAATATCAATCAACCTATTAATAAGAATGAGAACAATAAGCCTGTAGGCTCCATTGAAAATTCTGCTGTTAATGGTGTAGCTGTAAGCGATAGAAACAATTCTAAAACACAACTCATTGAAGAAAAGAATAGTTCATTAAATAAAGACAAAGAACTAATAGATAATGCAGTTGTAGCAATAGATAGTACGAAGAACAGCTTACCTACTTTAGAAGAAATTGCGGCTCAAGAAATGAAGGAAGACAGTGTCAAAAACAAAGTGTTCAAAGGAAAATGGGCAGCTAGTACTCAAGTAGGACCTGTTTATTCTAATAGTATGAATGGTAGCGCTGTGAACAATGAAGTAGCAAATAATGACCGCAATGCAGGTTTTAATTTAAGTTATGGAATAGGCTTGAGTTATGAGCTATCACCTCGTTTAAGTGTACGAACTGGAATCAATCAGGTAAACATGAGTTACAGTACTCAAGATATAAATTATCAAGTAGATTTTGGTATCGCGTCCAGAGGAAATGTAGTAGCAAGTCAAATTTATAATTCTAGCGCTGTTCGTAACTCGTTGCCTTCAAATAATTTTATTGCTAACGATGCACTTCAAGCAGCATCGGTAACACAAGAGTTTACAAGTGGGCAGTTTCAAGGAATAAAAGGTGAGTTATCTCAGCAATTAGGGTACATAGAAGTTCCACTAGAATTAAAATACAGTTTATTAAACAGAAAACTCAAAATAAATGTTCTAGGAGGAATGAGCGCTCTTTTCTTAACAGATAACGTAGTATCAGTGCAAAATCCTGGAGAAAGACTAGAACTAGGAGAAGACTCTAATTTTAATGACTTCAATCAAAGCGCAAACTTTGGATTAGGTTTAGGGTACGATTTTACAAATCAATTAGGAGCTTTTATTGAACCTACATTTAAATATCAATTAAACGCATTAAGAAATAACGTCGCTGACTTTAGACCTTATACTATAGGGATTCAGAGCGGTGTGACGTATAAGTTTTAAATCGCTGACTATCATTGTACGTCAGTAAAGATTTCTCGTGAAAAAGGAAAAGAAGAATATTGAGGTTGGTTATTTTAAACTCAATTATTTGCAATGATGATGATAAGCCGTTCCAGTGCCATGGAGCGGTTTTTCTATTTTAAGCCTTTTCTAAGGAATGAAGAATGATGTTTCTTACGCTTTCGCGAAAGCGTGCTTTATCACCAGCCACATCCATACCTTTAGTCTCTATCGCGGCATGAGTCTTTGCCCTCATAATACCTGGACTGCCCTGAAAGAAGTGAAACGGGAAACGCTTTTTATTGTCAAATAAAGTAATAGGAAGAAGCGGTATTTGATGTTCAATGGCGAGTCTAAAAGCACCATCCTTGAAAGTGTCTAACACTACATCTTGATCTTCTGGCACTCCACCTTCAGGAAAAATACAGATTCCTACACCATCATGCATGCGTTTTCTAGCTCTATCAAAAACTTCTTTGCGACTTCTGGGGTTCTTGCGATCTACCAGTATGCAGGTGCGCTTATAGAAGAATCCAAAAATAGGAATTTTAGCCAGCTCTTTTTTTCCTACAAACACAAACGGATTTCTAGAAATTAAGAGCATCATCATTATATCTGTCATGCTCGTGTGATTTGCAACAAGCATATAACTCTGACCTTTGTCCATTTTCTCTTCTCTTTTTATGACCGGCCAAAAGCCCATTCCATAAATAATAATTGCCGCCCAAAAACGTGCAACCCTAAAGAATAAATGATAGGTATTTTCTGAAATAGTAAGTAAAACCAATAATGGGAAAAGAATAATAATAGGAACACCCATCAGTATGTAAAACCATACTCTGTATAAAGGCATTAATATGTAGCGTACCCATTTCAAGTCTTCAAAAATAGCAGAAAATACTTCTTAAACAATTAAATAGCCTGTGTTCTATCATCTTTTCAAATCGTATGTCAGCACAGTTTCTTTGTAGTGCATATTTGCCCAATCATTAGGTGATAGTTATAATCAGTTAGTATCTTTGAATTTCAATAAAAAACAATGGCTAGAATACTTACTGGTGTACAATCAACAGGTACACCACACTTAGGAAACCTTCTCGGTGCAATATTACCAGCGATAAAAATGTCTACAGATGAGAAAAACGATTCTTTTCTCTTTATTGCAGACATGCATTCCCTTACACAAATAAAAGACGGAGAGTTATTAAGAGAGAACACTTACTCAACCGCAGCAGCATGGTTAGCTTGTGGTCTCGATATAAGTAAAACTGTTTTTTACAGACAGAGTGATATTCCTCAAGTAACAGAGTTGAATTGGTATTTAGCTTGTTTTTACCCATATCAGCGATTAACTTTAGCACATAGTTTTAAAGACAAATCAGATCGTTTAGGAGATGTAAACGCAGGGCTTTTCACCTATCCTATGCTAATGGCTGCCGATATTCTTTTATACGACGCAGAGTTAGTTCCAGTAGGTAAAGATCAAATGCAACATATAGAAATCACTAGAGATGTAGCAGGTAGATTTAACCATCAAATGGGAGAAACTTTTATAGAACCTCAAGCTGAGGTTCAAAAAGATTCTATGCTCGTTCCAGGAACCGATGGTGAAAAAATGAGTAAGTCCAGAGGTAATTTTATCGATATCTTCCAGAGTGATAAAAAATTGCGTAAACAATGCATGTCTATAGAAACAGACAGCACGCCGCTTGAAGAGCCTAAAGATCCCGATACTTGTAATGTATTTGCTTTATACAAATTAATTGCTCCTGAGCAAAAAATTCAGGAAATGCGCAATAATTATGAGGCAGGTAATTATGGTTATGGTCATGCAAAGCAAGCTCTTTTTGAAGCCCTTTGTGAGCGTTTTAAAGAGGCAAGAGAACGCTATGAGCATTTAATGGATAATAAGCACGAATTAGATATGGCCTTAGAAGAAGGAGCGTTTAAAGCACGTCATATCGCAAATGATGTTTTAAAACGTGTGCGCTCTAAAGTGGGTTATTAATTCCCTTATCTTTATCATATAACAAAGCCTGTTCTAAATTCTAGAACAGGCTTTATTATTTATTATTTTATAAAAAAATTAAATTCTTAGATCAAATTAAATTTCATTAGATTCTTTGCAACTGACCTATTTTTTCAGCATCAGCGTCAATTTCCATACTGATCGTGATAAAAAGATTGCCATTATCCACATTATACGTGGTTCCGCTTTTTGGGCTACCATCTATTTCTTCCGGTTTTAACTTGAACATAGCACCAGTGATAGGGTCAATAATTATTCCTATCAAACCTCCGAAACCAATATTCCCAATGTACCAAGCATTAAACTTTTTTTCTAATTTAGTTTCATAAGTTTCGTACCCATCTAGCTTTAATATAATGCTATACTCTTGATTTCTTTTAAGGTTTTTCTGTATAGGAGTGTTTCCTATTTCTACTTCATTTATATAAACTTTTGCAGTACTAGGCTCAGAGTTTATTTCAACCATTTGTCTTGAACCAGAAATGATGGTAGCACAGCTGGAAAAGACTAGTATAAAAACTAACAAGATTGATTTCAAAATGATTTTCATAGTAGTTAGATTTTTAGTCAATTTTTAATTCATATTGTAACAAGGATGAAACATCTCCTTCATATTTATAGAGTTCAATCTTTAGTCTATAACAACTGCTTAATAAGTCTGGTTTCTTTTTATCTATGACTTTTACAATATTTGCACCATTTTTTCTAGCCTCAATTCTTGCTCTATTCATTAAGCTGTTGAAGCTGCAATCAGTTGAGAATCCAGAATCTTGAAATCTTAGATCACCTATTTTTGTTAAGTTTTTAGGTAGCTCATGTTCTAAATCCAAAAGCGCCACTTTCTCATCGATCGATAACTTAGGTTTTGGATTTATAAAATTAGAAGTGACTTTTGGGCTACAGCTCGTTAAGCCAATGACAGCTATTAATATGAGTACTTTAGAAAGCTGCTTCATATTTAAATTTATAATATTGAAAAACAGTGATTTTTAATTTGAAAACGAATTATGCAAAAAGCCCAGTCATTTCTGCATCAATCTTGTTTATGATTTCTCCTAAGTCTTCTGGATTATTTACAAAATCGATGTTGTCCACATCTATTATCAATAAATTTCCTTTTTTATATCCATGAATCCAGGCTTCGTAGCGCTCGTTGAGGCGACTTAAGTAATCGATAGAGATGCTATTTTCATAATCGCGACCACGTTTGTGAATCTGGTTCACGAGGTTAGGAATAGAGCTACGCAAGTAAATCAGTAAATCTGGTGCGGCCACAACTCCTTCCATAAGGTTAAACAAAGAGCTGTAATTATCAAAATCGCGTTGAGATAGCAATCCCATTGCATGAAGGTTAGGAGCAAAAATATTAGCATCTTCGTAGATCGTGCGATCTTGAATGATTTTTTTACCGCTTTCACGTATATCAAGTACCTGACGGAAACGACTGTTCAAGAAATACACCTGTAAATTAAAGGACCAGCGCTCCATGTCTGTATAAAAATCTTCTAGATATGGATTCTCTAAGACATCTTCAAACTGAGGAGTCCATCTATAATGTTTGGCAAGTAATTTAGTAAGTGTCGTTTTTCCAGCACCTATATTTCCAGCGACCGCTATATGCATCTTTAATTCTTAATGGGGTTGATTGAATAAACGTCCACACGTTTACCGTGGCAAAGATAAAGTTTTCCACCCTTTAGATAAAGGGAATTAACGTCCTTTTCTTTTATGTCGATGGTGTTGATCTCGCTTTCGCGAAAGCGGTATTCCTTATCCATCTTCATTACTTTAATTCTATTTTCTTTGATAAAAACAAGAGTCTCAAAATCATAATCTACAAACTCTACACCAGTAATAGAAAGGGTCGCTGTTCTACTACCGTAGGCATTATAAGTCTCTATTTGCTCATCACTTATAACATGGCAAAAATTATAATCACTCAGAAATTGGGTGACATTATCTTTTAAAACAGCCGTGCTTATCAAGGTTCTATCATTAATGTAATCGTATAGTTCTAATCTATTTTTATCTAAATCATGCAGCCAGAAGCGTCTTTCCCCAGCGAGTCTAGCATGCTCAAAAAAACGTGATGGTTGTAACTCGTTTAATAATATGCGTTGACGTTCATTAAGTCTATTGTCTAGTATAACAATAGTTTGAGTGTCTTTATAAAAGAGCAATATTTTTAAAGGATTGATTAAATCTACCTCGGTGAGGTCACCCAATTGTACATCATAGAATTGCTGTGTGATTTTGCCGTACTTTTTGAAAAAAACGTTGTCCTTACCATAATAAACAGCCTCAAAATCATCTACTCCATAAAATGAGTCTGCAACTAAGGAAAAACCTTGATCTGTCTTTTGTGCAAAAGCGATCGAGCAAATAAAAAGTAATGAATACAGCCATTTCATAGAAAGCAAATTACAACTATGAAACGGATTTTTAATACTGATCTTATAAATATGAGTTTTGGGGCGCTATTATCAAGTTATATCTGTAAAATTAAGTTGAATTTGAAGGCTATTATGGAGCGATCAATTTATAACCATAACCTCTTACATTTACTATTTCCAGCTGATCATCTTGAGCGATTTTTTTCCTCAGTTTAGTGATGAAAACATCCATACTACGTCCAGAAAAGAAATCATCATTACCCCATAGTTTTTTAAGTATGAATGTGCGATCTAGCACTTTATTCTTTTTAAGAACAAGATGATAAAGTAGGTGGGCTTCTCTATGTGTGAGCTTGGTGACTTCATCTTTGTAAGTAAGTTGTTGCTTAGGAAAATTAAAGGAATACGCTCCTAATTCATAGATTGCCGCAGTTTTTTGAACAGTTTGCCTACTTAATAAGTTTTCAATGCGCACAATCAATTCTTCCATTGAAAAGGGTTTCTTCAGGTAATCATTTCCACCTACGTGAAATCCTTCTAGGACATCTTCTGTTTGAGATTTTGCAGTTAAAAATATAATAGGAATCTCCTCATTCTCAACACGTATTTTCTTTGCAAGTTCAAAGCCATCCAGTTGTGGCATCATTACATCTAGAACTAAAATATCTGGTTGTTTTTCATGAAAAGCGTCTAGAGCAAGAGCGCCATTTACTTTATGTCGTACTTTAAAGCCTCTGGTTTCTAAACTTTCTTTTACTATCATTCCTAAAGCTGGCTCATCTTCGGCAAGGATGATATCGATCGTATTTTTATTCATAAGGCAGTATGATTTTAAATGTAGTTTGTGGTTGTGCAATAGCAATAATGCTACCATTGTGTTTTTCAATAATAGACTTCGTATAAAATAGACCTATTCCAAAACCTTTTACGTCATGGCGGTTTCCTTTTCCTACGCGATAAAATTTATCAAATATCAACTTAGCATCTTTACTGCTTAGATCATTACCACTATCAGCAACAATAAGTTGAACAGTATCAAAGTTTTTAGTCAAAGTAATATCCACTTGATCGCCACCATATTTTATGGCATTATCAATTAAATTATTGATAACATTTTCTAGGTGAAAAGCATCAGCCATTAGGGTTACTTCTTGATCTGGTTTTTGAAAAGAGATGGTTTTAGAGGTTTGATTTTGATGTTTTGCAATTACGGTTTCAATGAGCTCTGTAATTTCTAGGCTGCTCTTTTGAAGCATTAATTCTTTACTATCAAGAGTTGCGGTCTCTAGAATGCGCTCCACCATACCATTAAGTTTAGTAAGCTGGTCGCGCCCCATGCTTAAATACCTGTCGGTTTTACTTAGATCTCCACTGTTAGTAAAACTTTGTACACCTTCTAGAGCTGCACTTGCTGTTGCGATAGGTGTTTTAAACTCATGAGTAATGTTAGAAATAAGATCGTTTTTCATCTCACCTAGAGCTTTTTGCTTTCTAATAATTTGTAAGAGATAAAACAAACATAGTACTACAGCTGCAATGAGCAATGCACTTAAAATAATTCCTGTAAGGTTAAGTCTATAAATAGTAGGTGATAACCCAGAATAAGAAAGTAACAGCGCGTCGCCTTTTTTAAGCAATTCAGAGTTTGCTCTTAATACATTTTTACCTTTATCATTAAGTAAATAATTATTTGCATCAGTATCAACTATTTCTAGCTCAAAATCTACATTCAGGCCTCTTTTATTCAAATTAGAGTCGATTAAACTATCTACGCGTTGCAAGTTCATCTCCTTTTCTTGAAAACTCCTTACCACTTTGGCGGTTAAGGTAGATAAGGTTTTTTGTAAATTAATTTGGTCAGTAAAAAAGGTTTGTACCTCACTATAATTACCATCTGGTTTTTTAATGTTATAATTAGGAAAGTTCCATAGGTCTTTCACGGGCTCTATTTCATTCAATGTTTCCATAGTACCGCCTTGCGCAATAAAAATTTCACTCATTTCACTAGGAGCAACATTGTCAAGGAGAAAGCCACGTTGCCCAGCGGCACGCATTATGCTATCTGTCTGTCTAAAAAGCTTATCAAATTCACGTTTTCTGTTAGTTGTTTCTTTAACTATAATCCCAACATTGTTATCCGTAACCAGTTGTTCATAATATGCACTCACACTTTGATCTAGGCTTATTTGTAGATCTGAAACCAGACTTCTCTTTGATTCCTGAAAATTATTGTAATTCCAGTAAACCTGTATGGCAAGAGTAGTTGCAATAACTACACTTATCAAAATTAGAATAAAGTGATACTTCCTATCGTTCATAGTTCAAAGGTGCATTATTCCTATTACAGATGGAACTTGGTTAACAAATATTAACGCATCTTAACTGTGACAACTATAAAAATAGTTGATATTTGAGTATTCTTAAAACAACCATTATGAAATATTTTAATAGAACTTTTTTGCTATTTATAGTTCTCGCTTTCGCGAAAGCGTACTCAGCACAAGCACAACAAGACATTACAGGAATCGCGCATTATCAAAGTAAGATGACCATGGAGAAGCTGGAAGACAGCACAGGAATGCAAAAACTTGAACCTGCGATGCGCAAAATGATAGAGGATGCATTAAAAACTGCTGGAGAAGCAGAATTTACTCTTAAATTTAATCGATCAGAATCTTTATATGAAAAGATACAAGTATTAGAGGCACCTAAAAAACCTACTAATGGTATGAGTATGACTATTCAAATGTCAGGTGGCGGCGATACATATGGAACCACATACAAAGATTTAAAAACACAAACTTTTTTAAGAGAAGATAAGATTCAAGGAAAAGAGTTTTTAATTAAGGATAAAATCATGCCTCTGGACTGGAAAGTTACCGGTGAGACTAAAATGATAGGGCAGTACAATGTGATGAAAGCAACTTACACGTATCCTAAAGAAGAAAAAACGGAAGAAGAAAAGAAAGAGGCAGAAGAAAGTAATAGCCTTTTAAATATGGTTGAGGAAAAAGATCGAGTTATTACAGCATGGTTTACAATGCAAATACCAGTAAGCAATGGCCCAGGAATATATCAGGGATTACCAGGTTTAATACTAGAATTAAATGATGGAAACACGACTATATTATGTAATAAAATAGAAATGAACCCTGAAGATTTTGAAATTAAAAAACCTAAAAAAGGTAAAAAGATTTCTTTAGAAGATTTTGATGAGCTACAAGAGAAAAAGCAGAAAGAAATGCAAGAGCGGTTTAAAGGAAGAAAAAACGGTGGAGTTTTCATCGAGACTAGAGGTTAATACTGTTAAAATTATCTTAAGTTGAAACCTATCTATAATCGAGACGTCTAACCGTTGCAAGACTTTATAGCTTGCATTAATTTTTAACAACTACAGATGAAAAAATCAATTGTAATAGTTCTTACTATTTTATTTACAGGATTAATTCAAGCACAAGAATTTTATGGTGAGGCAACTTATATGTCTAAGACTAAAATGGATATGAGCTGGATGCCTGAAGGTCGTGAGATGTCTCCTCAACAAAAAAAGCGCATCGAAGAGCGCATGAAAAAAATGGGAGAGAAAACTTATGTCCTTAAGTTTAACCGTAATGAATCTTCTTATAAAGAAGAAAAGGAGCTTTCTGCTCCAGGTGAAGGAAGAGGTTGGGGAAACTTTATGGGAACCATGATGGGTGGAGAGAAGTATAAGAATTTAAAAGAAGGTCAGTGGATTGAACAACGTGACATGATGGGTAAAACGTTTCTTATTAAAGATAGCATCCCTAATTTAGAATGGAAAATTACTGGTGAAACTAGAATGATAGGTCAGTATCAAGCAATTAAAGCTACTGCCGTTAAAAAGAATAATGAGTTAGACTGGTCATCCTTTAGAAGACGAAGAGGTGACAGTCAGGTAGAAAAGAAAAAAGATAGTCTAGCACTTGCAGAAGGTAAGGTAGATGAGGTTTTTGAGCAAGATCCAGAAGTGGAGATCATAGCATGGTTCACACCCCAAATACCAGTACAACACGGTCCGGCAGAATATGCGGGCCTTCCAGGACTAATATTAGAAGTAAGTGCTGGTAACACCACTTTACTTTGCAGTAAGATTGTTGTTAATCCTGAAGAAAAAGAGGATATCAAGCCAGCAACAAAAGGTGAAGTAACCACTGAAGAAGAATACAATGTCATTTTCAAAGAAAAAATGAAAGAAATGTCAGAGCGTTTTAGAGGACGTGGTGGACGTGGTGGTGGACGCAGAGGCTAATTATTCATTTAGTAATGTCCTTCACTTATGAAAATGATTTAAAAAACCAACAAATGCGAGAATTGTCAACCTCTTTCTCGCATTTTTTTATCAAACAACTGTAAAATGAAAAAAAACCTACTCTTAGTAGTTCTAGCTAGCTTACTCTTCTCAATAGCAGGTGCCCAAACTGTGAAAATATCAGGAATCGTTGTTGATAGTACAGGGACACCATTACAAATGGCAAACGTAATTGCCTATCAAAAAGACAATAATTTAGGTGCTTTTGGAATCACAAATGATAGTGGAAAATACCAGCTGCTTAGCCTGAAAAAGGACAGTACCTATGTGTTGAAAGTGTCTTTCTTAGGACTGAAAACGATAGTAGATACGGTTAAAAATGTTCAAACAGATTTGACTAAGAACTATGTGATGCTCGAAGATGAAAATGCTTTAGATGCTGTAAACATAGTTTATGATATGCCTGTGACTATTAAAGGCGATACTATTACTTACAATGCAGATAGCTTTACAAATGGTACAGAAAGAAAGTTAGGTGATGTTTTACAAAAACTTCCAGGAATGGAAGTAAATGAAGATGGTGACATACAAGTCGAAGGAAAAACCGTAGAGCGAGTACTTGTAGATGGTAAGGAGTTTTTTGAAGGCGATTCACGTCTGGCAACAAAAAATATTCCTGCAGATGCTGTTGGGAAAGTAGAAGTGCTGAAAAACTACAATAATCAGAGCCAATTAAAAGGATTAGGTAATGATGAAGATCGTATCGCCATAAACATTAGGTTAAAGGAAGGAAAGAAAAACTTCTGGTTTGGAGAAGTGACTGGTGCCATAGGTCAAGGCGATGATGCTGTGCGTTATCAAGCTAAACCTAAAGCTTTCTATTACAGCCCAGATGTTTCTATTAATATTCTAACTGACTTTAATAATTTAGGTTTACAATCATTTACATTTAGAGAATACTTGCGTTTTACTGGATTTAATAGAGGTAACACGCGTAGTAGCGGTTCTTCTATAAATGTAGGAGTAGGCGCTGGCGGAATTTTAAATCTTCAAGCAAATCGTGCTAAAGAAATTGAAAGCAAGTTTGGAGCATTTAATGGTTCATGGCAAGCCAATAAAAAATTAAGCTTTGATGGGTTTGCGATTTTTTCAAGTACGGACACCGATCAAGAAACAATTACGAGTAGAGAGTTTATTGGTACAGGCGTATTAGAAAATACAGAAGATCGCTCTTTTCAACGCAATCAGATAGGGATTTTTAAATTAGGAGCAGACTATAAGCCTAATGAAAACTTCACCTTTGAATATGATGGACAAGTAAACCTAAGTGACGTGAGTCAGTTCAATGATTTTACATCTGCTCGAAGTGGTTTTGTAGAAGAAATTGATCAAAACGAATCTCAAAAACCAGTTACATTAGATCAATCCATTAATATGTATTATACCGCAAGTGCAAAAGATATTTTTGCCTTTGAAGGTAGATACATAGATGCCGAAGAAGATCCTTTTTATAACGCGATAAGAGATAGAATAGGAGTAGTGGACACACCGCCGTTTAGTGTGCCGGATGATCCTATGAACCCTAATGATCCAAATAATGTAAGCAATGGAGGAGCCTTAGGGCTGGACCCAGCAGATCCTTATAATATCAATCAACAAAAATTTGTCGAAAGCCAGAAGCTAGATACTAAAGTTGATTACTGGAGAATTCTCAATAAAAAGAGTAATGTCAATTTTACAGTAGGAACTTCTATTGTAAATCAAAATTATAACACAAATATTTTTCAAATATTAAATAACGGCTCTCGCAATGATCTAACTGATCCATTGCTAGGTAATGATGTGGATTATAAGTTTAGAGATCTTTATGCAGCAGTTCATTATAAATTTATCACTGGAAAATTCACGATTACACCAGGAGTAACGGCTCACAGTTTTCATATAGAAGACACACAATTGGGCAATACAAATGAATTAGATTTTCAAGAAATCTTACCAGACTTTAATGTTCGATTTGCATTGAGATCGAGTGAGAATATCAATTTTGATTATCGTAGAACGGTGAGTTTTACAGATGTAGAAAATTATGCTCTTGGAACTGTTTTTAATAATTACAACTCGTTATTCGCAGGAAATAATCAATTGACTGGAGCAACAAATGATAGGTATAGCCTGAATTATTTTAACTTTAATATGTTTAATTATACGAACATAAACGCAGGAATAACCTATACTAGGGCTACAGATGCTATCCAGAGCAACGTGAATATTGAAGACATTAACCAGCAAAGTGCTTTGATCAACTCACCTTTTGCAAATGAGTCTGCGACAGGATTTGGAAGATATTCCAGAGAATTTGGTAAAATTAGAGCTAGCGTTAATGCAGGTTTAAATTGGAGTACTTTTAATAACGTTATTAACGGAGAGGCCAGAGAATCCCAAAACATTACTCATAATTATGGCATAAGTGCTAGAAGCAACTATCAAGACGGCGTAAACTTTGACATAGGTTATGAAGTCCGTTTTAATAACTCAGATAATGGTGCTCAAGTAAACAATGCTACTACTCAAACCATTTCTCTTGATGCAGACTGGCAAATCAACAAAGCTTGGTTCTTTGATGTAGATTACGATTTAAACCTTTTCTCTACTTCCCAAAATGTTGAGAATAATTATGACTTCTTAGAAGCGGCATTATTTTATAATAAACCAGATTCTAAATGGGAATATAAAGTAGCAGCAACTAACTTGTTAAATACAGAAGCATTGAATAATAACTCTTTTGGACAAATTGCCACCAGCACTCAATTTTACACGGTGCAACCTCGATATGTTTACCTACAAGTACGTTACGATTTGTAAACTAATTTCATAATTTCTTAAAAGCAGCTTCTTGTTTTTAAGGAGCTGTTTTTTTTGTGTATAAATTTTAGTACTACCGCTTTCGCGAAAGCGGTATCCATTTTACTTCAAAGAAATGTTTAAAGTTTTTATCACAAACATCCTTTTTAGTTAAACTGCTCTTAACTCAATTGTTACTGTGTTAATTACTTATATTTTTGTCAATATGAAAAGAATATTATTGCTAATTATATTATCTGTGAGCACCTTAGTTCAAGCACAAGAATTTACCAACTCTCGCATCAAAGAAATGATCCAGCAGTACAGACAGCTAGATCGAGGTCCGTATAAAAGTATTAATTGGTTTTGTCCAGACGGTAGCGTAAGAGATGCCAAAGATCCATGTCCTAAGGAAATAGGAGAAGGAATTCAACACGCTAGTTACAAGCCAGAGATTAAAGAACTAGCTAAAAAACGACACATTTTTTTTGCAGAAATACTCGCTTCAAATGATTTATGGGAGTTTTGGGATGGGGAAAACAATCACAGTCGTATCAAACAGTACCAGCTCAATAAATACTTAGAGTCTATTGATAATGGATGGATTCAAGAGCGATCTCGCTTTTATCGTGGTGCAAAACAAATTGAGGATGAAGAAGAATGGGGACGCAAATTTTATTACACGGTCTTAGGAGATAATGATCTTGTAGATAGAGACTTTTTTCTTATAAGAGAATCCTTAAGAGATTTGCCTCACGATGGCGATACTAATCTGGCTCAAGAAATCCGTAGTTTAAGTAAAGTACTTGCTGAGCGTCATCCTAAATTCATGGATATACGTATTAAAATCCATGGAAATCCACAGGCGCAAGATATAGATGCTGTTAAAAACTGGCTCGATAAAAATGAAAAAGACTTAAAAGAAACTTCTAGAAAGGACTTCAATAAACTTATGAATGACATGCAGGAGTTTTTTGAACCGGTTTCTATAAAGGAGTTACCTAAAATGGTAAACGGCTGGAAAGAAGATGCTTACATAAGAACTCAAACAGAGTGGTTTTCTAATTTCTATGCAAACGAGACTGATCCTGCGATACTCGTTCCAGCGGCAGCAAACTTAATGTGCGATATTAGAAATAATATTAAAGAAGATAAAAGAGGCACTAGACGTACTAATGCGCTAGAGTTGAGTTTAAGACTGGAAGAATTAATATTTCAACAAGCAGGTAGTTGGGAACCAGTAGACTTACAAGAACACCTTGATAAAATTTATTCATTGAGTGAGGCTCTTGCCAGTGCTGGATATGTTGAAAACTGGGAATGGAACGCTATTGAAAAGGAGTTATTCCTATCTAAAGGCGCTACTATAAAAGCACATGAGCTACTTGACTTTTTAAATACAGGGCGTAGTCAGGTAGAATGGGGAACTGGTATGGTAAATGCCATATATAATGATGTAGTAGAAAAATATATTGCTTTTGAGCCTAAAGCTTATGGTTTCTATGACGACCGTATAAGAAGCTCGTTATTATTGCCATTAGGTGATGCAGTAGGTAATTTAGGAGCTTTAGTCTCCAGTCAGATAGGTTTAACTAGTGATATTGCTGGTGTCAAAAATGTTAGTACGGTGCGAGGTCTCAACCCTGGTTATACTAAAGGTGAGTTAGTTGTAGTTTCTGGAAATGCAGAAGGAATGCAAGTAGACCCTAACAAAATTTACATATTTGATCATCCACCTAGTGATTTAAAACCTGTCGCAGGAATCGCTACGGTTTCAGAAGGGAACTTAGTTTCTCATGTCCAGTTACTTGCCCGTAATTTAGGTATCCCTAATGCTGCTATTTCCATAGACAATTTAAATGACCTCAAAGAATTAGGTGGTCAGCAGGTTTTTTATGCAGTGAGTAATCGCGGTACCGTTGTCATAAAGGAAGCTGGCGATATGAGTGATCTGGAAAAATCACTGTTTAATACTTCCAACAAAAAAGAAAAGAAAACCATTAGAATTCCAGAAGGCAAACTGAAATTAGATGGAAAGTTACCCTTAGACATGGCAGCTGTAGGGAGTGCTGACAGTGGTATTCTTTGTGGACCTAAAGCTGCAAATCTAGGCCAGCTCAAGCAATTGTTCCCTAAAAATGTGGTGAATGGAATAGTTATTCCGTTTGGTGTCTTCAAGGATCATATGAATCAGCACATGCCACAAACCAGTGGTAGTTACTGGGACTTTTTGATGTCCGCTTTCGCGAAAGCGAAACAATTAAAAGCAAATGGATCTTCAGAACAAGAGGTTATAGATTACCAACTAGGTGAGCTAAAAACGTTAAGGGAAGCTATTGCTGTGATGCCTTTTAAAGATACATTTATTACGGCACTAGAGAATGATTTCAAAACCACATTAGGAGACGATTTAGGTAAAGTGCCTGTTTTCTTGCGTAGTGATACTAACATGGAAGACCTTGAAGAATTTACAGGTGCAGGATTAAACCTCACTGTTTTTAATGCAGTAGAAAGAGATAAGGTGATTAATGGAATACGTGAAGTATGGGCAAGTCCTTACACAGAGCGCAGTTTTAAATGGAGACAAGTTTACCTTGAAAATCCAGAAAACGTGTATCCATCTATTTTGATAATTCCTACAGTAGATGTGGATTATAGCGGTGTGTTAATTACTAAAGACTTTATTAATAATGATGATAATTCTATAACTGTTGCTATGAGTCGTGGAGCTGGTGGAGCAGTCGACGGTCAAAGTGCCGAAACTTATATCATCGATCAAGAAGGTAATGGCCTTTTAGTTTCTCCTGCAAGAGAAAACAAGCAGCGCAAACTTCCTAATACTGGTGGCTCTGTAATGGAGCACGTTGATTTTGATAATAGAATTTTAACTGATGAGAATTTAAAAACCATAAGAACGTTTGCTAAAACAGTTCATGATATCATGCCTGGCTCTAAAGATGGAAGCTACAAAGGAGCGTGGGATATAGAACTAGGATTTAAGGACGGCAAATTGTATTTATTTCAAATACGACCATTTGTAGAAAATAGTCAAGCAGTGAACTCAGAATACTTAAATTCTATCGATGCTGATGTAGATGTGAACACAGCTTTATTACTTCATAAACCAATAAAACTTTGAAAAATACAATCAAAATAATAGCTGTTTTCACGACAGCAATGTTGCTTACGGCTTTTTACCCTATTGATGGATATAAAAGAACAGGAATAAAAAGGTTGAAACGGCTAGAGAAGACTTTAGACAGTACCATCACAGAGTACTATTTGAAAAAAGGATCGTTTAAGAAGACCGATGAGATCAACTTATGGCTCTGTGAAGATAAAACTGCAACAGATTCTATTATGGTTGTGGATAAGGACTTTCAGAATGAAATGACGAGATTATTCCCTAGCCGAAAAGGTTATGGTATTACAGTACTCGATATCACAGATAGAGAGAACATGCGCTATGCAGAGTTGAATGAAAATAGCGGTTTCCAGCCTGGAAGTGTGGGAAAACTAGCTGTGGCAACTGCATTTTTTAATCAGTTACATGGTTTATGTCCTAGAGATTTTAAAATTCGCACACGATTGATGCGTGAGAAAGTAGTAAAATCTGGTGTTTGGGGAATAGGAGATCACCACACTGTTCCTATTTATGATATGGAAAAGGATAAATTGACAAAGCGTCAAGTAATCGCGAGTGATGAATTTACTTTATATGAATGGGTGGATCACATGCTTAGTGTAAGCAATAATGGTGCTGCAAGTATAGTATGGAGAGAAGCCTTATTGATGAAAATCTTTGGAGATAAATACTTTACTCTTACTCAAAAAGAGGCTGATGAATACTGGGAAACTGCTGATAAAAAGGAATTATCTGAAATTGCTACTGCTATCGTTAATGAGCCGCTAAGAGATTTAGGGATCACTCATGACGAGTGGAGACTAGGAAGCTTTTTCACAAACGGTCCAGACCGCTACGCAAGAGCTACAGGCGGCAGTATAGGAACTCCTAAAGGTTTAATGAAGTGGTTTATAGCATTAGAACAAGGTAAAGTGGTAGACCAAGAGTCTAGCCTAGAACTAAAACGATTAATGTACATGACCGATCGCAGGATTAGATACGCAGCTAGCCCACAATTAAATGAAGCTTCCGTTTATTTTAAATCAGGAAGTTATTATAGTGGTGGTGGCGCAAAATATGCTGGTACAAAGTTCAATTATATGAATAGTGTCATCATGGTGGAGCATCCTGATGGAACAAATTACATCGTTTGCTTAATGTCTAATATCTTAGGTAAGAATTCAGCAGGAGACCATATGTATCTCGCCAGTGCAATTGATAAACAAATTAGAAAGAAATACGAAGCTCCTAAGGAAAACTAGGTATCATTTCTTCAATAGTATTTGAATAGGAGCCAAGTATTAAAATGGCTCCTTTTTCATGTATAGATTTTTCTATGCGCTTTTTAAATTACCTTTTTTAAATTTCAGTGCCTCGAGTGCCGCTTCATTTATTTTATCAGAAGCATGATCAGAAGCCTGTATAAGTAATTGATAAGAATAATTATCTTCTTGAAACTTAAGAAGCTCAATGACTTTTAATACTATGGGTTCATCCTCTATCAATATTAGGGTCCTAATGCAATCTTCTTTGCTTTGTAAAGTAATATGATTGTGGTAATCGGTAGACTCTTGATTAGGAGCTGATAGACCACTTTCTAGTAATGGCAAAAGAAGCGATTTAAGATTACGTCCCAGCAATCCATCTAGGTATTCCATAGCGTGAATTTGAGAATCTTTTGTCTCGCTTTTTAGGCCTTTGTAAGCAACAAACACATCTTCTGGATTATAATATAAAGCCAGTAAGTTGAAAATCCTTTTCAGGTTAAGCTCAAGAGAACTTTTAACTTGTTGTATTAAATGAGAACGACTAGTCTTTATAGATAGCGATACATTTTTATTCTCAGGTAATTTAGATCGTTCCACAATACGAAGAGAGAAATAGCAACTCAGTAACTCTCTATAAAGTTTTGACTCACTAGAAATCATAGATTTTAAAGTCCGAATAGTTATATTGTATTCTACTCCAGTTTTACGCCAGTCATAAAGAAGATCAGAGGTTTTTGTTCTTATTGTAAAGTTGCCTCGTTGACTCATTTTAAATAAAGTTCTATAGGATTTTTCAGTATGAATTTTGCTAACTATTATAGGAATTTGTGATCTCTGTTTTGCGTTTATATTAAAATCCTTATATTTTTTGTAAAGCTGAGGTATAATGGCATTACCAAAACCAGAGATGGCTTTAATACTGCTTTCGCGAAAAGCGATATCTTCCAACTCTTTATATAGAATGGGAAGAAATTTTTCTCTAGCCGTTTCTCCAGCAGCTAGAAGTGCTGCATTCTTAAGGATAGGATTAGGATGTTTTAGATAACGAAAAATAATTTCGTGATAACGAGATCTTTTTATATAACCTAAAGTTTCAATTACTCGAGCAATTTCTGATACTCGCAGGTCGCCTCCCTTGTTTCCCATTTCATCTATAAAGACTTTAACCCTTAAATTCAGATTGTACTTAGCAGCAAGTCTTGGATTGTCTTCAGACTCTCTAGCTAGACACAAAAGTGCTGCTGTAGATATAAATTCGTCGTCATAGTTGAGGTACTGCTCAAAAAACTGATGTGAGATTTTATCTTGAGATAATAAATACTTCATAGTCGCAACTATAAGTTCATCATCTTTAATGTAAATAAAGTCTTGAACTTTAACCTGTGGCTTCTTAGTGACATAAGAGAGGTTTTCAATGACAGCAGCTTTAATTTGATGATTTTCATGATCAAGTAACTTTAATACGTCTTCTCTTATAGAAGGATGAGCGACTTCAGGAAGCCTTTTAATCATTAGTAAAATATCCTTTTCTGATCCTGATTGAAAAATAATACGCATATTTTCTCTGATGCGCGAAGAAGACTTTTTAGAATTCCCTAAATTTTCATTCATCATGATACTTTCTTTAAAAGTACCTAAGTATGTTTCTCTTACTTTAAAAACGATGTAAATCCATGTAATGACTACCGCTATAGTGATAGCTGTAATGTACTGAGCTGATAGGTCTAAACCTTTAATTACAAAAATCAACAAGAAACCTGCAATACCTGTAGCGAGACTATCTACAACTACATCAATAAAGGTTTTGGTTTTATTTTTAACACTTGCTGGAATAGGTAAAGAGAGCAGTTCTACCGCACTTTTATGTAATGATTGTTTCAAGCTGCCATCTAGTCCTTTTATTATTATTACAATCCATAATTCAGGAAAGACTAATAAACCCAAACAGAGCAAAACGATTCCTACGGGAAGAGCGATAAGACTCACGCTTATATCTGTGTTTTCAAGTATTTTATTAGTAATGAATAGCTGGATCAATAAGGAGATAATATTAAAAGTACTGAACCAAAATCCAAAAAACGAGGCTAAATCTTGTGGATCGGGAATATTTGCAGCAGCGATATAACTGAATTGATAGTCGACTAATTTTGCTACGAGTACTCCTAAACCTATAACAGCAGCGAGATAGGTAAGGTGCTTTGATTTATAAATAAGCTTTACGGAGGACTCTGTAGAAACTGTTGCACGTTCCTTTCTTTTAAACCTACTTAAAGTTTGTACTCTAGTTTTCCATACACGTTCAAAAACAATTATACAGGAAGCGATCAATAATCCAGCTAATATCATTAACGCGCCATTACCTAAAGTAGCCGCTGCAATTGATGTTATATAACCACCAGCGATTCCACCAGCAATTCCACCAGCTCCTATAAACCCAAATAACCTTTTGGCCTCACGCACATTGAACACCACGTTTGCTAAAACCCAAAATTGAGAGGTCGCGAGTAGTGCAAACATTCCCACCATGGTGTAAAATAAGTAAACAAAAAACGGTGTTACCCAATCAAAAGCTACTATAAATCCCATGATCACAAATCCCAGTGAGAACAACCCTAGCGTTGCTCTTATAATGTAGCGCAGCGGGAATTTTTCAAGAGATTTATTGTAGAAATAAGAAACTATTACAGCTGTTACAGCAATTATTATAAATGCTACAGATAGATTATCTGCACCGAGCTGGGATAAAAAAAGCGCACTAACTGTAGGTTTAACTATCAGTAGCGCGCATATAATTAAAAATATATACAGCTGCATTAATAGGGAAATCGACTCTTCGCCTTCCCTAATATCAAAAAATTTATGTGCCTGTTGTAATAATGACTTCATCATCTATTGAATCAGGAGCCAAGGTAGCATTTTGATCCATGGCAAGCTCTGCTGGCTTTACTAAATTTCTTATAATTTGTTCACCTCTTGGACTTTCAACCATAGCAACAAGAATGTATTTCTTACCTCTTGCCTCATCTATTACAAGAATAGAATCACAATGCCAGTTTTTCCATGAGCCACTTTTTCTATATAGTGTAGCTTCTGGAGCAATGACATCAAGCGTATTCACAAATTTATGGTGTAAACCAGGATTTACTAAGTACTTCAGCATTTGAGCACTGCGCTTTTCACTTATCAATTGGCCAGTTGCCAGCTGATAATAAAATTTTGCAACAGCGTCTGTGGTAGCCGCATGGCTTAATCCTCTAATAGGTTCTGGATTACGTTTACCTTGCGCGGCATAGCGTTTTCCTACCCATAATCCACCATTTCCATCTTTGTCGTAAAATGGATTTTCAGGATTACACATTAAGTCCTCAATACGTTGAAATCCTACACGATCAATCATGCGTGTAGAAGCTGCGTTGTTAGATTTATTAATCATTAACCACATATCGTTCTGCACAGTTTTAGTGAGGCGTAAATCTCCTTCTTCTATGGCATCAATCGCAGCGTAAAGTACAGCGATTTTAGGCATGCTTGCGGCATACATCATGTGATCACCATTAATATTTGCATATTTTATATTGTTCTCGTCAGAAAGGTCAACTAAACTTATGGACATACGCTTTTGTTGGATCAATCTAGTCCAATTCTTATTAGCGTGAATTTGATCTTGAAGTGCTAGTTGTAAACCAGCATCTTGAAAATTTATAACCTCAGGTTGAGGATCACCAGTTGGAACTAATGGAAATTTATCCGTTCCAAACGACACGTTAATCGCCAGTAAACTGAAGAGAAACATTAGGTTTTTTAACATAGTTATATTTAGTTTTAAGATTATATAATAATATAAGTAATAACTGCCACGAATATAAATTTATTGTGATATTTAACACTCTTAAAATCAAGATTTAACAGTTATTCACAAAATAAGATACTTTTTGTCTAAAGGCTTGATTTTACTACTGTTTTAACGATTACTTTTGTGCTCATGAGCGGTATTTACATCCACATTCCTTTTTGTAAACAAGCATGTCACTATTGTGACTTCCATTTCAGCACTAATTTGAAATATAAAGCTGGTATAATTGATGCTATTTGTGATGAATTACGCTTTCGCGAAAGCGAATATAAAAACACATTTGTACAAACCATTTACTTTGGTGGAGGAACACCTAGTGTCCTAGAAACTCAAGAAATCGAAAAAATATTACAAGTAGTTGACGATCATTATCATGTTAATGAAAAGGCAGAAATCACCCTTGAGGCAAATCCAGACGATCTCACTCTTGAAAAGATTATTGCATTTTCTAAAACAAGAATTAATAGGCTTTCTATAGGCGTACAAAGCTTTTTTGAAGAAGATTTGAAATTGATGAATCGTGCGCACAATGCCGCCGAAGCAGAATCTTGTATAAAAGAAGCAGTAAAATATTTCCCAAATATTTCCATAGACTTGATTTATGGTATTCCAGGTATGAGCAATGATCGATGGAGAGAAAATTTGTACAAAGCCATCAGTTTAAAAGTCCCTCACATTTCTAGTTATGCGCTTACCGTAGAAGAAAACACAGCGCTTAAATCATTTATTGAAAAAGGGATTGTACCGCAAGTAGAAGATGAGGTGGCACAGGAGCATTTCAATATTCTTCTTGATGTGATGCAGTTGCATAGTTTTGAGAATTATGAGTTTTCTAATTTTGGAAAACAAGGTTTTTTCTCTGAGAATAATACAGCTTACTGGACTGGTAAAAGTTATATAGGGATAGGGCCCAGTGCGCATAGCTTTGACGGTAAAAGACGTGGCTGGAACATTAATAACAATGTAAAATACATGAAGGCTATTCAAGCTGGAGAGTTACCTATGGAAACAGAAGAACTTACTTTGGTCGATCAATATAACGAATATATTATGACAGGTTTGCGTACTATTTATGGAGTTTCTCTGGAAAAAATTGAACGCGATTATGGCGCTAATTTCAAGGATTATCTTTTAAAACAAGCGCAAGAATATTTAAAAGATCACTTGTTATATTTAGATGGCGACACGTTACTAGTAACTAGAAAGGGAAAATTTCTTAGTGACGGCATTGCAAGTGAACTCTTTATGTTAAATTTGAGTTGATTAAAAAACTAACCAACTCATGGAAACCCAACAAGAATATAAAGATAGAATTCAATTACCATTTACATTTGATGTTGATCGATTGCTTAAAGAAGCGCACGACTTAAAAAAGGAGCATTACGAATATTATAAAGTGATTCCATTGCGGTCGCCTGCACATCTAGTAGACGCTTCTATACCTTTTCCACCACCAGCAGATGATTATGCAGACGGCACTTGGTGTGACTGGATGGATACAGCAGCTATGGAAAAATCACCTTATTTAAAAAGTGTTGTTAGTCGGTTTGAAGAGTATACTAAAGTTCATTTAGTGCGTTTGTTGTTTCTTGCTCCTAACTCTGTTGTTCAAGAACATACTGATCCTACTCTCGCGCTGGAAGAAGAAAAATCGATGATACGATTAACCATTCCTATAGATAATAATGAAGGCGTAGAATTTTATCTTAATAATACAATGGTTCCTATGAAAGTAGGAGAATGTTGGTATTTAAGACTTTCAGATCCTCATCGTGTGATCAACAATGGCTCATCAGACCGCATCAATTTAACTATCGATGTAATTCCTAATGATAAAATTATTGAGCTTATTGAGAAAGCTTCTTAGTTTTTAGATTCTAATAATCCATTTTTACTACTATGAGAAGATTACTTCTGTTATTGTCCATTTCCCTATTTCTTTATTCCTGTCAAGAAGAAGAGCAACTTACTCGTATCAATTACGATGAAATGACTGATTTGATCATGGCAAATAACTTCACCATGCCGGATGATGTTAAGTATTATGACCAAAATGGCAATCTACTTTCTAAAGAAGGAAAAGAAGCGCTATCTAATGATTTGCCTTATGCAAACTGGTTTATTAATGATGAGAATGTTTTACGTAAAGTCGAGTTCCAAGATTTAGAAACCGCAATGACCGCTCTTAAAAAAGAACCTATTTTTAGAGATATTAATCAAGTGAATTGCGATAATTTGAATCGTATATTAGAACGTATTCATGACAGAGATCAAGATAATCGCGGTGATAACATGATCGATGAAGAAGTGGACCAGCGCAATCTTACCGCCATAGAACAGATTCTAGAAAAATGTGGGATGCCTACTATAGAAACAGCTGGAGAAAAAGGAATGAGTGCCATATGGCTTGTGATACAGCACGCCAGTGCAGACAAGAGAACAGAATATTTCCCTGAACTACTTAAAGCGGCTGAAAACGGTGATCTAGAACGTCAAGATATCGCTTTAATGCAAGACCGCATGTTGATGGATGCAGGAAAACCTCAATTATACGGTTCTCAAATCATGATGAACGAAGACGGCACTTATGAACTTTACGACCTCAAAGAACCAGAAAAGGTAGATGCTAGAAGAGCCATTATGGGATTAGGTCCGTTGTCAGATTATGTTTCATATTGGGGACTAACCTTTGATGTGAAACAAGTCGCTGATAATTAATCTCACAAACTTTCAATTGCCTCTTTTTTAATTCGTTAGTTTTCTATAAATTTAGACTAACAATCAAACCAAACATTATGGAGGCGGCTAGATATTTTATTATCGGTATTACATTGGTAATCGTTTTATTATTAGTTTTTTCATTTATTAAAAACCGCAAGAAAAAGAAACGCATTAAATGATTCCTTTTTTGCTTGCAGGTGCCCGTCTCAAGCTTTAGCCATCTTTAGAAACAATTATTCAGCTAGCTTTGTTAATCAATTCTAGTTTTCTTTGTCGTCTATGGCGCTATTCTTACCTTGCTGTTTATAGTAAATCCGCTTTCGCGAAAGCGGAATTAAAAAATAACAACACCGTCTAATTACATAATTTTTCTATGAAATATCTATCTATAAATGCTAAGCTTTTTATTAAAAACAGAAAGAACTTTATGGCAAAAATGAAGCCTTCTAGTCTTGCTGTTTTTAATTCTAACGACGTTTTTACTACTGGTGCAGATAGTACATTACCTTTTACTCAAAATCGAGATCTTTTTTACCTAAGTGGAGCAGATCAAGAAAATACGATTCTTGTTCTTTTTCCTGACTGTCCAGATCCTGCACATAGAGAAGTGCTTTTTGTAACAGAAACTAATGCGCATATAGCTGTTTGGGAAGGTGAGAAATTAACTAAAGAAAAAGCTACTGAGGTTACAGGAATTAAAACCGTTTACTGGTTAAAGGACTTTGATAAAAAGTTTTTTGAAATGATGACGCAATGCGATACAGTTTATTTCAATACTAACGAGCATTACCGTCAGTCGGTAGAGATTGAAACAAGAGATGATCGTTTTATTAAGAAAACTAAAGCGCAATATCCTGCTCATAATTATGCAAAATCGGCTCCTATTCTTCAAAGATTGCGAGCAGTTAAAGATTCTATTGAGATCGATTTAATGCAACAAGCTTGCGATATTACAAATGCAGGTTTCCGTCGTGTGTTGAACTTTTTAAAGCCTGGTGTTATGGAATACGAAGTAGAGGCTGAGTTTTTACATGAATTTATAAGAAGACGCAGCGATGGATTTGCTTATACGCCTATAATTGCGAGTGGCAATAATGCAAATGTACTGCACTACATAGAAAACAATCAAGAATGTAAAGATGGCGATCTAATGTTGATTGATGCTGGAGCACAATACGCAAATTATGCCAGCGATATGTCCAGGACTATTCCTGTAAATGGACGCTTTACTGAAAGACAAAAACAAGTTTATGACGCCGTGTTACGAGTAAAAAATGACGCAACTAAAATGCTTGTTCCAGGAACTTTATGGAAAGAATATCATGTTGAGGTAGGGAAATTAATGACCAAAGAGCTATTAAGCTTAGGCCTGCTCGACAAAGCAGATGTTCAAAATGAAGATCCTAACTGGCCAGCTTATAAAAAGTACTTTATGCACGGTACTTCTCACCACATAGGATTAGATACTCATGACTATGGAATTCTGTGGGAACCTATGCAGGCTGGTAATGTTTTTACTGTTGAACCAGGAATTTACATTCCTGAAGAAGGTTTCGGTATCAGGTTAGAAGATGATGTAGTGATCAATGAGTCTGGTGCACCATTTAACCTAATGAGAGATATTCCTATAGAAACAGAAGAAATAGAAGAAATAATGAATGCTTAATTCTTAATTTCTAATTCAACTTCAGGACCATGGAGAAAAGCACTTTAAAAGTTTCTTTAATTCAAACGGAACTTCTTTGGGAAAGCCCTAAAGAAAATTTAGATCGTTTTTCTATTAAATTAGAACAGCTTTACGGACTTACAGATCTAGTGATACTGCCAGAAATGTTTACTACTGGTTTTTCTATGAAACCAGAAGAACTTGCAAGCGACGCATCAATTCTAGATTATTTAAAGAAACATGCTGTAAAAGGAAATATTGCTATCTACGGGAGTGTGATGTTTAAAGAAAACGATTCTTTTGTGAATCGAGGTATTTTCATGAGGCCAGATGGCTCTTGTGCGATTTACGATAAACGTCATACATTTACTCTTGCTGGTGAGCATGAGGTTTATGATTCTGGAAAAAATCCTGTTATAGCCGAATATTTAGGCTGGAAATTCAACCTGCAGATATGTTACGATTTGCGCTTTCCAGTTTTTGCAAGAAATACTCAAGATTATGATGTAATTATATTTGTTGCAAACTGGCCAGTACCTCGTGTAAATGCATGGGATGCTTTACTCAAAGCTCGAGCAATTGAGAATATGAGTTATTCTATAGGAGTTAATAGGGTAGGTAAAGACGGCACAGGAATGGATTATAGCGGTCATTCACAAGTGTATGATGTTTTAGGTAATGAGCTTATAATTCACCCTTGGGAAACTGAAGAAGTAAAAACGGTAGAAATTCATAAATCCGAAATAGAAACTTATAGGTCTAAACTCAAGTTTCTTGAAGATAGAGACGATTTCATTTTAAAGCATTAGCAAAAAATAGTTGAGGCAATTCAATTATTTAAACTTGCCTATATGCCATAATATCCCGCTAGGGTCGTGAACGAAAAACTCATCACCCCAGCCATTATAGTGTATCTTGGAAATCCTTACCGTAAGAAATCGATCAGTTAAATTTTTATCTAAAACCGCTTCTCTAAACGAGTCTACATCTTTTACTTCCAGAAATAACATAGAATTATCTACCCAATCTTTTACATAGGCATCTTGCAGATAAAAACCGAACTTGCCTATTTTGAAGTATGACATCGTTTCTGAAGTAATCACTTCTTCAAATCCGACTTCTTTATAAAAAGCTCTGGATTCTTTAAAATCCCTAGCGCCTATGAAAGGTTTTATGGAAAGCACTTGTTTATCCATCATTTCGCAAGACCGGCACGACCTAATTCTACTATGAGAGAATCACAAAAGGCACCTTCTTCTAGCTCTCCTATATTAGCTATTTGAATGGTATACACATCAGAAAATCCAGTTTGATCAACGATTGAAGTGTCACGCAAGGTATTTAAACTATTAACTAATCTAGATATTGACCAGTCGTTCATTTTAATGGAGTCTGCAGTAATTTTAAGACCTGCTTTTCCATATACTCCAGCGGCATTTCCACCTTCTATAAAACCGCTTAGACTAGGTGTAGAAATTTCTTTTTTAGGAAAATCTGTAGTGCAGGACGTTAGAATAGCAGCAACAAATAGAACAATTAAAAAGGGTCTCATGTGTGTGAAATATTTAGGAATAACGAAGATAAAGTTTCTTTATTCTAATACCTATTTAGATTAAAATGGAATGCTAAAAATAATTCCATAAAAAATCCCGATAAAATGACTTTCACTTTATCGGGATTTTTACAAAAATTTAGACTATTATGTTCTAATACCTTTAAGACGCTTCTCAATCTTTTGCTTTTTTGCTGTAAGCAATTTCATAAGATCCATTAATTCTTCGTCTTTTGTTTCTTTGTAAACTTCATTGATGCCTAGAATAAGCTCTTTTGCTTTTCTCGATGAATGCACTCTGTCGCTTGTCGACATATTGCTCATAGATGCTCCTAGCCATTCATTTGCGTCTTTTATTATATCCATTTGTTGTTTAATTTAATTTCGCTTTCGCGAAAGCGTAACCATTAAAATTCAATTACGATGCCAAAAGGTAACTTATTTTTTAATATTACCTAATAAAACATCAAGAATTTTGGAAATTCTTAATATCTGTAATATTCTGGCTTAAAAGGACCTTCTACTTTTACTCCAATATATTCAGCTTGATCGCTCTTCAATTCAGTAAGCTCAGCTCCCATTCTTTCTAGGTGTAGTGCAGCTACTTTTTCATCAAGATGCTTAGGTAACATGTAAACCTCATTCTCATAAGCATCTCTATTATTCCAAAGCTCGATTTGCGCAAGAGTCTGGTTTGTAAAAGAGTTACTCATTACAAAACTTGGGTGACCTGTAGCACAACCTAAGTTTACTAAACGACCTTCGGCAAGTAAGATAATATCTTTACCATTGATAGTATATTTATCAACTTGTGGCTTGATCTCAACTTTAGTGTCACCATGGTTAGTATTCAAGTAAGCAACATCTATCTCATTATCAAAGTGACCGATGTTACAAACGATTACTTTATCTCTCATTGCTTCAAAGTGCTCACCTCTAATGATGTCTTTGTTACCGGTAGTGGTAATTACAATATCTGCATTACCTACCACGCTCTCTAACTTCTTTACTTCAAAACCGTCCATTACAGCTTGTAATGCACAAATAGGATCAATTTCAGTTACTGTAACTATTGACCCAGCACCTTTAAAAGAAGCTGCTGTTCCTTTTCCTACATCTCCATAACCACAAACAACTACACGCTTTCCAGCAAGCATCGTATCAGTAGCACGACGTACTGCATCTACTGCACTTTCACGACATCCATATTTGTTATCAAACTTAGACTTAGTTACTGAATCGTTTACGTTGATTGCTGGCATCACTAAAGTACCATTCTTCATACGCTCATACAATCTGTGTACTCCTGTAGTTGTTTCTTCAGAAAGACCGTTAATTCCTTCAGCTAGCTCTGGGAACTCATCAAAAACCATGTTAGTTAAATCTCCACCATCGTCAAGAATCATGTTCAACGGCTTTCGATCTTCTCCAAAGAAAAGAGTTTGCTCAATACACCAGTTAAATTCTTCTTCGTTCATACCTTTCCAAGCATAAACTGGGATTCCAGCAGCAGCTATTGCAGCAGCAGCATGATCCTGAGTAGAAAAGATGTTACAAGAAGACCAAGTAACGTCTGCTCCTAAAGCAACAAGAGTTTCTATAAGTACCGCAGTTTGTATAGTCATGTGAAGACATCCAGCAATGCGAGCTCCTTTAAGAGGCTGCTCGTTTTTGTACTCTTCTCTTAATGACATAAGACCTGGCATTTCTGCTTCGGCAAGTTGTATTTCTAGACGTCCGTACTCTGCAAGGGACATATCTTTCACTTTGTACGGTACGTAAGGAACTGTTTTTGTGCTCATAAACTTATTGTTTTGGTATGTCAGTCGTTGATAGTATTAGAAATCAACAATTTAAATACCGTTTTATTTATTAAATTGCGGCTGCAAACCTACAAAAAATCAACCGATTTTTATGCCCCTTTTTAAATCCATTAACAACCGAGAAAATACGCAGGTATTTGTCTGGAAAATAACAGAGTCTGAAGCCTTTTTAAGAACAGGAATTGAACTTTCTGAAAACTCAAAAAATAGGCTTTTTACTATGAGCTCAGAATTGCACAGACGTGGATTTTTAAGCATCCGTCATTTATTAATACATGCAGGTTACACAGATTTAGATTTATATTATTCTGAGCATGGAAAACCTCATCTTACTGATGATAAATACATTTCCATAACTCATAGCTTTGAATTTACCGCTATTATTATAAGCGATGTTCCTATAGGGATCGACATAGAGAAACAACGTGAAAAAATAAAACGCATCGCCACTAAATTCATAGGATACGAAGAAGATTTCATAAATGCACTTGAAGATCCAGTAAAAGAATTAACTGTAATTTGGGGCGCAAAAGAATCGATGTACAAATTATATGGTAAAAAAGGCTTAGGATTTAAAGCACATTGTCTCGTAGCATGTTTTAAAATGGCAGCCTTGCAAACAGTTGCACGTATAGTTTATGAAGAGGACAATTTAAAATTTGACGTGTATTTTGAAGAGGTAGAAAATTTCATGCTAGCTTATGTAATTCCCTCTAGGAATGAATAATATTCTTAAAAGGATTGCACTAGCAAACCGTAATCTTGCCATTCTTATTGATCCAGAAAAAATGAAGGTGGATGCTATTTCCGCTTTCGCGAAAGCGGTTATGCCAACTATTTCTACACTTGAAAACCAGCTACAAATTGATCAATTTTATTTTCTGGTAGGTGGCAGTACTATGGAGAACGTTGATTTTGAAAAGTGGATCATTACTTTGAAAGAAAACACACATATACCGATCGTTATCTTCCCTGGCTCAAGTAAACAGCTTTCTGAAGACGCACACGGCATATTGTTTCTCAACCTCTTATCTGGACGTAATCCAGAATACTTAGTAGAGCAACAACTTCAAGCTGCTCAAAAATTAAAGAATACCAGCTTAGAAGTTCTTCCTACAGGTTATTTGCTGCTTGATGGCGGCAAAGAAACAGCGGTACAACGTATTTCTAGAACAAAGCCACTGAATCAAAATCAAATTTCAACCATTGTAAACCATGCTTATGCTGCACAACTGATGGGAAACAGATTGATCTATCTAGAAGCCGGAAGTGGAGCTACCCATCCAGTTTCTGCTGAAATTGTGCACGAAGTGAGTAAGCAAATAAATATTCCTTTAATAGTTGGTGGCGGATTGAGAACTATGCATCAAATAGAAGAAACCTTCAACGCTGGGGCAAAAATGGTTGTTATAGGAACGGCTATCGAGGAAGATATCAGTTGGAATGGCTAGTTTTGTAATGTTATAAAAAGAGAAATAGAATGAAAGCATCCATTGAACTGACCATGTCACCCCTTCAAGACGATTATGAGCAACACATCATTAATTTTATAAAAAGACTACGCGACTCAGAATTTACGGTATTAGAGAATCCGCTGGCAACTCAAATTTATGGAGAGTTTACTTCTATGATGTCTTTTCTTACTCAAGAAATGGAACGAAGCATGGAAGAAACTAAAGCGGTACTTTTTTACATGAAAGTGGTAAAAACAGACCGTCATGATTATGAACCATTTTTTTAATGGAGGTTTTTGAGTTTATTTTTGGCCAGTATCGTGATTATAGTAGTTCCCATATTGTTTTAGAACTTGTTGCAATTGCAGCAAGTATTATTAGTGTTTATTTTTCTTTTAAGAACAGTGTTTTAGTATTTCCTTTTGGAATAATGAGCACTCTGATATTTGTTTATTTATTATTTCAATGGAATTTATTGGGCGATATGGTAATTAACGCCTACTATTTTATAATGAGTATATATGGATGGTATTACTGGTTGCATGGAGGAATTCATGAGGAGCATAAACCTATTACCATTGTATTAAAAAAAGAATGGATCAGTTCTTTTGCCGTTTTTAGTAGTACCGCAATTGCGATCTATTTATTATACTTTTTTACAGAAAGACTTGAAAGTTGGATCTCCTACGTAGACATGATAACTACCGGTATTTTCTTTGTAGGAATGTGGTTAATGGCTCGTAGAAAATTAGAACATTGGCTCGTACTAGGTCTTGGAAATCTTATTTCTATACCACTATATTTTTATAAAGGTTACAGTTTTAGCGCTATTCTATATATTTTGTTATTGATTTTTGCCATCTTCGGCTTCTTACAATGGAAAAAATACCTCAACAGAAAACCTTTGACGGTTTAAAAATAGTCCTATATGGGCCAGAGAGTACTGGTAAAAGTACACTTGCACTGCAACTTGCTAGATATTTCAACACTGTAACAGTAGAGGAGTTTGCTCGAGATTATTTGCAAGAAAAATATGACGTTACTGGTGAAATATGCGCTTATGAAGATTTACTACCCATCGCCATAGGACAGCGACTAGCAGAGAATAATGCTGTTTTAAAAGCAAACAAATTTCTTTTTTGTGATACAGATGCTCTAGAAACCTACATATATTCTCATGCTTATTTTGACAGAGCACCAACTGAACTCAAAGAAGCTGTAAGAAAAAGCGATTATGACTTATATTTACTTCTTGATGTCGATGTCGATTGGACTCCAGATGATTTGAGAGACAAGCCAGACGACAGGAACGACATGTTTCAACTGTTTGAAAAAGGATTGCGAGAATTTGAAAAAAGCTATGCGATCATTAATGGAACAGGTAAAATGCGATTTAAGAATGCTTTAAAGGCGATTGAAAATTTGACTGACTAAATGAATCTTACAAATAAACAAAAAGAGCAATTAGAGAAAAAAGGAATTTCCGAAGAGCTTCTTATTTCCCAATTAGAACGGTTCAAAAAAGGCTTTCCCGTCGTAAAACTAGATCGTCCAGCAAAAGTTAATGACGGTATTGTGCCTTTAAAAGATTTATCACTTGAAAAACTGATCAATCATTATGAAGAGCATGTTTCAAACTTAAGTCTGATCAAATTTGTTCCTGCGAGTGGCGCTGCTACACGTATGTTCAAGTTTCTACATGAACTACTCAATAATTTTGATCCACAAGAAGATTCTTTAAATAGTTATATCAATAGTAATAAAGCACAAGAATTGTTTACTTTTTTTGTAGCAATGGAAAAATTTCCATTCTATAATGCTGTTATTAAATCTTTGAAAAGCAAACATAAAGATTGGTTATCTAAGCCGTTTCAAGCAAAGAAACTTCTTTTCATTGAAGAAATGTTACTAGAAGATGGTTTTAATTTTGCGGCTATGCCTAAAGGCCTTGTTCCTTTTCACAAATACAAAGACCATACAGCAACAGCCTTTGAAGAACACTTATTTGAAGCCTGTATTTATGCAAAAAGTGAAGGTGTAGCTCGTTTACACTTTACCATTGCACCTGCATTTAAAGATCATTTCTCTGATGAGTTTGCTCGTATCCAGGAAATAGTTGAGCGCAAAACAAATGCTACATTCGATATCAGTTTCTCTTACCAGTCTTCAAGTACCGATACAATAGCCGTTAATCAAGATAATGAAGCCATTGTTTTAGAAGATGGCTGTTTGTTTTTTCGTCCTGCTGGACATGGAGCTTTATTAGAAAATTTAAATCAGCTGGATGCAGATTTAATATTTATAAAGAATATTGATAATGTTACTACCTCTGCCCATGAACAAGAGATAGGGCGTTATAAAAAAATATTAGCAGGTTATCTTCTCAAGGTTCAAGAACAGGTTTTTGAATATTTGCAGCTTTTAAAATCTGGAACAGTAGATACAGCAATAAAGTCTGATATAGAAGAATTTCTAACACAACAATTAGATGCAGTACTACCTAGCGGTTATCAAAAATATGCACCAGAATATCAGTTAGAGTATTTGTTTAATCAGCTCAATAGACCTTTGCGCGTTTGCGGAATGGTAAAAAATGAAGGAGAGCCAGGTGGAGGACCGTTTTGGGTAGTCAATAATAAAGGAGAGCATTCTCTTCAAATCGTAGAAAGCGCTCAAATCGATACCAATAATAAAAAGCAAAAGGAAATTGCCAAAAAAGCCACTCATTTTAACCCAGTAGACCTTATTTGTAGTGTGCGAGATTATCAAGGAAACAAGTTTGATTTAATGAAGTATTGCGATCCAGAGACTGGATTTATTACCTATAAAACACGTAATGGTAGAAAGATTAAAGCCCAAGAACTTCCTGGCTTATGGAATGGTGGTATGGCTTGCTGGAATACCGTGTTTGTTGAAGTGCCATTAGAAACTTTCAATCCAGTAAAAACAGTAAATGACTTACTGAAATCTGCTCACCAATTGAATTAATGAACGTAGAGCTATTACATAAAGAAGTTCAGTATAAAGCAGTGGCGAGTAGTGGTCCAGGTGGTCAAAACGTCAATAAAGTAGCCACAAAAGTACAGCTGTATTTTGATGTTTTGAATAGTCTCGCTTTCGCGAAAGCGGAACAAGAAAGAATCATTAACAAATTGCAAAACCAACTAACTAAAGAAGGATTTGTGATCATAGGTTGTCAGGAGTCAAGAAGTCAAGCGAAAAACAAGGAGTTAGCATTTAAAAAACTAATCAACCTCTTATCGCAAGCGGCTCAAAAGCCTAAAATCAGGAAAAAAAGGACGATTCCAAAAGCCGTAAAACGTAAACGACTTAACGATAAGAAAAAACAAAGCGAGAAAAAAAAGGATCGTAATTTTAAGTATTAAACTTTATTCTCATGAGGTCTTTTTATCTTTTATTATTGCTTTTCCCCATATTTAGCTATGGTCAAACTGAGAATAACTTAGAAGCTGAGATTGTGTCAAAAATAGAACAGAATTGGAGCAAGCCAATTAATTCTACAAATTGGGGTCTAGGGGCACAGAAAGCGTTTTTTATCGAGATTGGACAATAATGGTTATACAATAAACCTAATGGATCTGAATTCTATTATAATATGAAACAATACTCCATAAATCTAGAGTACTCACCTTCATTAGATTCTGACATCAATCAAACATTAGGATTAAAAATAAGTTACGATCGTTACATCAGTATATTAACTTTAGGAATTGATGTCAAACCATTAACTAGTTTTGATCAGTCTACTGTCTTTTTAACTCCTAAAATTGGTTTCAACATATACGGATGGTTTCATCTTAGTTATGGAAGAAATATAAACTTAACCAATATTAATCTAAGAAATATAGGAGAGAATATGTTAATTTTAAAAATCTTAAATAACCACCCTTTAAGTAGTGGATATGACAGATCTCCTAAAGTAAGTTTTTAATCTAATTCACAAAAAAATGAAGTTTATATCTTATTTATTTCTCGCTTTTATTCTTTTAAGCTGTAATCAAACTAAAGAAATTACTGAAGACACTGATAGTATAGAAACGGATGTCAAAGCAGAAATTACCAACCAATTTGCCATTGTAATTCATGGCGGCGCCGGAACAATAAAAAAGGAGAATATGACGCCAGAGTTGGAGGCTCAATACAATGCAAAACTTACTGAAGCTATAAAAGCGGGACATGAAATTCTGGCAAATGGTGGTGATGCCATGGATGCGGTAGAAGCTAGCATACGTATTATGGAAAATTCGCCACTTTTCAATTCTGGGAAAGGTGCGGTTTTTACTCATGATGGAATTAACTCGTTAGATGCAAGTTTTATGGATGGCAAAACTTTAAATGCAGGAGCTATAGCTGGTGTTACCACGGTAAAGAATCCTATTTCACTAGCTAGAAAAGTAATGACCGATTCAGAACACGTGCTATTAAGCGGTGAAGGAGCAGATGCCTTTGCAAAATCATTACAAGATGATAGTATAGAAATAGTAGATAACAAGTACTTCTTTACAGAAAACAGATACCAATCGTTAAAGCGTGTTCTAGAAAGAGAAAAAGCTAAAGACCAAAAAACAGCTGCTGTTCTAGAGCTAGAAGATCCGTTTTTGAAGGATTCCAAATATGGGACTGTAGGTTGCGTAGCATTAGATAAGAACGGTAACATTGCAGCAGGAACTAGTACTGGTGGAATGACCAACAAAAAATATGGACGCATAGGTGATTCTCCTATTATAGGAAGTGGTACGTATGCCAATAATAAAACCTGTGGCGTTTCCAGCACTGGACATGGAGAATATTTTATAAGAGCTCAAGTCGCTTATGATATAAGTGCATTAATGGAATATGGAGGCAAAACCCTTAAAGAGGCAACCGAAGAAGTAATTCAAGAGAAGCTGGTTAATTTAGGAGGAACTGGTGGTATCGTTGCACTTGATCATTTGGGGAATATTTCCATGGAATTTAACACCGCTGGAATGTACAGAGCTATGATGGACGATCAAGGTGAGCTTACTGTTGGGATGTATAAGGAGTAATGAGCTGTGAGTTTGTGAGTTTGTGAGTTTGTGAGAAAAATGAAAATTCTGAAATAAACTCACAAGAAAAAGCGGAATTAATTCCGCTAAATAAAAAGAACGCCGTGAGGCGACAAAATTATCCATAGCGGCGGACTTCAGTCCGCTGGTAATGTCAGTAGAAATGCAAGAGAAAAATTCGGAATGCATTCCTTTTTTTTGGAAATAAAAATTGAAAAAGAAATAAATGAAAATCATATCCTATAACGTAAACGGCATACGCGCCGCGATGAAAAAAGACTTTATCAAATGGTTAATTGCTGCAAATCCAGATGTGCTTTGCCTACAAGAGATAAAAGCTCAAAAAGACCAAGTGGATACAGAGGCTTTTACAGCTGCTGGATATGAATACCAGTATTATTACAGTGCACAAAAAAAAGGCTATTCAGGAACGGCGATTATTTCTAAAATAAAACCAGATCATGTAGAGTATGGAACTGGAATAGAAACCATGGATTTTGAAGGTAGAAACATCAGGGCAGACTTTGGAGATATATCTGTAATGTCCATGTATTTACCTAGCGGTACAAATGATGCTCGATTGAGTTTTAAATTTGAATACATGGAGCAATTTCTAGAGTATACTAAAGAATTGCGCAAAGAGCATCCTAACTTAATTGTTTGTGGCGATTATAACATCTGTCATAAAGCTATTGACATTCATGATCCAGTAAGATTGAAAAATACCTCAGGTTTCTTACCAGAAGAACGCGAGTGGATGGATCGATTTGTAGAAAGCGGATTCGTAGATGCTTTTAGAATGTTTAATGATCAACCAGATCAATACTCATGGTGGAGTTATCGTGGTGGTTCAAGAGCAAGAAACAAAGGATGGCGATTAGACTACCACATGGTAAACGCGCCTTTAAAAGACCGAGTAAAAAGATCAGTCATTTTAAGTGAGGCAGTACATAGTGATCACTGTCCAGTTATGGTGGAGATAGGATAGTTTTCAACGACATTACGATCTTAATGGCAGATCCCAGATAAATTAGGAATAGGCTTTTAAGAAAATAAAATAGTTATTACTACCCAATTTTCTGGGAAATCATTCCTCCCAAAACCACAACAAACTCACCTTTAGGTTTTTTGTGTTCAAAATGAGCGATGGCTTCGGTAACAGTTCCTCTAAAATGCTCTTCGTACAGTTTAGTAATTTCACGTGATATAGAAACTTGTCGCTCCTCACCATAGTGCGTTTTAAAGTCGGCTAGAGTTTTTAATAATTTATGAGGCGATTCATAAAAAACGATAGTTCTGGTTTCTTCTTTTAGAAATTCAAGTCGTTTCTGCCTTCCCTTTTTTACTGGTAAGAATCCTTCAAAAATAAACTTATCGCATGGCAATCCAGAAACGGTTAGTGCAGGAACAAAAGCAGTCGCTCCAGGAAGTGACTCTACAGTAACTTCATTTTCTATTAATTTGCGAGTAAGTAAAAAACCAGGATCGCTTATCCCTGGAGAACCAGCGTCGGTTATTAAAGCCATTGTTTCTCCGGCTTTGATCCTTTTTACAATCGAATCACTAATTTTATGTTCATTATGCATGTGATAAGAAAGCATAGGAGTAGCGATCTCATAATGTTGCAATAATTTACCACTTGTCCGTGTGTCTTCAGCAAGAATAAGGTCCACCTCTTTCAGTATTTCAACACCACGATAAGTCATGTCTTTTAAATTACCGATGGGCGTAGGAACAAGGTAAAGTTTCATAGATGCGATATATAATGCAAAGATAAAGAAGTAGGGCTGGAGTAAAAGCACAAGCAGGTGAACTTGAATAGGTAAGAAGTTTATTTTTTTCTCGCTTTCGCGAAAGCGGAATAAGTACCATCTTCATCCAGCATTCCTTTCTTTTTAAAATTGAAAATATATAAACGGCTGTACCTCGCTACTAGCCGTCGCACTGATGATCCAGATGGTGGCAGCAAAAAGAACCACCTTGCCTACAACTGGGATTCTATGAAAATTTAAGAGCTGTTGATCTTGCCATTTTTGTGGTATAAAATGCCATAAAAAACCTATGAGCATGATGATGGCTACATTTTGATATCCAGCAATGACGCTCCACCAGTTTTGTGGGCTCCATTCTAGCATACCGATATTATCAATGATATTTAAAGCATTAGTAAAGTCTGAGGCTCTAAAAAAGATCCAGCAAAACGCTACAAAATGAAAAGTGAGAATACCAGCGATTAGTTTTAATGCGATATTTTTACTAGTCCATTTAGGAATGTTGAACGCTTTTTCTACGGCAAGAACACTTCCATGCATTGCGCCCCAAAGAACAAACTTCCATGATGCACCGTGCCATAAACCACCTAATAGCATGGTCATAAAAAGGTTAAAGTAAGTGCGCAGTTTTCCTTTGCGATTACCACCCATAGAAATATAAAGATAATCACGCAGCCAGCCCGATAGCGAGATGTGCCACCTGCGCCAGAATTCGGTCACGCTGATGCTTTGGTATGGCGTTCTAAAGTTGGGCGGTAACTGAAAGCCGAGTAGCAACGCTAGTCCAATTGCAATATCTGAATAACCGGAGAAATCGCAATAAATCTGTAGTGTATAACCATAAACGGCAAGCAAATTCTCAAAAGCGGTGTAGTTATCTGGAAAATTAAAAACTCGATCTACAAAATTGACGCTTATGTAATCTGATATCACGGCTTTTTTTATCAAGCCGCCTATGATGAGGTAAAAAGCATAACTCAATTCTTTTTTTGTGAGGTACAGTTTTTCATAGATCTGCGGAATGAAGTCTTTTGCTCTTACAATAGGACCAGCAACTAATTGTGGGAAGAAGGAAACAAAAAACATAAAATCCCATACATTTCTAGCAGGCTCTAATTCTCTTCTATAAATATCTATCGTGTAAGACATGGTCTGGAAAGTGTAGAAAGAGATTCCTATAGGTAAAAAGATCGTGTCAAAACTTAGATCACCAGAGAAGAGAGCGTTGAAGTTTTCGGTTAGAAAGCCGGTATATTTAAAATAAGCAAGGACGCCTAGATTGATAACACAAGATAAGACGAGTAACCATTTTCTAGTGCCCGTTTTTTTACTCTTGTAAATTAAATCTGAGATGTAAAAGTCTACGAAAGAAGAGAATATGAGTAATAAAAAGTAGATACCACTGCACTTATAATAAAAGAACAAAGAGAAAGCGATGACATAAAGAATTCGCAACCTGCGTACATCTTTCAATAAAATATAAATAAAGAAAAAGGCCAAAAACAGATACAAAAAAGCCTCGCTGTTAAACAGTAGAGGTTTTTGTGGATCATAACTGAGCCAGTCCCATATTACATTCCACTCTATCATTTCTTATAATCGTTGTAAGAGTTAAGTAAAGATTCCACGAGCAATTGTGCTTGTAACTGATAGCCTTTTTCTAAAAAATGAATTTTATCTTTAGAGGTCAATTTTGCTGCATACCAGTCAGGCATTGCTGCGCTGGTTTTAGTAACAGCATGAAGGTCATAAAAAGCCCACGAATTTAAATTTGCAAAAACTCCCATTTCATAAGCATAAACTGTAGCTGTGGAATTGATATTTTTACCATTCTTCATTGATGGTGGTGGAGAAGTTAACAACACACTTCCAGTCATTCCTCGTTTGATCATCTCGCGATTAAAAACATCCATGTCTTTCTTAAGCTGTTGCTCTGTATAATTATCATAGAAACTTTCATTAGTGCCCAAAGAAATGATAATAAGATCAGGATTTAAAGAAGCAAGTTGATCAAAGAATCGTGGGAATTTATTGTAATCACTAAATTTTGTTCCATTTACTCCTATAGCATGAAATTGAATTCCTTTTTTACCAGTACTTAAGAGTAAACCATCTAAAACATACTTGGACGCTTTTTCATTAGCTTTTATATACAATTTTGTAGTTCCAGCAGGAATTTGATAAGCGGTACCATCTTTAGTAGATAGATTAGTAAACGCTGCATCGTTTATTTTTTTACTTTCAGATGCGCCTGTAGGTATTTTAATAGACTGTCCTGCGTTAAGACGCGTATTTTTCATGCCGTTAACTCGTTGAATCGCTGTTACCGTCGTATTAAATTTACTCGCTATTTTACCTAAATAATCACCGCTCTTGATTTTATAGATTTTGGTTGTAGTTATTTGTTCTATAAGTTGGTTTTGATCGCTGGTACAAATGACAAAGCGTTCTGGATGTTGCGATATGATTCGTATCTCGTTAATCGGTTCTAATGAATCGCTTAAATTCATTTCTAATACGAAATTAGCATCTGTAGTTTCTAGATTGATACCACTTAAACCTACGTCATCGCTGCCATCACTTTTCACATTGCGCACTGCTTTCCACTCGCTGTTGGTTTTAAATTTTACGTCAATTGCGCCATTAGTTTTTGCAACTCGATAGGGGAAAACAAAACCGCGTCCTGCATTTCCAAATTTAGATTGCAATCCTTGTCTAATGTATTGTGGAAAATAGGGTCCTTGAACATGAGAATCTCCTATTTGAACTACAGTTAATTTTTCTCTGGTACCACTTTCTAGTTCTTCAACTTTTTTATAAAAATCATCTAAAAACTGAACGTTTTTGATTTCTTGAAAATCACGATCGATAAGCAATGGATTGATTTGCAGGTCGGCAATTTCTTGCGCAAAAGCAACTGTTGTCATGGAGCTTATGAGAAGGATAAAAAAACTTTTGATCATGAATGGTTTTAATTTTGTAAGCTATCGTTTTTGACCTTAAGACTATCGGTGACTTGCAATGCTGCAGGTTCCTTTTCTAAATTCTTTTCAATTTCTTCTGTTTGTTGTGATCTCGCTTTCGCGAAAGCGTCATAATCATTCATTAATTCTCTATAAATCATACGACCTATTTTTTGTGAACCTTGAGGGCTAAAATGAGTATAATCATTGTTCATATACTTATGATCATTCCATACACTTGCAGAGTTCTCTCCACCCATAAGGTGAAATAGACTCATGAATCCAGAATTTGTATTTGCGGCATAAATTTGCTGCGAGCGCAGAAGTTTAACAACGCTACTATCTGTTTTTATAAGGTCTCCTATCTTGGTTCCTCTGTCTGCAGTTCCTAAAATGAGTATGTCAGCTTCTGGGAAAGATTTTTTCAAATGCGCTACCACTTTACTCATACGACTGGAGTACCATGAATAATTTTTTGATTTTCTAGTGAGAACATTAGCACCAAATTGCAATATAATAAGGTCGTAACTCAGTGTTTTATCAAATTCTTTCATTTGCGCAGTATGAAGCAGGCTTAAAGGTAATCCAGAGTTGCCACGCTTAGAAAATCCATCTACATGTACTCCTGAATCATTAGAAAAATCAACACCATAAATAGGAAGGCCTTGCGCTTGGGAAAAGTCCAGCTCTACTCTTTTAGAATTCTTTGGAGAAAGTGTAGCTGTGTTGAGACTTCTCGTTCCATTCAATTCTATAGTTTGCATTAAACTGTCCTTATCAATTTTTATTTGAATTGCAGCATTTGGATTTCCCTTACCGTAATACAGCCTTGGCGAGTTAAGCCTATAAGAGTTTTTAATACCACTGGCTAAAAGTTTGAGTCCAGCTGTAGAATCTTGAGAAAAATGAACTGCTCCATTAATGCCATAAGGAATACTGTCTGCACGACCTTTCATAAAATTCTTAGTGTTCCAGTTGCCGCTAGTGTAATGCTTTATCGAGTAACGAGAACGAGCACTTTCTGATGTTATAGGTACAAAACCAACGCCTCTACCACCGAATCTTGTTTGAAGCGCGCTCCTAAAATCTTGTACTATTAAATCCCCATCAATCATGGAGTCGCCGTAATAAGCAATACGCACATTACCTTCTGTAGATTTTTCTAGTTCATAGAGCTTTTCAAAAAAGCGTTCAAGATTTTCTTTACCATTGTAAGTGGTGAGCGTTTTAGATTTAGGCAAGACGTACTTTCCTAAAGAGTCTGCTTCTTGAATAAGATTGTAGTTAAAGTCATTGACATCAATAAATCTATAATTACTTTTAACTGGTATTGCAATTTTTTTCTCGCTATCAGGTAGTGATGCTTTGCTGCTGTCTTCTATAATCGTACTCTTTTTATGTATCAATGAATCTTTGACAAAAAGGCTTTCTTCTGATTTGTCTTGTTCCATTTTCATAGCTTCTAGCATAAGGCTATCGACTACAATTTTGTTAGAATTTAATTGTTCTGCAAAAATTTTATTTGGTAGAAAAGGTTTAAAAAGAAAGAACAATAAACCACCAGCAGCAATGATGGTAAACGCATAAATAAACTGTTTTTGTTCCTTAAAACTCATGATAAAGGGTCGCACTAATTAGAACGATAGAAAAACGGTAATTTAAGAATAAGAGCTATAATTTAATACAAAAACCTTAGTAGATTATTAAAATCCAGTCACTAGTAGCTTTCTTGCTGCATTTATGCCACATCGTTGGTATTTATGGTAGGCTAGTGCAGCCCTTTCAGCGATTTTTGTGTTTTTTTCCTTATTGATCCAGCCATCTATTGCATATTTCAGAGTATATGCTTCCGGAGCCATGAGATGGGATGTCCACAGTAAAGGAATTGCATTTGTCTGTTTTAGGTACTTAGAAAAATAGTGCTTGCTATAGCAGGCGAGAATTATAGTTTCTATTTTGTTAGTTGATGGTTGAGAAAATGCGCCATTTACGTCAAATTCCATTAACCCATTATGACCTATATAACTTAATAAATTTGCATCGCCACCAAAACAAAGTTGGGTATCACCATCGTTGATTTGAAATCCATTACGACCAGCACTAGCTTCTAGAAAGTCTATAGTAGTTTGTTTTATATAAGCGCCGTCATAAGCATCTGCGAGTAGATAAGTGCCACTTTTTTTGTGTTTAAATAGAACACGTTCGAGAATTAATGAATCTACATCTTTGACAATACGGATAAGTGACCAATCCTTACTCTTTTTAAAGTAGGTCTTTAATCCGTAGCCAGCACCCCAATATAGGTTATGAAAAGGATTCTGACCGTTACCTATTTGCTCAGGAACAGGCGCAATCCCTTGATTTACATTATCGCATAAAGCTACGTAAACATGTATGGTTTTAACATCTTTAGTCGCTGCTGAGAGCATGTGAGCTCCGAATACAAGAAATAGTAAAAGTATTTTCATTAATAGTTAAACGTAAATGTGTTGTTGAATATTATTATTTCGCTTTCGCGAAAGCGAAATAATTAAAGCTCTTCTAGATAGAATTACGCCCTGATATAAAAAGGAGATACCAAATTTATTTGCTCTCTGAAAGAATTTATAATTAATTGTTGAGCTAATAATTAGAGGCAAAAAACTATACATAGGCACAACATTTTTATTAAATAATAATAAATAAAAAATACAATATACTGTTTTTCAATACCTTGTAGTTGATGTGTTTTCTTAGAGTTTTTAAGATGAATGTTATGCTGAATGTATTGTAATTTTACAATTCAATTTTATCAGAAAGTTAACATACAACGTTGTAGTAAAATTTTCTTATTTTTAATTAAACTAACTATTCATGAATAAATTTACTTTACTCCTTTTTTATTTTGTGGCTTTTATAGGTTATGCACAACAAGGTATTGTAACAGGAAAGGTTCTTGAAGCGTCCACAGGTGAAACATTATTAGGTGTTACCGTACAAAATGTGAATGCAAAAACTGCCACCACCACAGATTTTGACGGTGCTTTCTCCATAGCTGCATCTACTGGAGATGTGTTACGATTTTCTTTTATTGGAACTGTGACTCAAGATTACACAGTGGTAGATTTTGAGCCAATTACAATTACCATGCAGGAAGATGTTGCTGCTTTAGATGAAGTAGTTGTTGTAGGATATGGTACACAAGCAGTGCGAGAGGTTACAGGTGCAGTGAGTGTCGTTAAAAGCGAAGTAATTGAGAATTTAAAACCTAGTAGGGTAGAAGAAGCACTTCAAGGTCAGGTTCCAGGTGTAAATGTTACTTCTTCATCTGGATCGCCCGGTGCTGGTTTAAACATCAGAATTAGAGGAATCGGAACTAATGGCGATAATAGACCCTTAATATTAGTAGATGGAAATATCATCGAAGATCTAAGCGTTATCAACCCAGGTGATATTGAAAGTATATCGGTTCTTAAGGATGCTACTGCAGGGATCTATGGGGTAAGAGGTTCTAATGGTGTTATCATTGTTACTACTAAAAATGGAAGGAAGAATCAACCTTTAACTGTTGAGTATAACTCATGGGGCGGTTTTCAAGAAACTTCTAGAAAGTTACCTACATTAAATTCACAGCAATATGCGCTCATTAAAAACGAAGCGTTTGCTAATAATGGAGAGGCTATTCCTTTTACAAATATTTCCGACTTGACGAATACTAATTATCAAGATGAAGTTTTTGAAAATGGTTTCATTCTTAATAATGATATTTCTTTGCGTGGAGGAACAGAAAAATCTTTGTACAAGTTAGGTGTTGCTGTTTTTAATCAAGATGGTATTGTAGGAGCAAGCAAATCAGATTATGATCGATTTGTAATGAGTGGTAATTTTGATCATAAATGGACAAAGAATCTTGAAATGAAGACAGGATTTATCTACTCTTACACTAGTAATCGTAATATAAATGATGGTGGTTTAGGTTCCGTTTTGTTTAATGCGGTGAACATGGCGCCTACCATTCCTGTAAGGGATGCTGCTGGTGAGTTTTCTCTAGCAGAAGGATTGGGTAATGAGGTAATCAACCCTGAAGCACAACTAGCTAATACGTTCAACAAAAATAAAGTAGGTAAAATCAGCGGAAATTTTGGATTAACCTATTCATTTCTAGATCACTTTGAGGCTACTGCTCGTATTCAAGCAAATTATTCTGAAGCTTATGGGAATAACTTTAATCCTAGAGCATTTTATGGTTCTGGTAAAGTTTTTAATCTCACTGAAAATGTATACAGTGAATACGAAAACTTCTTTAGTGATTATACTTATGATGCTTTCTTGAAATACAAAAACACTTTTGCTGAAAAACATAACCTTCAGGCAATGGTAGGTATGAGTGCATTTAGAACTCGAGGAGATTTTAATGACATTACAGGATTTGGTAATGTTAGTAACAATTATAATGAAGTTAGTATCGCTGGAGCAGATAGAACAATAGATGGAGATTTAAACGGCGCTAGACGTTTTGACCAGCGTTTACTTTCCCATTTTTTAAGAGTTCAATACGATTATCAAGGAAAGTATTTATTCTCTGGTGTCATACGTAGAGATGGTAGTACAACTTTTGGTCCTGAAAACAAGTTTGGTGTTTTTCCATCAGCAAGCGTTGGATGGGTAGCGTCTGATGAGGATTTTTTAAAGGATAATAATTTTATAGATTTTCTTAAGATTAGAGCTTCTACTGGTCTCATAGGTAATGATAGAATTGGAGCATTTCGTTTTGCTTCTTTATTAACAGGTGAAGGACAATATGTTTTTAATGGTCAAATTATTAATGGTACAGCTATTGGCGCTTTGAGTAATCCAGAAATTAAATGGGAAGAACAATTCACTAGCAATGTAGGTGTTGATATGCAGTTTTTATCTAACAAATTGAATGTTTCTGTTGATTATTTCAATAGGCAGACTCAAGATTTATTGATAGCTCCTGATGTATCTGGAATTTTAGGATCAGGTGCTCCAGGATCTGCTGCGCCATTTATTAATGGTGGTGATATCCGTAATAGAGGATTAGAATTCTCTATAGGTTACTCAGATCAAATCACAGACGATTTTAGTTTTAATGTAAATTACAATTTAGCAACTTTAGAAAATGAAGTTCTTGCTGTAAATAACGATAATGGTTTTATTGAAGCTGGTGGTTTTGGAGTAGGACAACCGCCTATTACTAGAATGCAAGAAGGTTTTACCATAGGTTATTTCTACGGATTTCAAACTGATGGAATTTTTCAAAATGCCGCAGAAGTGGCGGCTCATCCATCGCAAATTGAGTTAGGAGCTGAGGCACAGCCTGGTGATTTTAGATACAGAGATGTTAATGAGGATGGAATGATCAATCTGGAGGATCGTGTTGAATTAGGAGATCCATTACCAGATGTTACAATGGGCCTCAACTTCAGTTTCAACTATAAGAATTGGGATTTTCAAAGTTTCTTTTTTGCTTCTATAGGTAATGATATGGTTCGTAATTATGAACGCAATCAACCACTTACTAATTTAACTACAAATATCTTAAATAGATGGACTGGTGAAGGCTCTACTAATTCTTTTCCAAGAGTAACTACTGGGGCAACCGCAAATCAGGTGTTTTCAGACTTTTATGTTGAAGACGCTTCATTTTTAAGAGCACAAAACTTACAAATAGGGTATACATTAAACGAAAGCGCTTTAAATAATGTCAAATTAAGTAAGCTAAGAATTTATTCAGCTGTTAGAAATGCATTTACATTGACAAAGTATCAAGGGTTTGATCCAAGTGCTAGTTCTGGAGACCCTTTAGCAAGTGGTATTGATAATGGTTTCTATCCAGTAGCAAGAACATTTTTAATTGGAATTAACGCAAAATTTTAAAAAACAATCAAGATGAAGATTTTTAAAGTATATATTTTATTATTTGTCTTTGTAGTCGCGTTTAATGCATGCAGCGAAGATTATATTGAGGTTGTAAGTGAAGACCCAAACTCAGAGAATTTTTTCAATTCACAAGAGGATTATGAAAGTGCCCTAGTTGGTGCATATGATTTACTTCAATCGAGTTATTTGAACGTAATGTTAGGAGAGATTGCTTCTGATAATACTTTAGCAGGTGGTGAAAGTGCCACAGATGTTATCGGTATCCAGCAAATTGATGACATGATTCATACTCCAGTAAATGAACAGTTATCAGATATATGGAGGTGGATGTTTGCGGGAGTGAATAGAGCGAACTTTATTATGGAGTTTCAGGATAAAACTGATTTTCCTGATAAGCCAAGAGTGTTAGGAGAAACAAGATTCCTCAGAGCTTACTACTATTTTGAATTGGTTAAGTTTTTTGGTGACGTCCCATTAGTGGTTGATCAAAGATTCCTTTTTGGAGATCAGTTTGAAGTAGACCGCACACCTAAAGCTGATGTTTATGCTCAAATTGAACGAGATTTGATCTTTGCAATAGATAATTTACAATACACAACTCCAGATGTAGGTCGTGCGACTAAGGGAAGCGCTCAAGCATTGCTAGGTAAAGTTTACCTGTTTCAAGAGAAATATCAAGAAGCTGCTGATGTTTTAGATGATCTTATTTTATCAAATGAATACAGTCTAGTGACTGATTACTCAACGATATTTGAAAATGATAATGAGAATAATTCTGAGTCGGTTTTTGAAGTGCAATACTCGGACCTAGAAGGAGCAGGTTTTGGATGTTTACAGTGTAGTGAAGGTAACGTAGCTGTAGGTTTTAATGGGATTAGAAATTATGACGGTCCTGAGTTTGATTCTGGATTTAGTTTTAACGTTCCTACCCAAGAAGTATTTGACCTTTTTGACGCTGCTGATCCAAGAAGAGATGTAGCCATACTCGATATAGATACTTTTGCCGCTTCAAATGGTGCCACATTTAGTACGGGATTTGAGCATACTGGCTTTTACAACAGAAAGTATATAGCAAGACAAGGAGATTTGAATACCGGCGATGCAAATTTGACTAATCCTAATAATTATAGAGCAATACGTCTTGCAGATGTTTACTTAATGGCTGCCGAAGCATATAATAGCGGTAACCTTGGTGATGGTCAAGCTAGAACTTATTTAAATACAGTGCGTACAAGGGCAAACTTACCAGATGTTCAACTTTCAGGTGTAGCTCTTGCAGATGCTATATTTCTAGAACGTAGATTAGAGCTTGTAGGTGAAGGTCATCACTTTTTTGATCTAGTTAGAACTGGAAGGGCTGCCACAGAAATCAACGGTTTTGTAACAGGAAAGCATGAAGTTTTCCCTATTCCTTTAGAAGAGATTCTTTTAGCAGGAAATAGATGGGAGCAAAACCCTAATTATTAATAACAAGAATTAAAATGAAAAATTTGAAATTTTTATTTGTTAGTATACTATTAGTTTTTGTCGCTACCACTAGTTGTGAAAGCGATGAGGATACAGACTTAGGTGCCGCTATAGAGGCTCCATCTGGTCTAGATGTGATTTTTAATATAACACAAGACAATTCTGGCTTAGTTACCATATCACCATCTGGAGTTAATGTTAGTAGTTTTGAAGTCTTTTTTGCAGATGGCACAGGAGAATCTGAGGTACTAGCATTGGGGCAAAATGCAGAACGCATGTATGCAGAAGGTAGTTATCCCGTAAGAGTTGTTGCTACAAACCTAAATGGAGACACAACTGAATTGACTAAAAATTTGGACGTTTCCTTCAGGGCTCCAGAAAACTTAGTTATAACAGTAACAGAAAGTTCTGTTTCTAATTTTGGGGTTTCTGTGTCTGCAACAGCAGATTTTGAGACAGCATTTGAGGTAACTTTTGGTGAAGACCCAGCGCTTGCACCAGTTGCTTTTATGGAAGGTGATACAGTGGACTATGATTACAATGGTACAGGAACTTATACTATTACAGTAACTGCTCTAAGTGGTGGAGCTGCGACTACAGAAACTACTGAAGTTGTGATGATAGTAGATCCGGTGAGTTTGCCTCTTGATTTTGAATCTACAACACTTAATTACAATCTTATTAATTTTGAATCAGCGGTATCGATAATTGCTAATCCTGACATTAGCTCTGGTAATGATAGTGCAAGTGTGGTTAGTATTGAAAAAACAGGAACCCAGACTTTTGGAGGAGTAGTAGTTCCTTTAAGTGCTCCGATCGATTTTTCTGGACCTCAAAATTTGAGAATGAAAACTTGGTCACCAATGCCTGTAGGAACAAAAGTGACAATAAAGTTGGAAAATGTTGATGGGTCAATTGCATCTGCAGACTATGAAGCATTTACTACAGTCTCCAGCGAGTGGGAAACGCTTTTCTTTGATACAGCAGGTTTAGATACAACACAACCTTTCAGTCGTTTTGTAGTATTTTTTGACCTTGGCGCTGCGCCTACTGGCGATGTGAATTATTTTGATGATATTGAGCTAGCTGAAGGTCCTCCTATTTTACTGCCTTTAGATTTTGAAGATCCTAATAGAATTTATAACATAGGAACAAATAACGGCGGCTTTTCTATTGTTGCTAATCCTGTTCCAGATGTAGTAAATAGTTCTAGCACAGTATTGCAATTTGATAGAAATGCAACTGGACCTAACAATTTTGCTTTGGTAGCAATAGTGGTAGATCAGCCTGTTGTTTTTAATTCTAACACTTCGTTTACCTTAAAAGTTTATTCTCCAAGAGCAGGTTTACCAGTCTGGCTCAAAGTAGAACGAATAGGAAATGGTGGATTATTTCAAGAGGTGACAAGTGTTACAACTACTGTGGCAAACGGATGGGAAGAATTAACCTTTAATTCGTTTACTGGTAATACTACAAATGATTTGAGAAATATAGTTATCTTTTTTGATCCTTTGCAAGCGACTTCTGCACCTGAGACGATCTACATTGATGACCTAATAAAAATAAATTAAAATAAGAGTTATGAAATATTTCTATAAACTTTTAATGATTTTCATAGTTGCTTTTACAATTCAATCTTGTCAAGATGATGATACAGAATTTGGAGCTGTAATTGCACCTTCTAATTTAGTTGTTACGGCAACTGTTCAAGGTCAGTCTATGACAGACCCAAATGGAGACGGAACAGGTATTGTAGTTTTTAATGCAACATCAGATAACGCTTTAAATTACTCCTATGATTTTGGTGATGGTCGTCAAGGTTCTACGTTTGACGGAACAATTGAGCATCGTTTTGTACAGTTAGGGACAAACACGTATAGTGTTACAGTTACCGCAACTGGAACTGGTGGAGCAGCAACAACACAAACTATTCTCTTAGACGTGTTGAGCACGTTTGACGATTCAGAAGCAAAAGAATTTTTAACTGGAGGCTCTTCTAAAACTTGGTATTGGTCTGTTGCAGAAAATGGACACTGGGGCGTAGGACCAACTAATTTAATAGGAGGTCAATCTCCAGAAGCTTATTATACACCTGCATTTTTTCCGGTTCCTGCTTTTGGTAGATATTGTAATGATCTTACAGAATGCTTCTATGAAGATGAGATGGTTTTCACTAAGGATGGAAATGATGTGATATACGAGCTCAAGAATTTTGGAGGAACGTATTTTCATAACACCTATTTATCTCAATTCGGTGGGCCATCTGCAATAAATGGAAACAATGATGATGAATGCTTGCCATTTACAGCGCCTGCGCCTGGAGTAATTACTTTTACGCCTACGCTTGATACTGACGTGCCAGTGGAGCAGTCCAGAAAAACTACTATGTTACTTGCAAATGACAGTTTCATAAGTTGGTACGTAGGTAGCAGTGAATATGAAATAATGGAGATCACCGCAAATCGCATGGTATTGCGTACAGTTCAAGCAAATGATCCAGCGCTTGCTTGGTATCATGTTCTTACCACAGACCTTCCTGTAAACCCTAATCCTCCATGTATCTAGGATAGATAAATAAGTATTTTTAAAAAGCCACTGTCATAGTGGCTTTTTTTATTCTCGCTTTCGCGAAAGCGGAACCAAGCCAACAGAATTAAAACACTTTATTAACAATACTGTTGAAAGGTAAGTGGATCAAGTTCTACTAAGAATAGGCAATAGCTAGTAAAAACTATTAAGATTCAATCCAAATAAGCTAGTAAATAAGCGCTTTTAACTATTACGATTGATATTGATACGACTGAAAGTTATCTTTGCGGCAAACTAAAAAATTATACATGAGCGCATTAGTAAAATCATCGCTTGCTAGAAAGTGGGTAATGGCACTTTCAGGATTATTTCTGGTAATATTTTTAACGCAACACTTTGTAATTAACATTACATCAGTCATTGCACCAGATACTTTTAATGAGTGGTCACACTTTATGGGTTACAACCCATTAGTACAATTCGTAGCGCAGCCTATTTTAATAGGAGGCTTGATCGTACATTTTATAATGGGAATTGTTCTTGATCTACAAAATAGAAAAGCACGTCCAGTTAAATATGCAAAGTTCTCTGGAAATTCAAATTCACAATGGGTTTCAAGAAACATGATCATTTCAGGACTTGTAGTTTTAGCATTTTTAGGATTGCATATGTATGATTTCTGGGTACACGAAATGACTGTAAAGTATATCGATGTACAACCAGAAGATCCAACAAGATATTTACCAGAATTAAAAGAGAAATTTGTAAATCCAGTGAGAGTTGGAATTTACGTTGTCTCTTTCATTTTATTAGCAATGCATTTATGGCATGGATTTAATAGTTCATTTCAATCTATGGGTGCAAAAGCTATCAATAAAGGTGATGGGTTGAGAAAAGCAACCTATGCATGGTCTGTATTGATTCCTGCTGGATTCATTTTCATAGCACTTTATCACTTTTTTTCTCACTAATAACACATAAATTATGTCAGTATTAGACTCTAAAGTACCTCAAGGACCACTTGCTGAAAAGTGGGTAACACATAAAAATACTATTAACCTAGTAAATCCAGCAAACAAACGTAACATTGACGTTATAGTTGTAGGTACTGGACTTGCAGGCGGTAGTGCAGCTGCCACTCTTGCAGAGCTAGGCTATAATGTAAAGACATTTTGCTATAACGATTCTCCACGTCGTGCGCACTCTATTGCCGCACAAGGAGGAATTAATGCTGCCAAAAATTATCAAGGAGATGGAGATTCAAACTTCCGTTTGTTTTATGATACTATTAAAGGTGGTGATTATAGATCTCGAGAAGCAAACGTTCACAGACTTGCTGAAGTTTCTTCTAATATCATCGACCAGTGTGTAGCTCAAGGTGTTCCTTTTGCTCGTGAATATGGTGGATTGTTAGATAACCGTTCTTTTGGTGGAGTTCTTGTATCTAGAACGTTTTATGCTGCTGGACAAACTGGACAACAATTATTATTAGGAGCATATTCTGCTTTAAATAGACAGATTAACCGTGGTAAAGTGCAGCCATTTAATCGACACGAGATGTTAGATCTTGTAAAAGTAGATGGAAAAGCTCGTGGTATTATCGCTCGTAATCTAGTTACTGGTGAGATTGAGCGTCATGGAGCGCACGCTGTAGTAATTGCTTCTGGTGGTTATGGAAATGTGTTTTTCCTTTCAACAAATGCAATGGGAAGTAACGTGATGGCAGCTTGGAGAACGCACCGTCGTGGAGCATATTTTGCAAACCCATGTTACACACAAATTCATCCTACTTGTATTCCAGTATCTGGAGAGCACCAGTCTAAATTGACCTTAATGTCAGAGTCCTTACGTAATGATGGACGTATCTGGGTTCCTAAAAATCTAGAAGACGCAAAGGCAATACGTGAAGGGAAAAAGAGAGGAGTAGATCTTAAAGAAGAAGATAGAGATTACTATCTTGAAAGAAGATATCCAGCATTTGGTAACTTAGTACCACGTGACGTTGCATCTCGTGCTGCAAAAGAGCGTTGTGATGCAGGTTATGGAGTAAATAAAACAGGTAATGCTGTTTACTTAGACTTTGAAGCATCTTTCTTAAGATACGGTAAAGTAGAAGCGCTGACTAGTGGTCATAAGGATGCTAGTGAAGCAGAAATGATTGCGCTAGGTAAGAAAGTCATCGAGAAAAAGTACGGTAACTTATTTGACATGTACCGTAACATTACTGATGAGAATCCATATGAAGTACCTATGAAAATATTCCCAGCGGTTCACTATACAATGGGTGGTTTATGGGTAGATTATAACTTGCAGACCACAGTACCAGGTTGTTTTGCCGCTGGTGAAGCAAATTTCTCTGATCACGGTGCAAACCGTTTAGGAGCAAGTGCCTTGATGCAAGGTCTAGCAGATGGTTATTTTGTATTGCCCTATACAATAGGAGACTATCTTGCAAACGAAATCAGAACAGGAGAAATTTCTACTGAAACTCCAGAATTTGAACAAGCAGAAAAAGATACTCGCGCTCGCATCGAGAAATTGATGAATGGTGCAGGAACGCATTCTGTAGACTATTACCACAAGAAACTTGGTTTAATTATGTGGAACAAATGTGGAATGTCTCGTAACGCTGAAGATTTACAGTCTGCAATGGATGAGATCAAAGAATTACGTGAAGACTTCTGGAAGAATGTAAAAGTTCCAGGAAGTGCTGACACTAAGAATCAAGAACTAGAAAAAGCAGGTCGTGTGGCAGATTTCCTTGAATTAGGAGAACTGTTTGCAAAAGATGCTTTGACTAGAGATGAGAGTTGTGGTGGTCACTTCCGAGAAGAATATCAGACTCCAGAAGGTGAAGCGCTGCGAGATGATGAAAACTTTGCTTTCGTAAGCGCTTGGGAATACAATGAAAACCCACGAGATGCTAAATTACACAAGGAAGACCTAGTCTTTGAAAATGTGGAATTGAAAACTCGTAGTTATAAATAATTGAATGTTAAATGTTACGCTTTCGCGAAAGCGTAATTAACTAAATATAAAAAGTATGAAACTTACTTTAAAAATATGGAGACAGGCTGGTCCTGAAGCCAAAGGAAAAATGGTTACTTATCCACTAGATGGTGTAGATGGTGATATGTCTTTTCTTGAAATGATGGATATTCTTAATGAAGAGTTAGTCAATAAAGGAGAAGAGCCAGTAGAATTTGATCACGACTGTCGTGAAGGAATTTGTGGATCTTGTAACATGATGATTAATGGACAACCTCATGGGCCGCAAAAATTGACAACAACTTGTCAATTGCACATGAGAAAGTTTAATGATGGAGATACGATCACTATTGAGCCATGGAGAGCAGCAGCTTTTCCCGTGATCAAAGATTTGATTGTAGACCGTTCTTCTTTTGATAGAATCCAGCAAGCAGGTGCTTATGTATCTGTAAATACTTCTGGTAATACCCAAGATGCCAACTCAATTCCTGTTGAAAAGGAAAAGGCAGATGAAGCATTTCACAGTGCAACGTGTATAGGTTGTGGAGCATGTGTAGCGGCTTGTAAAAATGCAAGTGCGATGTTATTTACCAGTGCCAAAGTATCTCAATATGCATTATTACCTCAAGGTGAAGTAGAAGCTACAAAGCGTGTTCAAGATATGGTACGCCAGATGGATATTGAAGGATTCGGTAACTGTACTAATACGGGAGCTTGTATGATTGAATGTCCTAAAGGAATTAAGTTAGAAAATATCGCACGTATGAACCGTGAATATCTAAAAGCTGAAACTTTGTCATAGTTTCAATACTTTAAACAATTAGTAAATCCCATTTCACTTTATTTGAGATGGGATTTTTTTATTGAGATATATACAGCAGGAACTTTTGATTCTATATCCTTTTCAGTAATTTACCTGCATGCGTAAATCTAAACTTCCTAGTGTCACCGAGTCCATCTTTACAACTATGAGTGCCCTGTCAAACAAACATGGTGCAGTAAATCTCTCACAAGGCTTTCCTAACTTTCCAGTAGATCCAGCTTTAAAAGAGCTGATTATAAAAGCTATTCACGACGATAAAAATCAATACGCGCCTATGGCAGGATTGATGTCTTTGCGAGCTGCTATTTCTAAGATGACCCAGCAGCAACATAGGGCTTTTTATCATCCTGAAAATGAAATTTGTCTTACAGCTGGAGCTACTCAAGGAATTTTTACTGCTATTCAAGCGGTAATTCATTCAGGTGATGAAGTCATTATTTTTACACCAGCATACGATTGTTATGCACCAGCGATAGAACTGGCTGGAGGGAAAGTGGTAGAAATTTCTATGAAATTGCCAGAATTTACCATAGACTGGCAAGAAGTTAAGGACAAACTTACTTCCGTGACTAAAATGATCATGATCAACTCACCGCATAATCCTAGCGGTGATATGCTGACTCATGAAGATATGACCAAGTTGCAAGATATTGTTGTCGAAAACAATTTATTATTGTTAAGTGACGAGGTTTATGAACACATTGCTTTTGACGGTAGAGAACATTTAAGTGCTGCTAGGTATGAAGGATTGTGGGAACGCAGCTTAATTACGGGCAGTTTTGGCAAGACTTTTCATGTAACCGGATGGAAAATGGGTTATTGCCTTGCTCCAAAGCATCTCATGGAAGAGTTTTATAAGGTTCATCAATATGTAGTGTATTGCGTCAATCATCCAGTACAAGATGCTATTGCTAATTACTTGTCCAAGCCTGAACGATATACAGAATTAGGCATATTTTATCAGAAAAAGAGAGACTTGTTCTTGAATCTTATAAAAGACAGTAGGTTTAAATTTAAGCCTGCTCATGGTTCTTATTTTCAGTTATTAGATTATTCAAAAATTACAGATGAGAACGATGTGGATTTTGCCAGACGACTCACTATAGAACATAAAATAGCGAGTATTCCTATTTCTGTTTTTATGAATGGAAAAGACCCCAATATGCTACGCTTTTGTTTTGCAAAAAAGGAGGAAGAAATTATAAAAGCAGCAAAGATTTTGAATAGTTTATGAGTCATAATTTTTTAGACTCATTAATTATTATGATTTTAATAAAAAAATGAAAATGAAATATTTATATCTATTCGCAATCATTATTTTGAGTTCTTGTTCTTCTCAAAAAATATCTAAAACCATGTCTACCGATGACTTTAATACAGCAGAGCAACCCTACTTTGAAGAGTGGTCCGGTGGTGCTCCAGGATCAGGAAATGGAGCAACTCTTTATTTTCCATTATCAATTTTAGAAGGTCATACTCTTGCAGCTGTCTATTTTAGAGGGATGGAGAATAATGTCGCCAGATTTATAAGCAACGATAAAAAAATGCTCATTTCTCGCTTTATGTATCCATCTGTTGCATATAACATGAGCGCAGACCCTAAAGAAGAATACGGTAATACCGTTCCCAACTATGAGGAAATACCTTTTGAGTTAAAAAACGATCAAGCGGTAATTGCTTTTGAAGCCAATGGTAAAATGAAATATGTAAAACTAGAAAACCTTACTCAAAAAGAAACTGTTGCATATCCTAGTGCGCCGCCACAAGGTCAGTAATCGAATTCACTCATTCATATCAAGGACTTGCTCATTCTCAATATTTCTAAGTCCTATTTTCTTATAGTTTTGACTCCAGTTTAAGTTTCAAACTATAGATTTCTCATATATGAAGAAGTGTTTTTTTGTACTGTTAGTAGTTTTTATGCTAGTTAGTTGCGTCTCAAAGAGAATTTCTCATATGCAGAAAAATCGTTTGTCAGCCTCCAGCATAGATTATTTCTCAGCAAGTCCAATTTACAAATTCCAATTTGAGATTGATACCATTACAGTTTTCGCAAGACGATATGAAAATAAAATTGAAGCAGAATTTCAATTCGATCATTTAGAAAATAAATTGTTTGGTGAATTTTATTTCAAGAATAATAATGTGTTTTATGTTCAATTCATTGAGGAAAGTTCTAAATATAAAATCTCCGATAATGCTTTTATGAGTACCCAAATAGTTTTACAAGACAGCACAATAGTTGAACAAAAATCACGTATGGGAATTCCAAGACGTTTTAATTGCTTAGGTATACCTAAAGATATTTCAGAGATTGCAGGTTACAGTAAAGATTTAAATCCAGAGTTTTTGAAAGAATTGACCATGTTGGTTATAAAAAAAGTAAAGAAACAAAATTATTAATGCCGATTTAATATGCAGCTTAGTCTTATTGCTGTTATTTGAAAGAACGACAATGATAACTTCTACTCTTACCTTCTTCTAGCAGTCAGCTTTCAAAGGGTAGAATTTATTCTACCCTTTGAAAAATAATACTACCTTTGATTTTCCATTACAACCACATTCTTGAGCTCCATAAAAAACCTTTTTAAGAATACGTTTATTTACGGTCTTGCGACAGTATTACCACGTTTATTGACGGTTTTATTGACTAAACTACTTACGGAGTATCTACCTGGCAAAGTTGAATTTGGTGAGGTCTCTATCATTTTTTCTTATATTATTTTTGCAAATGTGATTTTGACCTATGGCATGGAAACGGCCTTCTTTCGATTTTATAATGATGCCACTACCAAAGTAAAAACACTTAGCACTTCTTTAATATCATTGCTCATTACTACCCTAGTTTTTGGTATCGTTGCTTATTTGTTTATTGATCAAATTGAAATTGTCACAGAATTATCCTCGCAATACTGGAAATGGGTAATCGCCATTATCGTTTTTGATACTTTAATGGTTATTCCGTTTGCCTACCTGCGAGCGCAAGGAAAGTCTACTAGTTATGCGTTGATTAAACTATTTAATGTGGTAGTTTCCGTAGGAATGACTTTTATCTTTTTTACAGCTTTACAGTACTTTCCAGCAGTTGAAAAAATACTTCCAGGCGATAGAATAGAATTGTTTTTTATTGCTTTTCTTGCTGCTAGTTTCATTACTTTCTTAATAGTCATCAAACCCTATTTTATGAAATGGGAATTTGACAAAGTCCTATGGAAGAAAATGCTTTCTTACGGCTGGCCTATTTTATTAGCTGGTTTTGCTTTTGCCATAAATGAAACGGTAGATAAGATTTTATTACAAAAACTACTTCCCGTAAGTGAAGAAGAGGCGGAAGGAATAGTAGGTGTTTATACGGCCGGTTATCGACTTGCGGTAGGAATGACTCTTTACGCGCAAGCATTTAGATTAGGTGTAGAACCTTTCTTTTTCAGCCAGTCTGGCGATAAAAATGCAACCCAACACTACGCATTGATTACTAAAGCATTTGTTGCTTTTGGCTCTGTAGCATTGATGGCTTATGTGGTTTTGGTAGACTTGATCAAGCCGTATATTGTTAAAGAGGGATTTGAAACGGCAATGGAAGTCGTGCCGTTGATTTTAATCGCTTATTTCTTTTCTGGGATTTATCAAACGCTTTCTGTCTGGTATAAAATTCAAGATAAAACACGATATGGAGCCTACATTTCTATCACTGCCGCGATTCTTACAATAGTTGTAAACGTACTATTGATCCCGCATATTGGTTACATGGCGAGTGCTTATGCAACCTGTGCTGCTTATGGACTCATGATGGTGGTTTCCTATCTCATAGGAAAGAAACACCTTGCTGTTCCTTACGATCTCAAAAATATTCTCTTATATTTAGGAATATCAATCACGCTATCACTGGTTTTTTTCTATTACGTAAGAGAGGAATTAGGAGTAGAAAGCCTAGCTACTTATATAGTCGGAGCTGTTATGACTTTATTAGTTTTAGGAGTGGTTAGCTTTCGCGAAAGCGAGATCATTAACAAAATCATTAAAAGAAAATGACCATAAAGATTATAAATAAATCAGCACATGCATTACCTCACTATGAAACAGAGGCTAGTGCAGGAATGGATTTAAGAGCAAACATAGATGCAGCGGTTATTTTACAGCCACTGGAAAGAGCGATTATAAAAACAGGATTATTTATAGAATTACCCATAGGGACGGAAGCGCAAGTAAGACCTAGAAGTGGTCTTGCAGCAAAAAAAGGAATCACAGTCCTCAACGCTCCAGGAACTATTGATGCCGATTATCGTGGAGAGATAGGTGTAATTCTAGTCAACCTTTCCAATGAATCATTCACCGTTGAAAATGGTGAACGTATTGCACAATTAGTCATTGCAAAACACGAACGAGCAGACTGGCATGAGGTTGAAGAGCTAAGTTCTACGGAGCGTGGTGAGGGAGGTTTTGGGAGTACTGGAGTGAAATAACCCCAATTCCTGCGCAGGCAAGAATCTCAAGCAATCAAAAAAAGCAGATTTTAAATAAATTATATCAAAATATGAAAAACCTAATAATTATCTCTTTGGCATTGTTTTCTAGTTTAGCTTATTCCCAAAAGGAGGTAAAAGATAAATACTATCAAGAAGCTTGTGAGTGTATAGGTGAGATCGATAATAGGTTTGAAGAAGAAGAAAAATTTGAGGAAGTAAAAAGCTGTATTCAGTCGGCTCTAATGTCAAAGCAAATTCAAGAGAAACTCTTTGATATGATGGAAAAGACAAAAGATACTTTAAACAAAATAGGCGATATCAATAAGGTGGATTCTTTAGTGATAAAAGAAGATAAGAATATTGTTATCAATACAAATGAAGGCTATCAAGAGCTGGAAAGAAAATTACTCGATAATTGTAAAAGCCTTAAGAATCTTTTTAACAATGCCAAAGAATCTAGTGAAAAGTCAGTTAGTGATAACAGAAAAGCTCTAGAACTCTACGACAAAGGTTTAGGTTATTATCGAGAAGAAAACTTTGACAAGGCATTGGAGTTTTTCAAAAAAGCCACTAAGGAAGATAAAGAGTTTGCTTTTGCCTGGGACATGGTAGGCATTACTCAAAGGAGACAAGGAGATTACAAAGACGCTGTAAAAAGCTATAAAAAATCCTTGAAAATCGACCCTAGAGGTAAAATGCCATTGCAAAATTTACCTATTGCATACAGATTGCTTGAGAAATTTGACAAAGCAGCAAATGTTTATAAAGACCTCATTAAGTTCTATCCAGAAGATCCAGAAGGCTATTTTGGTTTGGGTCAATGCGGTATCTTTTTAGAAGATGATGACATGGCTATAGATAACATGATGATTGCTTTTACAAAGTACAATGAAATGAATTCACCTTACAAACAAGATGCAGAAATAACTCTAGTAAGTTTATATAAAGAAGCTAAGGAGAAAGGGAAGCTGGACAACTTTTTAAAATTTGCTAAAAAGCATAAGATCAACTTTGGGCAGGAAGAGGAAAGCAAAGAATAATCCACCTTCCATAGATAACACCCTATAAGTTTTTAACTTAGCGTTTTATATTTAAAAGACTTAAAGTCTATTTAATCAATTAACAAAGAGATTTTTTGAGTAATTATTTGATTTAAATCTCGATAAAATTAAGAGACAACCGCCTACGCGGTTGAGATGCTTATGAAAATAATAGTACCTATGGCAGGTCGTGGTTCACGATTGCGCCCACATTCTTTAACAACTCCTAAACCATTAATACCTATTGCAAATCAGCCTATCGTACATCGATTGGTAAAGGATATTGCACGCATACTTTCAGAACCAGTGGAAGAAATTGCGTTCATTCTTGGCGATCCAGCGTTTTTTGGAGATGATGTGGTTAAAAGTTTAGAAGAGCTAGCCCAAGGCCTAGGCGCCAAAGCTAGCATTTACCGCCAGTTAGAACCTTTAGGAACTGGACACGCCATAATGTGTGCAGAGCCTTCACTTTCTGGACCTGCTGTGGTAGCTTATGCAGACACCTTGATAAGAGCAAATTTTGAACTTGATCCTGCCGCAGACGCCGTTATATGGACTAAGCAGGTGGAAAAACCAGAGGCTTATGGTGTAGTAAAATTGAATGAAAAAGAAGAAATTGTAGAGTTAGTTGAAAAGCCACAGCAATTTGTAAGCGATCAAGCAGTTATAGGTATCTACTATTTCAAAGAAATTGCAGATCTTAAAAAAGAACTACAGTTTGTAATCGATAACGAGATTATCAACGGTGGAGAATACCAGATCAATGACGGTATTAAAAGAATGATGGCGTCTGGTAATGTTTTTAAAACAGGAACGGTAGACGAGTGGATGGATTGCGGTAATAAAGTAGTTGCCATTGAGACCAACCAGCGCATCATGAGTTTTATGGAAAAAGATGGTAGTGAAGAATTAAATTCTCAGCCTACTTTACAAGATTCTAAAATCATTCCACCTTGCGTGATCGATAGCAGTGTGGTGCTTAAAAACAGTACTGTAGGGCCTCACGTTTCTATAGGAGCTGGTACAGTAATTGAAAATTGCACAATAACAAATTCGCTCATTCAAAAGGATTCTGTTATTAAAAACGCTACATTAGAGGAAGCCATGATAGGTAACCACGTAAAATACGATGGGAAGTTTACCAGAATAAGTATAGGAGACTATACCATTATGGAATAGTTATTGAAAAATGAAACTTATGTTTAAATCATTGAAGTACCTCTTTATAATTGCAATATTCTTGCTGAGCAATATAGTTATGGCTCAGCAAGAAGTCTTTTCTGATGAGGTAAATGTTGATGATTTAGGAGATGTTTCTGACAGCTTCAAGGATAATTTCTTTAATGCATTGTCTGCCAAAGCCATTGGAAATCATGATAAAGCGATCGCTTTTTTACAGGTTTGTGAAGAGATACAGCCAGAAAATGGAGCAGTACAGTATGAGTTAGGTAAGAATTATTTGATGAGTGACGCTTTCGCGAAAGCGGAACAAAAAATAAACCGTGCCATAGAGCTTGCCGGAGAAAACGAGTGGTTACTGGAAACCTTGTATGATGTTTACGATAAGCAAAAAGAGTATGAAAAGGCGGTGGTAGTTCTTGAAAAACTAGCTGATATCAATGAAAACTATGAAGAACTGTTGCCCTATCAGTATTTTAGAATAGGCAAAAATCAAGAATCTCTTGCTATAATCGAGAAACTTGACAAACGATTAGGAGAAGATCAGAGGCGTACCGCAATTAAAAGGCAAATAGAAGCAAGACTCGATGCAAATGAAGCTAGAGACGGGAATATTGTAGAACTAGAAGCTGCAATAAAAGCAAACCCTAAAGACGAGAGATCTTACATCAATTTGATCTACTTGTACAGCAAGAAAAACAATACTGAGAAGGTCCAAGAAATAGCAGAATTACTGGATAAGAATTTGCCAGATAGTGATAAAGCACAATTAGCATTATACAAAATCTACCTAGAAAACGGTAGAACTCGCAAAGGAATAAAAAGTATGCGCAAGGTTTTTGAATCGGCTCAATTTGATACCGAGACTAAGATCAATGTCCTTAACGATTTTATCCAGACAGATGCTACCGAAGTAGAGGACGACGAGATTCAAGATGCCATTGACAGCTTTGCAGATGAAGTAGAAGATGTAAAAGCCTTTAATGCATTAGGTGACTATTACCTAAAGAAAAAAGATGCTGCAAGAGCTATTTCATTTTATGAGAAAGGTCTAGAAATCAATGATAAAGATTATGAGCTTATCAAAAAAGTGGCTCTTTTAAGCATAGATATTAAGGATTACAAAAAAACTATAGAGATAACTGAGAAAGCCCTCGACGTTTTTCCTGCTCAAGCTTTATTATACCTTCTTAACGGCGTTGCACACAATAATCTCAATGAACCAGATAAAGCTATTGACCAGCTAGAAACAGGTTTAAGCTTCTTGCTCGACGAGCCAAAACTAGAGAGCGATATTTACCAGCAACTCGCCTTGAGTTATGATAAAAAAGGAGACACAACTAAAGCCGCAAAAATGCGTTCTAAAGTAAAGACACTGTCTAACAAAACACAATGAAATACTTCAAGTACCTTTATATAGTAGCCGCATTTATAGTCATAGCCTGCGGTAGTACGCAACGCGCTGCAAACGATGCTGTTGCTACTGCAAAGAAGTCTAAAGTCGTTAAAGCCCATGAAGCAGCCCGTATAGACTACGAGACGATGAGAGCGCGACTTTCTGTTAGTTATGATAACTCACAAACTACTAGATCTTTTACCATGAATTTACGTATGGAAAAAGGAAAACAAATCTGGATGAGCGCAAGTATTCTTGGCTTTACAGGGGCAAAAGTATATATCACACCAGATCGTGTACAGTTCTATGAAAAGTTGAATAAGAGATCTTTTGATGGAGATTTTAGTTTAATAAGTGATTTTCTAGGAGAAGAAATTACATTTAATCAGCTAGAAGATTTGTTATTAGGTCAGGCAGTAGAATCCCTAGGTAAAAAAGATTTTAATATTGCAAATAACAATTATCAGTTTAGTGAAGATGCGATAGTTGTGAAGCTATTCAGCCTGCGTCCTTCTGATTTTAAGGTATCAGAACAGTCCATTTCCAAACCATCTGAAGGTAGTTATCTCAAGATGAATTACCCAGAATATCAAATCGTAGATGGAAAAATAGTACCCTTAGAAGTTAGAATTGAGGCAAAACAACGCAATCGTGATTCTAAAGTAGAAATGGAGTTTAAAAACGTTGAGTTTGATCAACAAATGACATTTCCGTTTAGCATGCCACAAGGTTATAGCACATTTAAATTATAGATGAGAAAGCATATTTATTTATCGGTAGTGTTTGTTTTGTGTTTCGCTTTCGCGAAAGCGCAATCAAGTAAAGCCGCTCTAGAACAACGTAAAGCTGAAATCCAGAGAGAGATCAATCAATTTGATAGACTGCTTAAAAACGTTAGGAAAGAAGAAAAAACAATGGTTTTGCTGGTAGAAACTATTGATAAGAAAATTGCTCGAACGCAAGAAATCATTAATATCACAAATAAACAAGCCAATAATCTAACCAGAACCATAAGAACTAATACGGCTGAAATTAAAAAACTGCAAGAAGAGATCAAAGGTCTCAAAGCAGAGTATGCAGAGATGATCGTGAAAGCTTATAAGTCTCAAAACGATCAAAGCCGCTTGATGTTTTTGCTAAGCTCCGAAGATTTTTTACAAGCCTATAAAAGAGTACAATACCTGCAATCTTATGCAAATTACCGTAAAAAACAGGCAGAAGAGATTACAGTAAAGTCAGATGCCTTATCTGAAAAAAACAAACTACTCGCTCAGGAGAAAGAGGAGAAGAATAAAGTGATTGCATTAAATAAGAAACAAAGAGCTGCTTTAAAAGAAGATAAAATAGAGCAAGAGAATTTGCTTGCTGTAGTTAGAGCAAACGAGAAAGAGTATGCAGCAGATATAAAAGAAAAAGCAAAGGAGCGCAATAAAATAGACAGAGAACTTAAAGCCTTAATCGCTGCCGATATCAAAGCTTCTAACAAAGGAAAAACTGGCGCGGTTGCTAATAAATTTTTCCTAACTCCAGAGGCAAAAATACTAGCCAATAACTTTAAAAGCAACAAAGGAAAACTGCCATGGCCAGTGGAGGAAGGTTTTGTGTCCAGACGTTATGGGCGACAACCGCATCCAGTAGTAAGATCCTTGACGATTGAATCTAACGGGATACGATTACAAAGTCCAGCTGGTGCAAAAGTACGCGCCGTGTTTGAAGGTGAGGTCATACGCATTACAAAAAGCAGGTACGGTATTCTAGCCGTTCACATAAGACATGGTAATTACACCTCTATCTACGATAACTTAAAAATCGTAAGTGTTGAAAAAGGAGATAAAGTAAATACCAAAGATGTAATAGGTGAGATTTTCACTTCTAATTCAGGTGAAACTGAATTAAAGTTTGTTCTCATGCAAGATACTGAAACCGTGGATCCTGCAAGTTGGATTGCTAGAAAGTAGTGTTTAATATAATACAATCTAGAAATCTCAAACAGATTTGATTTACCATGACTTGTTGAAGCTTTGATACAACCATTATCCTAGTTAGGGTAATCTAATAGTAAAGTAGAAACTTGAATTGATGGTGCTATTTAGGAAGTTTTATTTTTTTGAAAAGTATTGCAAAACGATAGCGATTACTTGAGTAACAACTAAAACTATTTTTATTTAAACTCCTCTAATAGTTTTTTACGTTGCTTTAAGTTAAATGTAGATTTTATTTCATCTATTTTTTCCAGATATTTCTGAGCATTTTCAAAATCTTCCTTTTTAAGATAGATCAATGCAGTATACCAATACTCTTCAGCTTTGTAATCATGATTGATATGCTCTAACTCTTTAAATTGATCTAATGCCAGTTCATATTCTGCTTGATTCAAGAAAGTGAGTCCATAATAAAACCTGATATTGGGGTCCTTTTTTCTATTTAATAGAAGTTCGAATTCCTGTTGAGCAAGTTGATAGTTTGCATTTTCATAAGCAGAAAACGCTGCCATGTTTTCATTAGTAGCATTACTTCTTACAATAGGTTGATAGGTGTTAGAAAGTGTACTGAAGTTTTCTTCATAAAGAGCATTTCCTGATTTTTGATCAAAAATATTCAAGAAAATAATTATGAAAACAGAAGCGGCAATTATTAAATAAACAGCGTTAGATCTTAATAATCTAAATTTAGAAGGTTTATTAATATCAATTTCAATTTCTTGAAATTTCTTTTTCAAGGTATCTTTTTCAGAAATTTGAAAGGCTATTTGAATATCTTGATGTGTTTCAAATGCTTCTTTAAAATCTGCATCGGTTTTCAGAAGGTGCTCCACTTTAAGTTGATCTTCATCAGAAATCTTTCCCGATATATAATCTTGTATGAGTTTTTCTGTATTCATTAGTTCACTTTAAACAACGATTTTAAGTGCTTTAAGCATCTCGATTTTTGACTGCGTACGGTATTCCCATCTTTATAATCTGTTAGGTTTACGATCTCATCGATAGTCAAATTTCTATAATAAAAAAGCTTTAATAAAGACTTGCAGGTTTTTGACATTTCCTCCAACCGTTTTGATAAAAGCAATTGCCTTTCTGTAGGACTGTCGTCTTCTATACTGATTTCAGTGTAGTCTTCGTTTTCTATTTCTTTTCTCAAAAAGCGTTGTTCTTTTTTTAATTTTTTAAATATTTTGTTTTTTCCTATTCCAAATAAATAGGTTTTTACACTACTAGATTTTAATTCCAACTGGCTCATTACAAACTTTTGATGCATAGCTATAACAGCATCTTGGTAGATATCTAGAACGTCTAACTCATCAAGAGAATAACGTTTAGAGTAATGTAAAAACTCTAATCTATAATCTAGATAAACCTTCTCTAAAGCTTTTTTATCATCGGCCCTTAAGGCTATTTGCAATTTATAATCTTCAGTAGCTTTATTCATTTAGTTACTAAAAGTGTGGAAAGGTTAACATGAAAACAAATATAAATTCTAAAGGTAGAGGAAAACCTCTAGATAAAGATATTAAAATGATTTCACTATCAGGTATTTAGTTCGCTTTCGCGAAAGCGGAATAAAAACAAACTATTAAAATCTTACTCTTCTTTTTATTTTAAAATATTTTTTTAATGAGATGTTAATATTTAGAATCTTAAAGGTACTAAGTGTGTAACCAAATCACAAATCTCATGAAATCAGTATTCAAACTGCTCATTATTATAATCATTTTAGGTAGTGCTCACAAAGCAGAAGCGCAACTTTTTAAAGGACTCAAAAATAAAGTAAAGAAACAAATAGAAAGAAAGACAGAAGATAGGATAGAAGAGGTTATCAATAATACCATTGATTCTTTGGGTGTAAAGAAACCTAAAAAGGCTAAGGATGCTGTTGAATCAAAAGAAGGTTTTGGAACAATTCTTTTAAATCATTCTCAAAAGTTTGGAGCTGTTTCCATTGAAGGAATAAGTCGTGTAAAAGTGATTAAGTCAAACGATGGTTATCAAATGACTGGCAACTGGTGGTCTCATGAAGCCGATATTTTTGACGGTTTTAATTTGATTATTAAAACAGCTCAAAACCTAAAACATGAAGAAAATAATAAAAACTTCAACAGCCGTCAAGTTTTTAAAATCCCTGAAGAGGCTACGTTAACCTTAGGCTACGATCCTCAATTATTAATTAAGAATGCAAAGCCAGATGATTATAAAGCAGCGGTTTCTGATGATTATCAAAAATATGATGTGTCTACTGGAGAAGTAAGTATAGATGTACTAACAGATGATAGTATCCAGATATCTTTTTCTGGGAAAGTAAGTTTACGTACCATTTCAAGAAATAGTAGTAATTCAGAATATGATGAAGAATCCTATTTTAAATCTACCCTTAAAGGAGCCATAGATGGTAATTCTCCTAAGTTTATAGACAATACTTCTATTAAACAGCCAGAAAGTGCTGAGCAAGATTCTGGTAATTATACCATTCCTCAATCTACAACATCAACTGCTCAACCAGGTGTTTATGAATTTACTCATGAAACTGTTGTTAAGATGACCAACTTAGATAAAAACGAGGTCTACAATATGTCATATTTATTTAATCCTAATGAATCTTATCTAGGCATAAAAGCCGATATGAGTGAATACTCTGACGAAGAAATGGCTGGTGAATCAATTATGGTTATGGATAACCAGGACATCAGAATTTTTGTGAGTACTCAAGGCATGAAAATGCAAATGTCACAAAGTATGATGGGTGGTAATCAAACACAAAACCCTACCGATCAAATGGCAAATTATGATTATACAAAAATTGATAGGACTGGAAGAACTAAAACTATTCTCGGTGTTGTTTGTGAGGAATATGTAATGTCTGATAGCGACGTGAAAATGGAACTCTGGGTGGCATCTAGCGTTCAACTACCCAACTGGTTTATTCAAAATAAAGAAATCATTAACGGCCATATCATGGAGTATACGGTTACCTCAAAAGAGGGAAATATGAAAGCAGAAACCACTGCAATTAAAGATAATATCAATACAATAATTAACTCTAAGGAGTATAAAAAAATGTTTTAAACCAATAGAATTATGAGAAATACATTAACAATCATCGTATTTATATTAAGTATTGCTTGCTCTTATGCACAAGTAGATATTACTCCAGATCAATTGACCTCAGTAGAAATAGAAAAAATTATTTCTACAGAAACAACAAGTTATATGGGTAATTCCATAAGTTTCTCAAATGATGGGTCTGTGTTGGCTATTGGGGAATATGGCTATGTAACACCTAGTTCAGTAGATAGCGGAAGAGTACAAGTGTATAGCAATGATACTGGTAGCTGGATTCAAAAAGGGCAAGATATAGTAGGTACGGGCGACAACTTTAACACATTTGGTAAAAAAGTAGTTCTTTCTGCAGACGGTAATACATTAGCTGTTTATGATTCTCAGATAGCTATTCAATTAAATGCAGGGCAAACGTTACAGAGTTTGTTTGGAAGTTTAGCGGTAGAATATTTTCCTTATATACAAGTATATCAATATAGCAACAACACTTGGTCACAGTTAGGTAATGATTTTTTATTTAATGGTATAGAAGATTATAGCGATATGTCTCTAAGTGGAGATGGACTGTCTTTGGCCATTGCAACAAAAACAGGTACAAATGTCTATGAATGGTCGACAAATACATGGTCAATTACAGGACAACAGATACCGTCAACAGACGTATTATTTGATGATAAAATAAGTTTGTCTAATAATGGAGAGACATTAATAGTAGGAGACCCATTTTATAGCGACCCTAACTCGGCTAGTCAGTTTTCTTATGAAGGTCAAGTAAAAGTTTATCAAAACATTTCAAATACCTGGACCCAAATAGGAAATACCATCAACGGATCAGATTTCTTAGGTTATTTCGGAAGCTTGGTGAGTATATCATCTGATGGAAATACCATTGCGATAGGAACTGCACAAACCAATAATAATGATTATGTCGCTATTCTAGAATTTGTTGGTAATAACTGGATATCCAAAGGAACAAATATTGCACAAATAGGAAATGATATAATTAGTATGGAACTTGCTGATGATGGAGATGCCATAGTTATCGGTGAGGCTTATAGTGCTAGAGTTTTAAAATACAATACAGATTGGGAACAAGTAAATGTGGCTGTAGAAGGTAATGTGGCCACAGATCAGTTAGGTTATGCAGTCACTATTTCTGGTGATGGAGACTTATTTGCAGCAGGCGCACCATCTATAGAAACTACTGGAGCAAATGGTTATGTAAGTGTTTATGAACACAACAAAAATAGTGTTACACGTTTTGGGAACGAAATTTATGGATATGGCACCCAAGATCGCTTAGGTAGTAGTGTAGCAGTTTCTGGCAATGGAAATATTATAGCTGTTGGAGCAAATGGTTCTTCTAACAATAGCGGTACGCTCGAGTACGGTCACGTTCGTGTTTTTGAAAAAACTGCTAATGGACTACAACAAATAGGTGTTGATATTAGAAGTACCACAGATTTTGATTCTGGTTCTTTTGGTACAGAAGTAGCCTTAAATGAAGATGGAACCCTTTTGGCTATTTCAGCTCCTTTTTTATTTACAAGTAATTGGGGAGCTGTATATACTTATGAAAGAATAGGAAATGCTTGGAGTCCTCTAGGAAATATAATTTATGGTGTTTCTGGTAGTCGTACTGGAACTTCTCTTGCGTTTTCTGAAGATGGTTCAATTTTAGCAGTTGGTTCTGGTGGTAATCCTGGAGGCGTTTCATCAGATAGTTATACAGGTTATACCACTGCTTATCAATACGATGGAATTACGAACACTTGGGTAACCTTAGGGGCTCCTATTCCTGGAGAAGCATCAAATGATTTTTCAGGAGGATCTATAGATTTATCTGGTGATGGTACTGTAATGGCTATTGGTGCAATTGGTAATGATGGAGCAACTGCCACTGGAGGACATGGACATGTAAGAGTATTTGAATATGTCAATAACAATTGGGTGCAAAAAGGAAGTGATGTAGATGGCGACCCTAGTTTTAATATAAATTTTGGAGGTGTTGTAACACTTTCAAATGACGGTAATACCTTATTAGTATCAGATCTTTTCTCACAATCAAGAGCTGGAAGTGTTGAAATATTTAGTTGGGATCAAATCAGCAATGATTGGACAAGTGAACAACTTTTAAGAACATATACTAGTTCTGGTCCTAATAATAGTCACAGATTTGAATTTGGTAGTGATACAGCTATATCTGATGATGGGAAAATTATAGTTGTTGGTGAATATCTTGCTTCTAGTAGAGGTAAAGCTCATATATACATTAAAAATGAAACAGGAACTTGGGTAGAAAACGATCTCTTTTTAGGAGGAACCCATAATAATAATCAGTATTTCGGAGGAAATCTTAGCCTTAGCGGTAATGGAAATACTTTAGTTGTAAGCTCTTCTGGACATAATGAAAATGGAACTAGAACAGGCATGGCTGGTGTGTATCATGTTAATTTATGTTCTACTATTGATGGCTTTGAAACTTTTACAGGTGCTGTGGCCACACCTGTAACACCTTCTGATAACTTAATAGTAAATGGAAGCGCAGAAATTATACCAATTACAGATAATGCTTGGACTGCTGTTTCAGGAAATTGGGAATGGCCTATTAGCAATAATCAAGGTGTGCCGGTTGAATTTGGGCATAAATATTTTAGATCTACTGTCTCTGGTACTGCAGAAATTTATCAAGATGTTGATGTATCTTCTTTTAGCGCCACAATAGATACTAGTAGTGAATATTTTTATTTCAGCACTTATCTTCAGTCTTTTCAAGTAAATGGAGTTGAAGACGATTCACAAGTTATTGTTGAATATAGAGATGCCACAGGAAATGTATTATCCACCTATGATACTGGTTTATCTCAAAATACACAAGCATGGACTTTGTTTGAAAACACGCGTCTCGCGCCTGTTGGAACAAGGACAATTCGTGTAAGATTGATAGCGATAAATAATAATCAATTTAGAGCACCTGCAGCATTTATTGACAACTTGTATTTAAATACAACATCTAACCCTAGTTTAATCAGTATACCAGACCCTAATTTTGAACAAGCATTAATCACATTAGGAATCGATACCGATGGTATTATAAACGGTGTGATGTTACAAAATGACACTGTAGGTGTTACAAGTTTAGACGTTAGCAATCAGAACATATCAGACTTTACAGGAATTGAGCATTTTACAGACTTATTGACCTTATTTGCGGTTGACAATAACTTGACTACAATTGATGTCAGTCAGAATACAGCTCTTACAGGCTTGGTGTTGACTCTAAATAATTTATCTAGTATAGATGTTTCTAATAACATCAATTTGAGCACTTTAATACTAAGCAATAATGTAATTACTTCTATCGATCTTTCTAACAATACGGCATTAACAAAGTTGTATCTTCAAGATAATCTATTATCAAGTATAGATACATCAACATTAACCCAATTATCAGAATTTGTTATTTCAAGAAATAATTTAACTGACTTAGACCTTACTACTAATCCAGCATTGATACAAGTGCTTTGTTCTGAGAATAATTTATCAAATTTCAATATTCAAAATGGATTCAACACTGCCATCAACGGTATATTCTTTGATGCCACGCTCAATCCTAATTTAACTTGTATACAGGTAGATGATGAGATCTACAGTAGAAACAACTGGTTAAGTGTTGATAGCCAGACAGATTTTAGCACAAACTGTGCTGCAATAACGTTTAATATACCAGATCCAAACTTTGAACAAGCACTAATCAATTTAGGAATAGATACTGATGCAACTGTAAACGGTCTTATGTTAGAAATAGATACACAAGGAGTTACAAGTCTTGATGTAAATTCTGAAAACATTTCAGATCTAACAGGAATTGAGTTTTTTAGGGAATTAGAAGATTTGACCGCGTTTAATAATAATTTATCAAGTATTGATTTAAGTCAAAACACGCAATTGATTTCAGTAGTTCTTGCTATTAATAACCTGACAACAATTGATTTAAGTAATAACCCAAATTTAATAAGTATAAGTCTTAATCAAAACAGTTTAACGAGTATCGACCTATCTAATAATTTGAGTCTTTTACAGGTATTTCTTAATGATAATAATATTGACGATATCGATGTCTCATTATTAGCCAGTCTGGAAAACTTTGGAATTGCAAATAATAATTTAAACGATCTAGATGTTTCTCAAAACACAAATTTGACCAGTTTATTCTGTAATGGTAATGATCTCTTTAGTCTCAATGTGCAAAACGGTAACAACACTAATGTCACTAATTTTGAAGCTCAAAACAATCCTAATCTTAATTGTATAGAAGTGGATAATATCGCTTACAGCGATACCAACTGGACCAGTATTGATACGCAATCATTCTTTCTATTAGATTGCTCGCCGTTAAATGATGATTGTGCCGCAGCTACTTCTATAACTTTAGCGCAAGACATTCCAGGAACTACTGCAAATGCAACGACTAGTGGAGCAAATCCTGCTTGCCAGCAAAGTGGTCTCGTAATATCTGATGTTTGGTATGAATTTGTTGCACCAGCTAGTGGTAGCGTGACCATGACCATTACTGCGCCACTTGCCATAGGTAAAATAGCGCTTTATGATAATTGTACCGCATTAGCTCCACTAGCATGTGCTCAAGATCAATTACAAGTTAATAACTTAACTGCGGGACAAACCTATTACCTACAAGTTTGGTTAGAAGCAAACCTAGGGCCACGCAACACGGCTGTAAACAATGCTATTTTATCACAATCTGGAAATTTTGTTTTGAATGTGCAGGACACGACTCTTTCTAATGAAAGTTTTGAACATCAAGAAAATCCCTTTCTATTATATCCTAATCCTGCAAGTAATCAAGTTCAGATAAAATCATCAGTGATTATGGATGCTATTCAACTTTTTGATACCACAGGTAAACTAATCAGAGAAGAGCGAGAGATCTATCGAGAAGAATTGTCTCTAGATATTTCAAGACTTCAAAATGGCATGTATTTCATTAAAGTTACTTCTGGCAACACCATAAAAACACAAAAACTAATCATCAAATAATACGATTATGACTCTTTTAAAAAACTTTAGTTTACTTCTTTTAGTATTCATAACAAGCTCCTGTTTAGGCGACAAAAAAGCTATTGATGTAGAAGAAATAGGAAACACCTCTTTTATCAACAATGACTTTAAAGGAAATAAAGTCAATTATTCAAAAGGAATGAGCGCCTGCGATCAACTTAATGCTGCTGCTATTGCACGTATTTATAACGTGTCTGAATCACTAGTTCATGTAGAAGATCCGACAAAATCAGATCGTTATGATAAAAACTTAGAGCCAGCGTGTATGTTTTTTATTGAATCTGGAGCGTCTGATTTTGAATGGCTTAGAGGTGGGATTTCAATAAACAGAGAGGTAGGAGCAAATGAGATGATGGGCGATATTGCCGAGGCTGCTGGTAATGGCGAAAATTGGGAAGAAGCATGGAGCTTAAAAAAATCGATTTCTAAATCTTCTGAATGGATTCCCAACTTAGGAAAGGCAGCACTTTGGAACGAGAGAAAAAAAATGCTAGAAATCAAAATGGAAGGTTACACCATAGTGATCAATCCATTAAAAAACATCTTGAATAAAACAGAAGTAGCTAAAAATAGAGACTATAAAAAAGTGGCTTTAGAAATGGCAAAGGCATCTGGTTTTATCAATGACTAACATTTTTATGGAGAGTAAGGGGTTTGTTTTGGTCTCGCTTTCGCGAAAGCGAGACCTCTATGAACATTGGTACACATAATAAAAACACAAAATTGAATCAAAAATGAAACAGTTAAATAAAGTTCTTCTAGTAATTCTTTTGATAGGCTGTACTTCTTGTTTGGGAGATCAAAAAAGTAACGCTATAGAAAATTCTGAAGATGAATACGAACAGTTACAAAAAACTCTGGCTTTACAAGAAGCAGAGGCAGAAAAAATTACTGAATGTCTTTGTAATGATTTCCCTACTGATCTTATAATGAAATATAATACAGACGCTAAACGTGTTGAAATAGAACGCGTAGAACTTGTTCCTGAAAAATTAGCGCATTGTAAAATAAAACTGTTTTATGGCGATAAGGAATATGAATATTGGGAAGGTCAAGTGAGCGCTTGGGTTCCTAAAACAGATCAACCATTTTTTCAATACAATCCAGAAAGGAATGCATCACTGTACCATAAAGTGGATGGTATAGGAGAAAAGGCTGTTTTTATATCAAATACGTACCAACTATTAATTCTTAAAGATGGTATTATGCACAGTATTGTGCCGCCTAATAGAGGTCGCACCACAAATACGGGAAAAGAAAATAAAGAGATTGCTTTAGAACTAGCAGCTTATTACCAATTATAAAAATAACCTATTATGAAAATGATTATAAATCTTTGCGTCATATGGTTTGTTCTTTTTACCACCATATTACATGCTCAACAAAATGTTACTTACGGTAATAAAACACTTAAACCATCTCAAGTTCTCAAAACTTCTATAGGAAATAGAGGCGAAACCTTTAGTTTCTATATTTCAGAACATGACATGAGCCCGAATGGACCTTGGGCAAAAGAGGTGAAACGTTTACAATCACTAGGAAAACAAGTTAACCCAAATGATGCTCCAAAGGGGCTTTCCCTCCATTTATCTGTTTACTTAAAAGAAGGTATTCCGTTTCCTATAAAACCAGAGGATAGTATTGTAGTCAGTTTATCTAACATAAAAAAACAACGAGCAGAGAACGACTATAATGAAATGCAAATAAGCAAAATAGACACACAAAAATCTCAAAAAGAAGGCGAGTCCTTAAAGGCCAGCAAAGCGAGCATAGAACAAGAAATGAAAGTCTTATTAAAACAAATGCAAGAAGGTAAAATTACACCAGACGAGTTTGCAAATAAATTAGAAACACTTTCTAAACCGGTATTGAATGAAATAGATAATTTAGAAATTATGAATCATCAAATCGAGGAACAAGAGGACCAATCCTATTATGATATTGTCTTTTTTGATACAGTAGATAATATAGAGGCAAATGTATTAGAAGGCAATTTGCATATTGTAGAGTTTAATAAAAACAGATTAGTTGCTTACATAAAAGGAAAACATATTGTAGAATGCACAGATGTGACGCGTATGAATTCGCCTTCAAAAATTTGTAAACAAGTAGATTCTCAATTGTATCCAGGTTTGCAAGTATTAAAAGAAGGGAATGTGTACTTATCCATAGATTCAAATTTTAAAGAGTTTCAGGACAATAGATGATTTACTAAAATACTATAAATTCAAATTGGTATTGCCCATAAATTTATAGACACTTTGTTGGCAAGTACGATTACTATTTGCAGTATTAAAAAGTGTATGTAGGATTTCGCTTTCGCGAAAGCGAGAATACTTAATAAACCTTTATACATTTTCAACAATAATATTTTCTAAACTAAGTCATTTATTTTCATACATTTAAGAAATAAATTTTAAAATTTATGAGACGCTCAAGTTTTCAGATGTATATAGTCTGGCTTATGTTCTTATTGGGACATCAGTTCAATTTTGCCCAAAGCCACACGAGTCAAGAAACAACAATTACTAATCCTAAGGTATGGATTGATGAATTATTAGACTACTATAATAAAGGAATGCAGGAAAAGGTAGTGCAATATGCAGATAGTATACTAGAATCTACTACTCCTTTAAATGAAAAAGATAGTTTAAATACTGCCCGTATATATCATATTGTTGGTAAGGCACAGTTCGAACAATTTGCTAATTATAAAAGTATAGAAACACTTCACATAGCTAGAAGTTATGCCGAAAATGTAGCTGGTAATGACACAGTATTGTCTGGAATCTATTATTACCTACATATCAATTTTGGAGTGCAGTCTAAAACATTCGAGACGTTAAAATATGGAGAAAAAGCATTGTATATCTTAGAAAACACTATGAATCCTAACTATGACTTGTTGTTAAAATTATATGGTAGAATGGCCGTCTATTCAGCAACAGCTGGATCGTTTAATAAATCAAGAAATTATTTAAAAAAAGGAAAGCAGTTTCTCCAAGATTTACCAGACCACATTGAGCTTCCTAATCCAAGGCTGAGTTATGAAATCAAATTATTGTACAGAAAGATGCTTATTGCTTTTGTTAGTGATAAATTAAATTTAGACGATAAAATCAACAATTCTGACCTTATAAATTCTGTTGAATTTGACAAGAAAAAATTAGATCTAATCTTTAATAAAGACAAAGATTTATTATCAAATCAAAGTGATGACTTTAATTATGATGATGCAAATGTTTACTATTATACGCTAGCCTTAAATTATTATTCTTTATTTAAAGCTGGCATAGAAAAAACAGATTATAACTTGTTACACAAAGAAATTGATAAGGCTATTGAACTATTACATAAAAAACATCACGCCAGACATTTATATCAATTTAAAAACACTAAAGCCGTCATTTTTAGTAAACAAGGTAAGTATGAAGAAGCGATGTCTTTATATGATACAATAATTGCTAATACTAATGATAATAATAATATTAGGGCTAATTTTTATATCAGTAGAGCTTTAGTTGCTTTTCAACAAAAAGATGTAATTAAAGCACAAGAAGATATTTACAAAGCCTTAACAGTAATTCATCAAGGAGAAGAAGTTTTAAAGAAAGATTATACTAATTTTAATGGTGGTTATAGGTTCAATAATGTGGTAACCATACACTCACTAGCAAATAGAATCAAGTTACTTGAATACGATTTTGATAATAAAGAGAGTTATTATACATCAATTTTTGAAGTTGCTTTCAAGCAGTTTACAACTACATATAAAAATCAAGGCCTGAATAAAGTTACACGTGATTTTTTTAACTCTATTGTCAATGAATTAGCAGCTAAAAATGCATTGACAAATAGCGATCTTTCACAAATTGAAAACGTTCAAAATTTTCTAGCTTGGAAAAGTTTTAATCAAAGCCGTAATATCATTCAATTGCCTGTTGTAGATTCTTTAGAGCAAATAGAATTCACAATTCGTAAACAATTAACTAGAGCAAAACAAACCAGGGATGTTAAAGCTATAGATTCTATTACAAGGGTGTTGTATAATTTTGAACAATTACTTAAAAAGAATTATCCAGATATTTCAAAATCAATAAGTGGAGATTTTGATATTGTCAATTTTCAGAAAAATCTTAAAAATGACGAAATTGTTTTAAAGTATGCTTTTTTTAAAGATGAATTTGCCTTGTTTCAAATAACAAAAGATAGTATTTTTTATGAATTAAAACCATGGCTTGAAAATGAGCAACAAATGCTACGGCAGCATTTGGATAATTTGAAAAAGCCCTTTTCAAAAATGGCATATGATAATAGTTTAGTTTCATTACTTATTCCAGATAAAGCACATGATTTTAAGAATTTAATTATTATTCCAGATGGAGTAATTTATCCATTACCATTTGAAACATTAAGTCACAACAATAGGTTTTTAATAGAAGATAAAACAGTAAGGTATTCTTCACACTTACGTTTTGTTAACGGGAGCAGTAACATAGAATATGAAAAAGACTTATCACTAACTATATATGCGCCAGAATACACAAACACAAATCAACAAATAGTAACCAGAAGTTCAGAAAGTTATCTTAATGGGGCAAGGTCCGAAGCGATTAGAATTGCAGAAATTTTTAATGCAGAGTCCTTTTTGGGAAAAGAGGCAACTAAAAATGCTTTTGTAAATAATAGATTGAAAGGTGATGTTTTACATCTTGCTATGCACGCAACTATTAATAAAGATGATGCTGTTTTGAGCTATTTCAATTTTTCAGATCAAGAAAAATTACATATTGAAGAACTATATGGATTAAAAATGGATGCTAAGCTAGCTGTTTTAAGCGCATGTAATACAGGTGTTTACAAAGAAAGTAAATCTAGTGGGCCACAATCATTTCAAAGAGCTTTTACATTTGCCGGCGTTCCTGCAACTGTTGCAAGTTTATGGGAAGTGCCAGACAATTCTACAAAGCAAATCATGGAGCGGTTTTATACGCATCTTAGTAAAGGCCAGACAAAATCACAGTCTCTTCAAAATGCAAAACTAGATTATCTCAATGTACACAGAGGTACTAAGTTAGGGCAACCCTATTATTGGGCAGGATTTGTGGTGTACGGTGAAGACGCGCCTATTACCGCTGCAAACTCTCAAGTAACTTTATATATCGCACTAGCGGTAATACTATTGGTAATTTTGACATACTTCTTTCTAAGAACTAGAAGCAAAAAAGAGAATTAAACTCCTAAAATCAAATACTTCACGATTTTAATAGGCATTTTATCTAGGTGGTTATTAGGATATTTTCGCTTTCGCGAAAGCGAAACCAACACAAATTAGGATAAAATAATTAGTCCTCAAAAAGCGCTTTCAACTCTGTCGCGTCTTTAGCCTTCATTTTTCCAGCGAGAACTAGACTTAATTGTTTACGTCTTAATGCGCCGTCATAACGTTCTTTTTCTACCTCACTTTCTGGTTGGATAGGAGCGATTTGTATAGGTCTTCCAGTTTCATCTACCGCTACAAAAGAATAGATAGCTTCATTTGCCTTAGTGCGTTCACCGCTTTCACGATCTTCTACCCAAACATCCATGTAAACTTCCATAGAGGTGTTAAAAGCTCTAGTCACTTGTGCTTCTATAGTTACTACACTTCCTAGAGGAACCATTCTATTAAAAGCAACGTGATTTACAGACGCGGTAACCACAATACGCCTGGAATGACGTCTTGCAGCGATACTAGCTGCACGATCCATACGTGCCAGCAACTCACCACCGAATAAGTTATTCAGCGGATTTGTCTCACTTGGCAATACCATATCGGTGACGGTAGTAAATGATTGTGAAGGTGTTTTAGGCTGCATGCTGCTTAAATTTTTTGCAAAGGTACTCGCTAATTTATGTTGAGGTAGTTTATTTAAGAAAAGTTTGAAGTTATAATTTTCCCGCTTTCGCGAAAACGTGTTGATAAATAATCACTCTAGAACACATAAACTTATGTTAAACGATATTAACAAAATATAAATAGCTGCTCAATAACCTAGATTTAAAGGAAATAAAAGCAATAATTATGAACGTAATTAACATTAGAAATAGTTTTCCCTTCCTTTGGAAGGGATTAAGGGTTGGCTTATTTGCCTTATTAACCCTAACAGCCTGCGATAAAAACGACGATGACAGCCCACAAGATCCAGTGTCTCAATTGCCGCCAGAGACAACTACTGGTGAAAATACCTTTGGATTTGTTTTAAATGGAGAACCTTTTAATATAACTAACACTTCTAATCAGTTTGCCATATATCAAAATGGATTTCTTCAATTTGGTGCAGCTGGTATAACAATTATTATTATAGATCCAATAAATGAAAATTTTAATTATGATTTAGTACAAACATCTTCAAATCAGGCCAAATGTAGATTTGCCATTGAATCACAAGATGGGTCGCTTTGTGTTTATGATTATGAAGATACAATATTGGGTTCATTAACATTTACAAACATCGATGACAATAATTTCATAATATCAGGAACTTTCGAGTTCTCTACTAATAATGAAGAATGTGAAAATATTGATATTACAAATGGGCGCTTTGATTTACAATACATACCGTAAAAGAAAACTTATAACAACTATCTAATATGAAAAAGACATTATTATACGTATGTTTATTGATATCCATCTTCGGATCAGCACAAAACAATGATTACTATAACCGCATGCAGCATATCTTTGGAAACATTGATACAAACAAAGTAACAACAGGATTTCTAAAAGATTTTGGGATACGTTTTGCAAATATGGAAGAGTGTGGTGGTGACTTAACAGCAAACAATTATGTAAATGAGAATGAATGGCAGTTGCTGTATAATTCTTTATGAAATATAACCCCTTTTTCTTACTCATATTAGTTCTCATTTCATGCAGTAGTTGTTCCAGCTCACAATTAATGAATGATTATAAAAAGCTCAATTTAAAAGGAAAGGTTTCCTCTGTAAAAATTAAGCAGTTTAAAGCTGTTGAGAATAACGGTGAAATAATTGTTCAGTCAATAGAGCAAAATGATAAATCTGTCGTTGTAGCTATCGACAATCATTTTTATTTTGATAGAAATGGGAAAACCATAGAGCGTCATTGGTTGATGAATAATACTTTGAATAGAAAATTTCTTTATGAGTATGACGATAGGGCACTTTTAAGAACAGAAAACGAATACAATTCTAGAGGAGATCTAGATGCTACATTAAATTACCAATATAAATTTAATGATCAAGGACAAATTATAGAGCAAAAACAAATAAACGGAGATGATGAAAATGATTCTTTTAGAAAAATTAGTCATTTTGAGAATGGTTTTAAAATAAAAGAAGAGCTTTATTATCCGAACGATGCTACTCCTGTTGAAATCAGAGTTTTTGATAATGACCAAAAAGGTAGAGTTGTAAAACAAACTATTTCTTACTCTGAAAACGAGATTGCAGAGATCGAAATGACAAAATATAATAAGGATGGTTATCCAGTTAAGATTACTACTCTATATAATGATACAGATATGGTCGAAGTTTCTGAAATGCGGTATCTTGAATTTGATAAACAAGGTAATTGTACTAAGATATTGATACTTGTAAATGATCAACCGAAAACTATTTTAAAAATGGAATACGCTTATTTCTAACTCAAATTTAAGTAATATTAAAAGTAGCTTTCTAATTCCCGCTTTCGCGAAAGCGAAACCTAAATACAACCCATAAAAAAACGCCTACAAATCGATGCTTGTAGGCGTTTTAAGTTTTTAAGTAAGCTCGTTACCATCTTTATCTTTGAAATGATATTCTAGATAAGTGTAGGCATCTCGAGGCATTACCTTGATCCATTTTTTGTGTTTCATAAACCACTTAGATCGTATAGAAGGATAGCCTTTTGTAATAAAAGCCGAAATAAAAGGGTGCGCATGTAGCGTTACTTTTTTGTGTCCAGCTTTAAGGTGTCTTTCTAGATTTTCTATGATTTCCTGAATGACTAGGATAGGAGCTTGAATCTCATTTCCATTGCCATCAGGGCTTTCCTCACGAGTTTTGATATTAACTTCTTGTCTTACACGCTGTCTTGTAATCTGGATCAAACCAAATTTACTAGGCGGCAAGATTTTGTGTTTTGCTCGGTCATCAGCCATTTCATCGCGTAGGTGTTCATAGAGTTTCTTGCGATTCTCTGCCTTACGCATATCGATAAAATCTACTACTATGATTCCGCCCATGTCTCTAAGCCTTAACTGGCGTGCAATTTCTGTTGCTGAGATCATGTTTGTTTCTAGTGCGGTGTCTTCCTGACTATCTGCTTTATTAGATCTATTACCAGAGTTTACATCTATAACATGCATTGCTTCAGTATGCTCTATGACTAGGTAAGCACCTTTACTCATAGAAACAGTACGGCCAAATGATGTTTTGATCTGTCGTTCTATACCATATTTCTCAAAAATGGAGGTTTTTGGATTGTGGTATTTTACAATAGACTCTTTATGTGGGGCAATAGTTTTTAAATAGTCTTTAATTTCTTCATATACTTCTTGATCGTCTACGATTATTGAAGTGTATGTATCGTTAAAAACATCTCTCATAAGGGAATTAGTACGACTTACTTCAGTCATAACTTTAGTTGGGAAAGGAGCTTTATGCATTTTACTGCACATGTTTTCCCATTTTTTTACAAGATTTTGTAAATCTTGGTCCAGATCTGCTACTAGTTTACCTTTTGCGACCGTGCGTACAATAACGCCAAATCCTTCAGGTTTAATGCTTTTTACAAGTCTTTTAAGACGGCTTTTTTCTTCTCTGTCTTCTATTTTTTGAGATATAGAAATACGATCAGAAAAAGGAACTAGAACAACATACCTACCTGGTAAAGAAAGCTCAGCACTGAGGCGAGGTCCTTTGGTAGAAATGGGTTCTTTAACAACTTGAACAAGAACTGGTTGTCCTGGTGTGATCATTTTTTCGATCGCACCGTGTTTTTCTAGATCTTTTTCAAATTTGATATCTTTAAGCGCAAAATTTTTGCGTCTGCCGCTTAAAATTTGTTTAGTGAATTTAAGTTGGGTAAGGTATTTTACTCCAAGGTCGTGATAGTGTAAAAAACCATCTTTCTCATAGCCTACGTCTACAAAAGTAGCGTTAAGGCCAGAGAGTACCTTGCGTGTTTTTGCAATGAATATATCGCTTACCGCAAACTTACTTTCTTCTTCATCTTTGTGTAATTCGACCAGCCTACCATTTTTAGTAAGGGCATAATCGATTTTTGTAGCACTGGAACGGATAATAATTTCTTTATCCATGATTCCTGTAATGTTTATAACCTCACTATTTCTAACTATTAGAAACAGTAAAGTACGTTTATAATTATCTGGTACAAATTATAGTAATTTGTACACTCAACGAGCTGTCATGAGCAACCCTATTTCAATGAACTCTTAAAAATAGAAAAAGTAGTCTTGGACTACTTTTTCTTTTTGTGACGATTAGCACGACGACGTTTTTTACGTTTGTGCGTTGCTACCTTATGTCTTTTTCTTTTTTTACCGCTTGGCATATCTCTTATATTTTTACTTAACTTTTACGTTTGTTTTCACTCCATCCACAAACACTTTTGCTGGTTTGAATGCTGGGATATTGTGAGCAGGGATTTTAATTGTTGTATTCTTAGAGATGTTACGTCCAGTCTTCTCTGCTCTAGTTTTCACTATAAAGCTTCCAAAACCTCTCAGGTAAACATTCTCTCCAGTTTCTAAAGAATCCTTCACTTCATTCATGAAAGACTCAACAGTTGCTTGTACATCATTCTTCTCCATTCCAAGTTTGTCTGAAATTTTAGATACGATATCTGCTTTAGTCATTTTTTAAATTTAATTAGGGTTATTAAATAGGGCGCAAATATACCTTAAAAAACTAAATTAGAAATCTCTAATTGATTAAAATTTAAGAAGATATATATTGCGGCCTGCATTTTAACGTATTTTATGAACTTTTCTCAGCAACTTATTGATTGGTACACAGTTAACAAAAGATCACTGCCTTGGCGAGATACTAAGAATCCCTATTTTATATGGCTTAGTGAGGTGATTTTACAGCAAACTCGCGTTCAGCAAGGGTTACCTTACTATAAAAGTTTTGTTAAAAAATTCCCGTCAGTGGAGAATCTCGCTCATGCACCTCAAGATGAGGTACTCAAATTATGGCAGGGATTAGGCTATTATTCTAGGGCTAGAAATTTACAAACTGCCGCCATGCAGATCGTCGATAATAATTCAAAATTCCCAGATAATTACAAAGATTTACTACAATTAAAAGGTGTAGGTGAATATACAGCCGCTGCAATAGCGAGTTTCGCCTTCGGAGAATCTGTTGCTGTGGTGGATGGAAATGTGTACCGAGTTCTATCACGTATATATGGTATTGCGACACCTATAAATGTTCCAGCTGGAGTTAAAGAATTCAAGTCTCTTGCTGGCAAATTATTAGATCAACATGATCCTGCAACCTATAATCAGGCGATTATGGAATTCGGTGCGATACAATGTGTTCCTAAAAGTCCAGATTGTAGTGTTTGTCCATTCCAAAGTAATTGTATAGCCTATCAAGAACAAAGGGTTAAAGAGCTTCCGGTCAAATTAAAAAAAACTAAGGTTAAAAACCTTTTTCATCATTATCTAGTGATTCAAACTCCTTCTAAGAAAACTGTTTTACATCAACGCGATAACAGCAGCATCTGGGCAGGCTTGTTTGAGTTTCCTTATATAGAAGCGCAAGGTGCGTTACTACCGCAAGAAATCATTGAAGAGAAGTTTTTTAAGGAACTGGTAGGAGAATCTCGCTTTCGCGAAAGCGTATACAATCAACAACCTATTATACATAAATTGTCTCATAGAAAAGTACATGCCTATTTCTGGATTATTGAACTAGATCAAGAACTGAATGATACTCTTAGCATTGAAGATGCAAGGGCAAAACCTGTTCATGTTTTGATGGAGCGTTTTATGAAAGAATTTTGGCAAGGGAAGTAAAAACTATTTTGTAATTTAGAAGTATAGGAGTGAGCAGCACTTCCTTATTTCATATCTTTGACGACTTTTTTAAAACGATACAAGGTAATAAACGCAATACAAACTAATTATGGCAGGAACGGTAAATAAAGTGATACTAATAGGTCACACAGGCGATGAGGTAAAAATGAAGTACTTTGAAGGTGGAAATTGCATAGGTAGATTTCCACTAGCTACAAATGAAGAATATGTAAACCGCAATACTGGCGAACGTGTTTCTAATACAGAGTGGCACAACTGCGTCGTTAGAAATAAAGCGGCAGAAGTCTGTGAGAAATACCTCAAAAAAGGAGATAAAGTATATATCGAAGGACGCATTAAAAACCGTCAATGGACTGGTGAAGATGGTCAACAAAGATATACGACAGAAATACAAGTAGCCGAGTTTACATTTTTAACTCCTAAAAATGAAGCCTCAGCACCTAGTAAGCCTATGAACCAAGCTCCTGCTAGACCTGCTCAACAAGCACCATCAAATTCTCAGAATAACGCAGCGACAAGTAATACTTACAGCCAGCCTGCTGCAAGTAATAGCAGTGTGAATGAAGATGATGATGACTTACCATTTTAAAAGAACCAAGCAATCACTAAGTGGATCCTGACCCATCACAATTTCTTTATATATCTATGATTTCTAGTGGAGATCAAATGATGTACGTAATAGTTTTCATTTTATTACTTATTGCTAGTGCCTTAATAAGTGGCGCTGAGGTAGCGTTCTTCGGACTTTCAAATACTGAGTTAGAGGATGAAAATGAAGACTTTGCTAGACGACACATCGTTCGCAAGCTATTATTTAGACCTAAAAAGCTTCTTGCGACCATCTTAATAGCAAACAATGCTATTAATATCACATCAGTACTGATTTTTAGTATTTTAAGTGATAGCTGGTTTGAAAATATTGCTGATTTTTATTTGTTTGATTTTCAGATCAATGTGCGTTTTATTTTAGAAGTAGTGGTAGTTACTTTTTTGATTTTGCTCTTTGGTGAGATTTTCCCAAAAGTATATGCAAATCGCAATCCTAAAGGTTTTGCCAGTTTTATGGCTATACCACTTAATATTCTAGATAAAGTTTTTAGCTTTTTGAGTTTGCCTATGCGTTATGTTACGCTTCAAATCCAAGAACGTCTAGGAAGTAAAAAATCAAACATTACTGTTTCACAATTATCACAAGCTCTTGAGCTAACAGATGAGAATGACACAACTGATGAAGAGCAACAGTTGTTACAGGGAATTGTAAGCTTTGGTAACACGCAAACTAAAAATGTGATGCGCAACCGTATGGATGTATTTGCTCTAGATGAAACATTACCGTTTATAGAAATTATTCCTCAAGTTATAGAAAATGGATACTCGCGTATACCATGTTATAAAGAAAGTATAGATCAAATTACTGGAGTTCTTTATGTAAAGGACTTGCTTCCTTATATTGATAGGAAAAACTTTGAATGGACCAAATTATTAAGAGAAGCTTATTTTGTGCCAGAGAACAAAAAACTAGATGATCTTTTACAAGAATTTCAAGAGAAGAAAAAGCACATCGCAATAGTCGTAGATGAATACGGTGGCACCAGTGGTTTGATTTCTTTAGAAGATATTATTGAAGAAATAGTAGGTGATATAAGCGACGAATTTGACGAAGAAGACTTAGTGTATTCTAAGCTCGATGATAAGAACTATATATTTGATGGTAAAACACAATTAAAAGACTTCTATAGAGTTCTTGATCTTGAGGAAGATAATATATTGATTTTTGACACGGCAAAAGGTGAGTCAGAAACACTTGCAGGTTTTATCTTAGAACAAACTGGTTATTTCCCTCGCAAATTAGATACTATTGTCTTTCATAACATTACCTTCCTTGTAGAAGTGATGGATAAAAAAAGAATCAAACAAATTAAATGCACTATAGCTTGAGACTTATAGCAACCTTATTAGTACTAATTTTATTATCTAGCTGCAATGACTCAGATGTTTTACCTAAACCTAGTGGACAACTTGCTTTGGATTTTCCTAAAGGTAATTATGTAGAAACAGAAAATACTGGTTGCCCGTTTTCCTTTGAGCTTAATGAATATGCTAGAGTTCTTGCAAAACGTGATTGCTCTATGAAAATAGAGTATCCAGGAATGGATGCGACCATTTATCTCAATTACAGACCAGTACAAGATAATTTGAGGCAGCTTCTCATTGATGGCCAGAAACTATCTTACGAACACAATCAAAAGGCAGATGTAATTGCAGACTATCCTTTTGTAAATCAGTTGAACAAATCCTACGGTATGATGTATGAAATAGAAGGAAACGCTGCATCTAACGCGCAGTTCTATGTGACTGATAGCACAAAACATTTTCTTACTGCTGCATTATATTTCAATACACAACCTAATTACGACTCCATTTTACCAGCAGTAGATTATGTAAAAAGTGACATGGTCAAAATGATGGAGACGCTTACTTGGAGGGATTAAAATACTTATTAAAGGGTATTTCATAATATTTTATTAAGAGTTATCATTGGTGTAACTAATTAATTAAAAATAACATGAAAACTTTCAAATCGATTTTACTCTTTGTATTTGCTACTTGCGTATTAATTTCTTGTGATAAGGATGATGATAACGGCGATGTCGCTGGAAACGGAACAGGTTCCTTTATGTATGACGGCAATGATTTTGCACTAAATAAAGGATCCATTATCAATTATGGTGGTTCAGGAAACTCTTTTAATTTTGACATAACCTTAGGCTCTCCTAGTTTAAGTTTCGACCAGTTTGGAGATTTTGATGGTACTGGTGATGCGATTTATTTTGAATTATGGACCGACCAGCAATCAGGTCTTAAAAACGGTACGTACAATTACGATCCTTCTTCTCAATCAGATTTTACATTTACAATTGCAGAGGTAGGAGTAGGCTGTGATACAAACGGCACCTGTACTTTTCAAGATTCTGCAAGATCAGGTTCAGTGACAATCAATAGGAGTGGTAATAATTACAGTCTTTCATTTAGCTTTATGACAGATACAGACGAAGTAATAACTGGTGCTTATGAAGGAACTTTAAGATCCTTTTCAGATATTTAAAAGAGAACCTTTTTATCATCAAACCGATCTGAAATCTAATTTTAGATCGGTTTTTTTATGTTTTTATATGATAGGTCGTCTTTTAAAAAGTAGCACCTTTGCGGTTTGAAATTTTATGGATCCTTCAAAGTTAAAATACGTTTACCTCATAATACTAAGTCTTATTTGGGGATCTTCTTTTATTCTTATAAAGAAAGCTTTAGGAGAAGAAAATGGTGAATTAGTATTACAGCCATTGCAGTTAGGAGCTGCACGGACGATAATATCTGGTACGATTCTAATTATTATAGGGTGGAAATCCTTTATATCTACCGATAAAAAAGATTGGCCGTGGCTTGCAGTTTCTGGACTTTTAGGAACTTTCTTCCCGGCATTCTTATTTGCTTATGCTCAAACTGAAATCGATAGTGCTATAAGTGCTATACTTAACTCTACTGTACCATTGATATCTTTGATAATGGGTGCCGTTATTTTTGGGATATCTTTTTCACGCAATCAGTTGATAGGTGTCATCATTGGATTAGCAGGAGCAATAGGTCTGGTCATAGCGGGAATGGAAAGTCACCCAAATCAAAACTATTTATTTGCAGGACTTATTTTAATAGCATGTGTTTGTTATGCGAGTAATGTGAACATAATCAAGAAGTATCTTCAAAACATAAATCCTCTTGCTATCGCTACTGGAAATTTCATTTTTATAGTCCCATTAGCGATCATTGTTTTCTTTTCATCAGATGGTCATTCTATTGAGTTTAATGACAGTCGAGTGCAAGAAAGCTTTTTGTATATAATTGTTTTATGTCTGTTTGGAACTGTTGCAGCCAAAATCATGTTTAACAAACTCGTACAAATGACCTCACCTGTATTTGCGACATCAGTTACCTATTTGATGCCTGTCATAGGGCTTACTTGGGGAGTTTTAGACGGAGAATTTTTCAACGTATGGCAAGGTGTTGCAACAGCCGTAATAATTTTTGCAGTAGTTCTAGTAACACGTGAGAAGAAAAAAGCCTAATCGATTACCTCACTGGCAACCATATAGTTGACAATTGCTTCTTTCATCAATAAAGATTGTTCTCCAGCTTTAAGCGATGGCAAATTTTCCTTTACAGTAAAATGTGGCCATTTATCGTCATCATAATGAGAAAACTCATAGTAACCATAAGGTTCTAACACGCGGCAAATAGCGATATGCATCAATTGCAGCTTCTCGTCTTTTTTAAATTTACGATGTAATTGCCCTAACTCCTGTACTCCTATAATAAATAAAATCGCATCAAGGTCCATTTCATCTCCATCTGCAAATTTTGATTGAAAAAAGGCTACAGTTTTTACCCATCTCTCTTTTAATTGCTCATCTCTTGTCATGTTACAAAGATACTTCTAGAAAGTTGTTCGGTATCTTAGAATATGTTATTTATTCCGCTTTCGCGAAAGCGGAAACTCAATCAGCAGTTGAAAATATACCCTTTTAGGGGTATTTTATAAACTGCATGTGGCACCTATATTTGAGCATTAGTCAAAAATTATTAGGGATATGTTTTTGATAAGTCCACTGGTCCATTTACCGGTGGACTTTTTTGTTAAATATTGGTAAAAGCTTTTTGAAACGATCGTTTCAATATATATTTGCAGTGATATTATGCCTCGAATAGAAACTTTTAATAGAGAACAAGTGCTTCAAAATGCCATGCAGGTATTTTGGGAGCGTGGCTATAATGCTACTAGTATGCAAGATCTTGTTGATGCTACAAGGTTAAATAGGAGTAGTATTTACAATAGCTTTGGTGGTAAAATGGAATTATATCAGGCTTCTTTAAATAAGTATCTAGAAGACACTCAATCTCAGTTTGCTCCTATTTTAAATAGTGATAAAAATCCCTTAGATAAAATACGTTCAATTTTTGAAAGCTTTTTATCAGAAATCTATCATGATTCTCGTGGTTGTATGAGTATGAATTGTAAGTCTGAAATGTCGTCAAATGAGGACTTGAGAAAATGGTTAGAAATTACTCAAGAGCAAACGTTAACTATGTTTCAGCAATTAATTCAAGAAGGTCAAAATCAAGGCGACATCAATAAAAATCAAAGCTGTCGTGTTTATGCATGGCATGTATTCAATTCCTTTCAAGGATTTAGAATGACAGGAATTTTAGAAAAGCAAACAGGTGTACTAAAAAGCATAATAGATAACAGTTTAAGTATATTAAAGTGAATTTTTTTTAACCCAATTTGGAACGATCGTTTCAATATAAAACAATTAATAATGAGTAAATTAAAAGGAAAAGTAATCGTAATTACAGGTGGTACAAGCGGTATAGGTAAAGCAACAGCTCAAGAGTTTCTTGATCAAGGAGCTAAGGTCATTATCACAAGTCGTAAACAAAATAATATTGATGCAACGATAAAAGAGTTAGGAGGAAACCTAACAGGTTTTGTAAGTGACGCTGGAAACTTTGATGACCTTCAAAATTTCAACAAGGAACTAGGTAAATACACAGATCATGTAGATGTTTTATTTGTTAATGCTGGTTTTGGTAAATTCACGTCTCTAGTTGATGCTGACGAAGAGCTGTTTGATTCTCAATTCAATGCCTTAGTTAAAGGTAGTTACTTCACTATTCAAAAAACACTACCTTATTTGAAAGCAGGTAGTTCTGTGATTTTAAATACTAGTGTTGTTACAGATATTGCAATGCCTGGAGCTAGCATTTATGGAGCTGCAAAAAGTGCCGTTTCTTACTTGACTAAAAGTTTTGCAAATGAGCTTAAAGAGCAACAAATAAGAGTAAACGCCGTGAGTCCTGGTCCTATAGGTACTAATTTTTTTAATGAGGCTGGAGTATCGCAAGAGCAACAAGAGGCAATGGCCACTCAGATACTAGCTCAAGTTCCTATGAACAGATTTGGTGAAGCATCTGAAATTGCAAAAACAGTAGCTTTCCTAGCAAGTTCTGATTCTAGTTTTATAACTGGTCACGAGATTCAAGTGGATGGAGGAATGGCACAGATTTAAAAGGATAAATCTGAGATGATAAGTCACAAGAGCTCAACATTTGAAGAACTCTTGTGACTTTTGTTTTTAGTATCAATCTACATAAATACCATTTTCTGGCATTTTAAAAGTCTGCTTATCTAGTCCTCCACGATCAATGTCTACTTTTGAGAAAACCCTAGTCTTTCCAGCGCTCACTGTAGGTTTATTCTCTTCTACTTTGTACCAGGTCAACTCCTTTGGAAGCAGTAAACCATTAACTTCTTGCCATTTATTGTATTTAATGTAACTGTATTCATTAGACTTTTCACTTTGACCATAAGTTACCGTATACGCAAGCCATTCCATTTTTTTAGTTTCTGGATGGTAATACAGGATGTAATTATCGTCTGGCGCGTCACCTACATTTGCTTCATAACCTATTTTAATTCCTGGATAAACTAAGCCATCTTTTTCTAATGGTGCCGCATCACTATAAACTATTCCATCGTCTGCCAGTAAAAAAGGCATGGCATAAAAATAAAACATCAAATTGTGATAGAATCGAGCACGTTCTTTAGGAAAATAGGTGCTGTCTTGAGCGATCCAGACTTTTCCATTAATAGAACCTATACTATAGTTAGGAGCTTCCAACATGATATCTCGTGATTTGAGGTCTGTAATGGTGCTTTGATCGTCCATATTATAAGTCATGCTTTTCATTTCAGACCATTCTTGAAGTCCTCCATGAGCGCTGAAAACATTTAGTAACTCTTCTGGATATCTAGATGTATCAATTGCTGCGATCTTAGCTTCAGTGGATGGTACCTCTTTTGAAGGGCTGTCGTTCTCTGTCTTGCACGATGTGATTACTAAAATACAGGCAAGGGCAATAAATAAATTTTTCATATTTCAAATTTAAATGTAAATATACAGCGACTGTTCAAGGCTAGATTATTAATAATGCCTAAGAACTTGAACATTTTACCTTTACCCATCGTAGCAATTAGTAATCTACAGAATCAGTTATAAAAATTTTAAGTTCAAGTTCTAACTCGTATCTTTAAACGCCAATAAAATTAAGCTATGAAACAATTTCTTTCTATTCTATTTTTAAGTTCTTTTTTGATTTCTTTTGCCCAAAATCCTAAAGCAACTCCTACGACAAAAGTTCAAAGTGGTCTTTTAAAAATGGAGCAAATGGAGCAATCATCTCCGTTTAAAAATCTAGAATTTAAAAACATAGGGCCTACAGTGATGTCTGGTCGCGTCGTAGATGTAGACGTAAACCCTAATGATCCTACCGAGATGCTTGTTGCCTACGCCAGCGGTGGATTGTGGCATTCTAATAATAACGGTACCAGTTTTACTCCTGTTATGGATAACGCAAGCACCATTAATCTAGGAGATATTGCGGTAGATTGGGATGCTAAAACTATCTGGGCAGGAACTGGAGAAAATAATTCTAGCCGCAGCAGCTATGCTGGAATAGGTTTGCTTAAATCAACAGATTGGGGTAAAACATGGAGTGAACCTATGCTTACTGACTCTCATCATATCGGTCGCATTTTAATAGACCCTAAAAACACAGATCATGTCGTGGTAGCCGTAACGGGACCTTTATACTCACAGAGCGATTCTAGAGGAATTTACGCTACAAAAGATGGCGGAAACACTTGGAATAAAACACTTTTTGCGACTAACATGGCTGGATTTATAGACCTAGCTGTTGCACCAGAAGATTTTAATGTAATGTATGCGGCAAGTTGGGAAAAAGATCGCAAAGCTTGGAATTTTGATGGAGATGGAGAAGCAAGTGCTATTTATAAAAGTACGGACGCTGGACAAACCTGGACTAAAATAACCACAGAATCCAGTGGCTTCCCTATTGGGACTGGAGTAGGCCGTATAGGACTTGCTGTTTATGATGCCAACACCGTGTATGCCATTCATGATTCGCAATTTAGGAGACCTAAAAAAGAAGACGATTCATCAAAAGATGAAAATAAAAACCTTTCTAAGGATGATTTTAAGCAGATGTCCAAAGAAGCATTTTTAGCATTAGAAGATAAAAAACTCAATACTTTTCTTAAACAAAACGGTTTTCAAGAAAAATACAGAGCGCAAAATGTAAAAAATATGGTTCGCGCTGGTGACGCAACTCCTATGGATGTTGCTAAGTACCTTGAGAATGCCAATACGCAGCTTTTTGATACACCAGTAAAAGGTGCCGAACTCTATCGCTCCAACGACGGTGGAAAGACTTGGAAAAAAACTCATGAAGATCAAATCGACAACGTTTTCTACAGCTACGGTTATTACTTTGCCCAAGTACGAGTAGATCCTAGCGACGTGAATCATGTTTATGTAATGGGTGTCCCGATAATCAAATCTGATGACGGCGGAAAAACATGGAAAAGCATTTCAAAAGAAAATGTTCATGCAGATCATCATGCATTATGGATCAACCCAAACAAAAGAGGCCATATTATTAACGGTAACGATGGCGGACTGAATATCTCCTATGATGATGGAGAGACTTGGATTAAAAACAACTCGGCTAGTGTAGGACAATTTTATGCGATTAATTATGATATGGAAAAACCATATAACGTTTATGGCGGCTTGCAAGATAACGGCGTTTGGGTAGGCGCTCATAATGCTAGAGAAGATAGATCATGGCATCAACAAGGTCAGTATCCATGGGAATCTATTATGGGTGGCGATGGAATGCAAATACAAATCGATTCTAGAAATAGCGATATCGTTTATACCGGTTATCAATTTGGTAATTATTATAGAATTAATCGCGACACAGAAGATGGGACTTATATCCAGCCAAAACACGAATTAGGAGAATCTCCTTACCGCTTTAATTGGCAAACTCCTATATTATTGAGTTCGCACAATCAAGACATCCTGTATTTAGGAGGCAATAAATTACACCGATCGATGAATCAAGGAGACGACTGGACTGCCATTTCTCCAGACCTGACTCAAGGCGGTAAAGAAGGAAATGTAACTTATGGCACGCTTACTAGCATTAGTGAATCTCCATTTCAATTTGGTTTAATTTACACAGGATCTGACGATGGATTAGTTCAAATTACAAAAGACGGTGGCGCAAGCTGGAATAGGATTAAAGGCAACTGGCCAGTGAACCTTTGGGTAAGCCGTGTGGTAGCTTCACAACACGATCAAGCGACTGTTTATGTAACCTTAAATGGTTACCGTTTTGACGATTTTACACCTTACGTTTTTAAAAGTACCGACTATGGTAAGACTTGGACTAACATCGGCAATTCTATTCCTACTTCACCAGTGAATGTGATTATTGAACATCCTAAGAAAGAAAATATCTTGTTTTTGGGAACAGATAATGCCAGCTACATCAGTACTGATTCAGGAAGTACTTGGAATCTCCTAAACAATGGCATGCCACCTGTAGCTGTTCATGACATGAAAATACAGCCAGAGGCAAATGATTTACTGATAGGAACACATGGTCGCTCCATTTACACGGCAAATCTGGATGCATTAGAATTATTAGGCGATGATGATAATTTCGCTTTCGCGAAAGTCGACAAAATGAGAGCTTCTTCTAGATACGGCTCACAAGGATTTATGTGGAGTGAAGGACCAGAGCCTAAAATTGAGTTGACTTTCTATTCAAAAATGGCTGGTAAAGTAAAAATGGAAGTCCTTATTGAAGATGGGAAAACCATTTATGAAAATGGAACAAATGCAAGTAAAGGTTTGAACTTTTATACTTATGATGGTAGTGTAGGTGAATATGCTTTGAAAAGATTTGATGAAGAAAACCGACCTAAAAAAGCAGATAACGGTAAGTACTACCTAACTAAAGGAACGTATACTATTAAATTGACTGGTAATTCTGGTACTGCAACACAAGAGTTGATTGTTGAGTAATTGATAATAAAAGTCTACTCTTCATTTAAAAAATCTTTATGAGTCAACTCAAAGTAAGACTTTTATTATTTATACCGATAATATTTTTATTTATTCAATGTATTGACAACTCAGAAAAAATAAACAAATTTGATGAGATGGAAAGTGCAATTCTTAAAGACAAAATTATTTGGAATAAAAATAAAAAATTAAAATGGTCGGACTTCAGATATGACCCAACGGAAAAATCTTTTGTTATATATACTAACGTTGGTTTAAGTGCAAGATATAATGTTGACAATCCAATAATGTTTCGTTCTTATACTACTTTTTCTAGAACAAAGTCCATTGTTTCTGATACAACTCACAAAGATGATTTGAGAATAGCACAAGCTAAATTCGATCTTTTAGAAACATATCGGAGAAAAATGCTACAAAAAGTTGATAGTATTAGAGGTTTGAAATCGAAAAACTTTGAAAAATCTTATTTTGACGATGTGCTTAAAAAATATTATAATGACTTTGACAAGGAATGGGAAATGTATAGACCAATCACTATTGAATCTTTAGAAACAGTTGAGAGAAAAATTGAAAAAGAATTGAATAAGTCATATTAACCTTAGAATCAATATGAAACATTACTTTTTAGTTCTCGTACTATTAATACTCAGTTGTGGAGAAAAACAATCACAACAAGAAGAATTATCCTATATGAAAACAACCATCCAACTAGAAAATGAGCAAGTTTCTATAGATCTTTCAAAACCTCATGATATCAGTATTGCGGTTCAAAACAATGCTGGCGTGGGCGCTTGGTATATTGATCAGCCGCAAATAAAGCACGTAGAAGTAGATGGTTATGTTGGGAATGTAAAATTGGGCGGCTCGACTAATTTTAATGATGTGAATTTTAATCCGCACAGTCATGGAACGCATACAGAATGTATAGGTCATATAACAGAAGAATTTCATAGTGTCAACGATGCGCTGGACGGTACGTTTTTTAAAGCACAATTGATGAGTGTGACACCACAAGAGATGGACGGTGATTTAGTCATTAATGAATCCGTAACTGCCGGTTTAAAAGATGGTGTAACCGCCGTGATACTGCGTACGATGCCCAATCCTGAGAGTAAGATGACTACAAATTATTCTAATACAAATCCGCCGTATGTAGATGCTGGCTTGATGTTACGCTTTCGCGAAAGCGGAATCAAACATTTTCTTATAGACTTGCCTAGTGTGGATAAAGAGAAAGATAATGGTGCACTTCTAGCGCATAAGTCTTTTTGGAATTTTGATGGAGAGCAACGGCTTGATGCAACCATTACCGAATTTATTTATGTGCCTGAAGCTGTAAAAGATGGTTTGTATATGCTGGACCTTCAAGTCGCACCTATTGAAAATGATGCGGCGCCATCGCGGCCTATTCTCTACCAGATATTGTAAATTTGACAAATGGATTTATTATTTTTTCTTGGACTAGCTTTAGGAGCCATTGCCTCGTTTTTTATTTTCAAATACTTCTTTAAAGGTGGTAAAAGAGAAAATAGACAAGAACAAAGCGTTGTGTTGATGGAGAAAATACGTTCTGTATGTAAATTCATTACGGTCGAAGGTGATTTTTCTGAAATTTACCACTATCAAAATGTAAAAGATAAAATTGCCAACTTCCTTCTAGGAAAAAAGAAAGCTATTATATTGATCAAGGCAAAAGCTCATATAGGATTTGATCTTACTAAAATAGAAATGGATAGCGATCCAGATGCCAAAACGATCACGCTTAGAAATTTCCCGCAGCCACAAATTTTGAGTATAGAAACAGACTTCAGTTATTATGATAAATCTGAAGGTTGGGCAAACTATTTCACCAGTGATGATCTTACCGAAGTAACACGCAATGCTAAACAGCACATCATCGATAAAGTTCCAGAAAGCGGTCTTATGGAACAAGCCAAAAAAGAGGCAATAATGGCGATTAAAATGATGGAAGGACTTGCTGCAACTATAGGATGGAAGCTGGATTACAATGCTTTGGTCCTTGATCAAAGTGTTGAGGATAAGAAAATAGAGAGATAAACGTATATTTGAAAAAAAAGCATTCTAATGGACTTACAATCTAGAAAAATCGAGTTTATTCAAGAGTTTCTAAAATTAGAAAGTGATGACGCAATTTCAAAACTAGAACTAACCTTAAAAAATATAAGTAACAAGTTAAAATCAGAACCTGTTGAGCCAATGACTATGGAAGAATTGAATGCTCGAATTGACAAATCTGAAGATGATTTTGTAAATGGTTCCTACATTTCAGCTGAGGAGTTGTTAGAAAAATTTAAGTAATGCTATTTGAGATAAATTGGTCCACAACCGCACAGGAACAATTGTTTCTAATTTATGAATATTATTCTGAAAAATTATCCTCAAAAACTGCCTCAAAACTCATTCGTGGGATTATAAATGAATCATTATCCTTAAAACAAACACCTTATCTAGGTCAAAAGGAAGTATTGTTAGAAAATCGAAGTAAAGATTTCAGATACTTAATTCATAAAAATTATAAGATCATATATGTTATCGACGAGGAAATTTATACCATAAAAATATATGATGTTTTTGATGTTAGGCAAAGCCCTAATAAACTATTTAGAAATATATAAAATCCATGCAAATAGACGAGCTTAGAGACTATTGCCTTTCTAAAAAAGGAGCGACTGAAGAATTTCCTTTTGATGAGGTAACGCTGGTTTTTAAAGTGATGAATAAAATGTTTTGCCTAGCTGGCTTAGAGAAATGGGAACGCGGAGAAAAAACTATCAATTTAAAATGCGATCCAGAACAAGCCATTAAACTACGTGAAAAATACGACGGAACAGTGATAGGTGGTTTTCATTCTAATAAAAAACACTGGAATACGATTTATACAGATCGGGAAATGCCTTCTAGAGAAATACAACACTGGATCAATCATAGTTATGATCTTGTTGTGTCTAAATTGACTAAAAAAGAAAAGGAGATTTTAAAAAATCTATAGAATTTAAAAAAGTAAAACCTACATAAAAACAGTTCTTTATTATACTGGAGCTGATAAAAAACTAAAATATTGCAATCACAACTTCACGATTTTTATAACGAGCGCATTGCTCAATTTACAGATTCTAGCAATAGACTTCAAAATCAATTGCGACTCTCCAGCACCTTCCGTTTTCTGGTTTTCATAGGTGGTTGTGTGGTGGTTTACTTTCTATTTGATTACTGGCAATATGCTGTTTTAGCAGCATTTTTAATTTTTGGCTTCTTCCTTTTCCTAGTTTCAAGACATGAAAATTTAAAACGCAAACGTGATTTTCAAATAGGCTTGCGTGATATTAATGGTAAAGAATTACAGATTCTAGATCGAGATTTTCATGGCTTTCCTACTGGGAAAGAATTTCTAGAAGATGATCATGAATACAGTCGTGATATTGATCTTTTTGGTGTAGGGTCTATGTTTCAATATTTGAATAGAAGTGTTACAAAAGATGGTGTGATCTCGCTTGCGCGAAAACTAAACTGCAACAATATTACCGAAATTGAAAAGAAGCAGAAAGCTGTAAAAGAACTGGCAAAAAAGGTAGATTTTAGACAAGAATTTTGGGCAACAGCAACTTTATTAGATAATGAAAAAGATCCTAATACGATGCTCAAATGGGTAAAGAGCTATCATTCTTTTGTGCCTAAAGTATTTTCTTGGTTGTGCTGGTTATTGTTTGCATTGAGTATAGCAACTTTTACATTGTACTTCTATGATCTAGTGCCCGGTTATATACCAGCAGCGGTGTTTTTTATAGGTTTAGGAATTACTGGAAAATATATTAAGCAAATCACTGCTTTTTCTGGTAACATAAGTAGCTTGGAACTTTTCTTCAGTCAGTACAGTCAATTAATTCTTGCAATAGAGAAGGAAACTTTTGAGAGCGATTTACTTGTTCAATTAAAATCACAAATCACCACAAATGGAGATCCTGCGTCACAGCGGTTTCATGATCTTGCAGGAGCTATAGGACGACTAGATCAAAGAAATAACATGCTTTTTGGTGTGCTTGCAAATGGTCTAGGGCTTTGGGACCTTAAGCAAGTACATACGATTGAAAACTGGCTGCAAGAAAATGCGTCACATATAGAAAATTGGTTACAAGCAGTTGCTGAAGTTGATGCTCTAAGCTCGTTAGGTAATTATGCCTATAATCATCCAGATTATACCTATCCTGAAATTAAAAAAGGTGAATTTCAATTGAAAGCTATTGACGCGCACCATCCATTATTAGATCCTCAAAAATCTATCGGTAACGATATCTCTATAAAATCTGGAGAGTTTTTTATTATTACTGGAGCAAACATGGCTGGTAAAAGTACCTTTCTTAGAACTGTATCGATGAAGATTGTACTTGCTAACACAGGTTTGCCAGTAAGCGCACAGAAAGTAATCTATAGCCCAATTAAGTTAATTACGAGCATGAGAACGAGTGACTCACTTACCGACGATGAATCCTACTTCTTTAGTGAATTGAAACGTCTTAAATACATTGTAGATAAAATAGAAACCGATCGGTATTTTATTGTACTTGATGAGATTCTTAAAGGTACTAATAGTCAAGACAAAGCAAATGGCTCTCGTAAATTAATAGAAAAACTGTCCAGAAAGCACGCCACAGGAATTATCGCCACGCACGATCTAAGTCTTACCGAGGTAGCAAATGAATACGATACGATTTCTAACTATTTCTTTGATGCTGATATTACAAATGACGAGCTTACTTTTGATTATAAATTCAAAGATGGCATTGCCACTAACATGAATGCGAGTTTCTTATTAAGGAAAATGGGAATTGTCGATCAGTAGGATCTTTTCAATTTTAATAATTTAAATCAAGAGGATTAACTGTGTGGTTTTAGCCTTATCTATTCCGCTTTCGCGAAAGCGAGAACATCATAATTCTAATCTTATCTCTTCAAAGCAAAATGTCCTCCGAAACTTTTAGGAACATTATTTTCAATATACTCCACTTTAAACCAATAGTCAGAAGAAGGTAAAGGCTGTCCATTATAAGTACCATCCCATCCGGCTCCGTTAGGATTTACTTGTTTTAATAATTTTCCAAAACGGTCAAAGATGTAAATAATAGTGCTAGGGTCATTATTGATGCCTATGATGTTCCATGTATCATGGAAGCCATCATTATTCGGAGTGAAAAATAAAGGATATCCTATTACATCTAAAGGTATTTCTACCATTGCGCAGCCTTCAGCATCTTGAATCACTATTATATGTGGTCCAGGAGTGACGTTATCAAAATTGCCGTTAAATTGCCATGGACCGTCGTCTAATCGAAAGATGTACTGATCTGCTGGGCCTTCTGCAAATGCTTCTATTCTATGTCTTTCTTCAAAATATCTCGTGACAACTTCAGCACCAAAACGATCTGGTGGACCCAATTGTCTCACTTCTGTTGTTTGTAAGCTATTACAAGCAGTAGCGGTATTTGTTACCGTTACGGTATACAATCCTACTTCAGTTGCTGTTAAACTAGCATCAGTCTCTCCGTTGATTGCTACTCCATCTAGTTCCCAAGTAAAATCTAAGCCAGCACTGTCAAGTCCGGTATCTAATGTGGGTGGTGAATCGGCAGCAAATAAAACACTACCATCACTGTTTAAGCATAAATAATATAAATCAAAAAGCTGTGGTACGGCAATTTCATTTACTACAAGGTCAAAAGTTGTAGTATCAAAACAGCCTGTACTATTTTCTAGTCTCACGTAAATGGTTTGCGGAGTAGTATTGTTTTCAAAGCTAGTGGTGTTATTAATAGGATTCACACCATTGTCTGCATCTTGCTGTGAATTGTGGTAAGTGACGTTAATTCCTGTTTGTCCGTTTAAAATTACAGCTTCATTATCTGTGAGATCAAAAACTTCTATAAAGTCTCCTGTATTATTTTCGTCACAAACTGTAAGCGCAGGAGCTGTATTTGCAATAGGAGCATCTCTAACTTCAAGCTCAAGGGTTGTTGAATTAGTGCAGCCCGTATTGTTATCCTCAACGACTACAAACACCGTTTGCGGATTTGATGTATTAGTAAATAAGCCATTGATCTCAT